>CAZJOA010000007.1:0-42764 GCA_964547515.1 uncultured Faecalibacterium sp.
TTTTTTGCATTTTTTCTGACTTCCGGATGCATTTTTTTGCTGACGGACTGCCCGGAATAATTCTTATCGTATAAGTTTATGAATGATTCTTATGGTGCACATTAATTCCTGTAATACATCATGCTTTACGTGAATATCGTATATTATCCTTCTTACAGGCAACATTACTACTACTCGAAATATTAAACAGGAGGGACAGTTCATGGATTATAAGGACTTTGGTCGTCAGGTACGGGACATTCGCCGTCATCAGGGGCTGACACAGGACAAACTGGCGGAGAAGGCCGGCATTTCAGCCTCCTTCCTCGGCCACATCGAACGCGGCAGCCGCAAGGCCAGCCTGGAGACGCTCATCCAGCTCTGCAACACGCTGAAGGTCACCCCGCAGTCGCTGCTCATCGCAAGCCTAAGCGATGACCTGGTGACGGAGATCGCTCCGACCTTGTCTGAGGATGATCGTGCACGCCTGCACAACTTCCTCCGCATCGCGCAGGACACCAGGAGCACGTGGGAGGAGTGACTTTCACGTTCGGCCTGCACTGAGCCCGTTGCATCAGCGTAACCTTATCTGCGGCGACTGTGAAAACCGCTGCACAACTGTGATGCAAGCGGCCTTATTCAGCCTGGAGCGGTGGAGATGCCGTCCCAGGCTGATTTCTGTCCCGTCAGCACGAAACGCCCGGCGCGACATCAGCCGTTTTACGTTGAATTGGAATCAATCGCCATTTGCGAGGAACTGTGCAGCAGTCATAATTCTGGGATGAACCAAGCCAGATTCAAGGAAGTCCTTATCACCGGTCAGCAACACGTCCACGTGAGCACTCAATGCGGCACGGAGGATCGGTCGATCCTTCACATCGCGAATCTGCTTTTCTTGCTCGATGTCTGCTTCCGGGATCGGCACAAGCTCCAACGTCAACAACGCACGAGACAGGAATGCTTCCAACGCGTTCATCTTGTTCGGAAACTTTCGATTCCAAACACGGTGCAGCTCGTCGATGTTCTGCTCGCACACCACCCCACGGTTGGGGAACGTGACGGCCTTCAAATAAGCCTCATACGGCGTACCGGCAGGGCGCAGTGCTGCTGAGATCAAAATGTTGGTATCGATCAGCACTTTCACCGCTCATCACTCTCCGCACGCATATCCCCGATCAACGACATCACGTCATCATCGGTCATCAGCCCGCTATTCTCGGCTTCGCCCTTCATCTGGCTCTGAAGCATCTGCATGGCGTACACCGCTGAGTTGACAAGTCGTACCACATTCCCCTCGACAACAAATGTGACGCGGTCTCCGCTGTTCACCCCCAGGACAGTGCGCACATCCTTCGGGATGGTGACTTGCCCCTTGGCCATGACCTTGGCGTTGTCAACAAATGCTCTCTGCATATACTCGCCTCCTTGCAAGTAGGATAAGTAGGGATTTCCCTGCTTCTATTATATGCAGAACGGATGAGATGTTCAAGGGCTTTTCGCGTTTTTTCCGCCCCAGGCTGATTTCTGTCCCGTCAGCACGAAGCGCCCGGCGCGCCGTCAGCCGTTTCCACGCATGCCATCAGCGCAGGTCGGGCACGTCCGCCCAGTCATGCGCCTTCATGCGGTCGAATTCCGCCTCGGTGATGGGGAGGATCGTCCCGTGCTTGAAGCCATAGGGGAAGTGGAACGCTGCGTCGCTGCGGACGAATTCGCCGCTCGCCATGCTGGGCGCAACGAAGGGCACATAGCCCTGTCCAGCGCCCCGCACGCCGTAATAGTCGATGAACAGACACCAGCGGCCGTCATCCAGCCGGACAGCCGTGGGGGCTTCGTACAGGCCGGCCTGCACCTGCTGCATCGCCTGATCGAAGGCTTCCACGCGTGTCCACGGGCCGGTCACCTGGTCGGATACCAGCTCGATCATGGTCGCGGGGTTTTTCTCCGACTTGACGAAGAGGTAATACCTCCCGTCCTCCTCGTACATCGCCGAATCGATGCACCCACTGTCCGCCTTGCGATAGAGCAGGGCGGGCTTTGTGTAGTTCACAAAATCCTTCGTGCGGGCATAGTAGATGGCCATCGGCCCGTAGCCATTGTCCGCATGGGAATAGCTCCAGTGCAGGACATAGTCCCCCGAAGCCTTGTCGTAGATGATGTCCGGCGCCCAGATGCACCCGCAGCCCTCGTCCCCCAGGCGGATCAGCTCCTGCTCCGACCAGTGCACCAGATCATCCGACCACCAATGCGCCAGATCCTTCGACCCATGCCGGGTGATGTTCCCCCAGGAATGCTGATACTTGCCGCGCATGCCGTAGCTCAGGCTCAGGTCGGTGGCGAAAATGTGGAAGCGCCCCGTCGCCCGGTCACGGCAGATGGTCATATCGCGGACGCCATGGTCGCCGTAGTACGCCCAGAGGATGGGCTGACCGTCATTGAGCGCCTCCCAATGGAAGCCATCCCGGCTGATGGCGAAATAGACCTGCTCGCCCTCGGGACTGGTCTTCTCGCGGAAATGGACGAAAAGGTAGTTCTGCATGGTACTTCCTCCTTCATGGAATCGAAAGGGGCTTCCGGATCGTATCGCTCCGGAAGCCCTGGATGTCGATTTCCTCGACCTTACATATTCAATTCGCTGTATGTGTTTTCCTGCAAGGTGCGGAACTTTTCAGGTCGGGCGTATTGGCTGCCCCGGCGACCCGTTATGCTTCGGGTTCAAGAAGACCCAGTCCGCCGTCCTTGCGCTGGTAGAGAATGTTGGTCCTTTCCGTCTCAATGTTGACGAACGCGAAGAAGCTATGACCCAGGAGTTCCATCTGAACCGCCGCATCCTCCACGGACATGGGGCGAACGGGGAAGGTCTTCCGACGGACGATCTGGGGCGCGTCGGCCTCAAGTAAGGCTTCGTCCTCGATGTATTCGGCATCGGGCAGGGTGAATGCGTCCTCCTTCAGGCGCTTGCTCAGCTTGGTACGGTGACGGTGGATCTGGCGCTCGATCTTGGCCAATGCCTGGTCGATGGCCAGGAAGAGGTTCTCGGGCTCGGAGGCCTCGGCGCGCAGGAACACGTTATTGCCCATCGGTACGGTGATCTCAGCGATGCGGAGATCACGCTTCGGCTCTTTGCTCAGCCGGATCTGCATCTCGGTATCGGGCAGCAGATAGCGGCTCATTTTCTCGGTCTTCTTTTCGATGCGGCGGGTAACGTTCGGGGATACCGTCATATTCTTCGCAGTGATCGTCAACTTCATAAGGGTGCTCCTTTCACAGATAATTCCTGATTGCGGAAGCACTCATCGGTCGGTCATGGCTGACGTCTGTCAGAGCGTCCGCTCCTGATGATGCGCCACTGGCATCACACCCTTTCTTCACATCGCTCCTGAGGGGCCTTTATCGCCCTGACGGCCGGAGCGTGGAGGCTTGTTCCCTATCTCGCCTCCCTTGTGATGATACATTTCGCCATACGAATGCGGATTCCTGCTGCGAAATCATAAAAAATGGCCAATTTTTTGCCGTTTTTCACAAAGACGAACGAAACGTCCGCGAAAACGATTTGGGTTGCTGCATCGTCCGGCGAATCGGCGGACGGCGGATGACGATGCAGGCGGATCGTTCGGATGGGGTGGATGGAAAAAGGGCTGACGCACTTCATATGCGTCAGCCGTGACAAGTCAGCCGAGGATGACCTCCACCCGATGGGTCTGGCCGTCGGCGAAGACGGGCAGGAGGCTGCCGTCGATGGGCTGGCCGTCCACCGTGACCGCATGCACGCCCTTACAGACATGCTTGGGGTTGCGGATGGCGATCTCGTAGGTCGCGCCGCGGAAACGGCGGCTGACCTCGTAGCCATCCCAGTCATGCGGGATGCACGGGTCGATGCGCAGTCCCTGCCAATCGGGCTTGATGCCCAGGATGTAATTGCTGATGACGTAGAAATTCCACGCCGCCGTGCCCGTCAGCCAGGAGTTCTTCGCCTGACCGAAGTTCTTCGCGTCCTTGCCCGCGATCATCTGCGAATACACATAGGGCTCCATCTTGTGCAGGTCGCTGATCTCCTCGCGATAGGCCGGGGCGATCTTCGAATACAGCTGGAAGGCGCGGTCGCCATGCCCCAGAACGGTCTCTGCCGCGATGATCCACGGGTTGTTGTGGCAGAAGATGCCCGCGTTCTCCTTGTATCCCGGCGGATAGGAGGACACCTCGCCCAGCTCCAGATGGTAGGCGGTGTACGCCGGCTGCACCAGCACGATGCCGTGCTCGGTCTCCAGCCACTTCTCCACGGACTTCATGGCCTGTTCAGCCTTGCCGTCCTCCACGCCGACGCCGCCCATCACGCAATACCCCTGGGACTCGATGAAGATCTTGCCCTCATCGCATTCGTGCGAGCCGACCTTGTGCCCGAAGGCATCATACGCGCGGACGAACCATTCGCCGTCCCAGCCTGCCGTCAGGATGACCTGACGCATGTCGTCGATGTGCTGCTGCGCCGCAGCGGCCTTGTCGTCCATGCCCTTGACGCGGTACAGCGCCACCAGCTCCGGCCCGATGGCCACGAACATGCCCGCGATGAGCACCGATTCCGCCACGCGGTCATCCGGCGCATCGGGATTGCAGAACACCTGGAAGGATTCGCCGGGCGTATCGGAGAAGCAATTCAGGTTCAGGCAGTCATTCCAGTCGGCGCGGCCGATGAGCGGCAGACCGTGCGGGCCGCGGTTGTTCACCACATGGTAGAAGCTGTTCTCCAGATGCTCCAGCAGCGTGCCGCAGTCATTCGGGTCGCAGTCGTAGGGCGTGGCCTCGTCCAGAATGGCGAAATCACCCGTTTCCTTGATGTACGCCGCCGCACCCGCGATCAGCCACAGCGGATCGTCGTTGAATCCGCCGCCGATGTCGTTGTTGCCCTTCTTCGTCAGCGGCTGATACTGGTGGTAGCATCCGCCGTCGCGGAACTGGGTCGCGGCGATGTCCAGGATGCGCTCCCGGGCACGCTCGGGGATCTGATGCACAAAGCCCAGCAGATCCTGGGACGAATCGCGGAAGCCCATGCCGCGCCCCACGCCCGACTCAAACATGGACGTGGAACGGCTCATGTTGAACGTGACCATGCACTGGTAGGGATTCCAGATGTTGACCATACGGCTGAGCTTCTCGTCCCCGTGGTGCAGGGTGTAGACGGAGAGCAGGCTGTCCCAGTGCGCCTTGAGGGCATGCAGGGCGGCATCGATCTGCTCATCCGTGGTCAGGGATTCGATGAGCTCCTTCGCCGGGGCTTTGTTGATGACATTGGGCGCGGTGAACTTCTCCGCCTGCGGAAGCTCCACATAGCCCAGGACGAAATTGAATTTGCGGCTCTCCCCCGGTTCGAGGTGCACCCTGATCTGGTGGGACGCGATGGGCTGCCAGCCGGAGGCCATCGAATTGCCCATCTGGCCGTTCACGACGCTCTGCGGGGCATCAAAGCCATTGTACAGCCCCAGGAAGGTCTCCATGTCCGTGTCGAAGCCGTCGATGGGGGCGTTCACCGCGTAGAAGGCATAATGGTCGCGGCGCTCGCGGTACTCGGTCTTGTGGTAGATCACGCCGTCCTCCACCTCCACCTCGCCGGTGGAGAAATTCCGCTGGAAGTTCAGCATGTCATCGGAGGCATCCCACAGGCAGAACTCCACAAAGGAGGTCAGAATGACATCCTTGGCGGACGCCGCCTCATTGGTCAGCGTGATCTGATGCACCTCGGCGTTCTTCCCCAGCGGGACGAACGACAGCTGACTCGCCATCAGCCCGTTCTTACGCCCGGTGATGACCGTGTACCCCATGCCGTGTCGGCAGGAGTACGCATCCAGCTCGGTCTTGACCGGCTTCCACCCCGGATTCCAGATGGTCTCGCCGTCCTTGATGTAGAAATACCGTCCGCCGTCGTCCACCGGCACATTGTTATAGCGGTAGCGCGTCACCCGGCGAAGGCGTGCGTCCCGATAGAAGCAATAGCCCCCCGCCGTGTTGCTGATAATGCCGAAGAATTTCTCGCATCCCAGATAGTTGATCCAGGGATAGGGCGTGCGCGGCGTATCGATCACATACTCCCGCGCCTGATCGTCAAAATGGCCGTACTTCATTGCTCCATGTCCTCCTGTGCTGGGTACTCTGGCTCTCCATTATAGCACATGCGTCGGCATCGCGCAAACGTTTTCGCGTTTTTCGTATTTCTTTTTTTCTGCTGGACAAATCCGCCCAAACCGGGTATCATGGAGGGGACAGAAAAATCCGATGGAGCGTGATCCTGATGCGGCTGACCATTCTGGGCATGAACGGCCCCTTCCCCGGCGCGAACGGCGCGACCTCCGGCTATCTGCTGACCTGCGGCGAACGCTCCCTCGCCCTGGATATGGGCTGCGGGACGCTTCCCCGGCTGACGGCGCTGACCGCCCCGGAGGCGCTGGACGCGCTGCTCCTGACGCACTGGCATTACGACCACTGCGCGGATGTGCTGCCCCTGCTCTACCGTCTGGAGAGCCGCCCGGCGGGGAGTCCGCCGCTGCACGTTTATGCCCCGGCGGACGAAACCTCCCTCGTTCGCAAAGCCGTGCAGGGCTGCGAGGCCGTGGTGCTGCATGACATCGGCGCGGGGGATGCCTTCGACCTTGGGGACGTGCACATCGAGGCCTTCGCGGCGCGTCATCCCGTGCCGGCGGTGATGTACCGCGTGACGCAGGGCGGAAGGGTCTTCTGCTACACGGGGGACACCAATGTGACGGACGGTCTGACGGCCTTCGCCCATCAGGCGGATCTGCTGCTGGCGGACGGTTTGTTCCCCGCATCCGCCTGGACGGCGGCGAAACCCCACCTGTCCGCGGCACATGCGGCACAGCTGGCAGCGGATGCCCATGTCCGCCGGTTCGTCATCACCCACCTGAACCCCGCCATCGACCCGGAGACCCTCCTGCGGGAGGCGCGCGCCATCCGCCCCGATGCCGCACTGGCCGTCCTCGGGGACGGCTGCATCATCTGACCCGCCGCGAGGTACGATATGAATCGGAAAGAATTCAGCCAGCAGATCAAGGCTGGCACGGTGCAGGGCGCTTATCTCTTCGAGGGCGTGGAGGAGAACATCAAGGTCGCCACGCTGCAAGCCCTGCGCAAGGCGCTGCTGCCCGAGGGCATGGAGGAGCTGAACGAGAACCTGCTGGACGCGCCCGCCACCGATGCCATCGTCGCCGCATGCGAGACGCTGCCCTTTCTGGCGGAGAAGCGCCTGGTCGTCGTGCGGGATCATCCGGCGCTGACGGGTCGTGCTGAGGCTGACGATAGCCTCATCGCCTACCTCCCCCAAGTGCCGGTGAGCGCCGTGCTCATTTTCCTCCACCGGGGCAAGGCGGATGGCCGCAAGAAGCTCTATGGCGCAATCAAGAAGCACGGGAGCATCGTGTCCTTCAACCCGCTGACCGAGCAGGAGCTGAACGCGTGGATCATCAAGGCCTTCGCCGCCATGGGCAAGCATGTCGACACGGCCACGGCTTCCCTGCTGTCCTTCACCGTGGGGGCGGACACGGCGCTGCTCCGGCTGGAGATGGACAAATTGGCCGCCCTCACCGGGGAACGCGACACCATCACCCCGGAGGACGTGCGCAGCATCGCCGTGCGCTCCCTGGAGTGCACCGTGTTCGAAATGGTGGACGCGGTGGTCGCCGATCAGCAGGGCAAGGCGCTCGGGCTGATGCGCGACATGCTCACCACCGGAAACGATCCGCTGGGCATTCTGGCCATGCTCCTGCGCCAATTCCGGCTGATGCAGCACATCAAGATCATGCAGTTCGAGAAGCTCCCGACGAGCGAGATCATACAGCGGCTGGGCATGAAGCAATTCGCTGTCGAAAGCTGCATGCGTCAGGCGAAGGCGTACACCGGCGGACAGGTCAAGCGTGCCGTGCAGCTCTGCCTGGACACCGAGTACCGCATCAAGTCCGGTCAGCTCCACGAGGAGGGCGCGCTGGAGGCCACCATGCTGGAGCTCTTCCGGCTGCGCGGAGGGTGAATCCGCCAGCTTTGCGTCAGCCGATGCACTTTTTGCGTTATCCTGACGGGCGGGGTTGCACTTTTTGTGTTTTTCCGTTATAATAGGTTGAGCAAAGCATGCAAAGAGGAGTGCCGCCTATGAGATCGCTGGAGGAGAGCCGCGCCGCGCTGGATGCGGTGGATCGCGAGCTTGTGCGCCTGTTTGAACAGCGCATGCATATCGTGCAGGAGGTCGCGGCGTATAAGCAGGCGCATGGACTGCCCGTGCTGGATCGCTCCCGCGAAGGTCAGGTGCTGGACAGCCGCGCCGCCATGCTGACGGACGAGCGCCTGAAGGACAGCGTCCGCACCCTGTTCGTGCAGATCATGGCGCTGAGCCGTGCCGAACAGGAAAGGCTGCTCGCCACTGCGGAGGAGGATGCACAATGATCGAGAAACATATCTTCCTCATCGGCATGCCGGGCAGCGGGAAATCCAGCCTGGGCAAGAAGGTCGCCTCCAATCTGGGGCTGACCTATGTGGACACCGACCAGCGGATCGAACAGGCGCTGGGCTGCTCCACCAGCCAGATCTTCGCCCGTTATGGCGAACAGGCCTTCCGCACCGCCGAGACGAACACCCTCGTCCAGCTCTCCCGTGAGCAGGGCAGCCTTGTGTCCACCGGCGGCGGCATGGTGCTGAACGACTTCAACCGCGAGATCATGCGCAATCACGGCATGATCGTCCTGGTGGATCGCCCGCTGGAGGAGATCATGGGGGACATCAAGCTCAATCGCCGTCCCCTGCTGGCGCAGAAGGGTCTGCCCGAGGTCGAACGCCTCTACCATGAGCGCATCGACATCTACCGCAGCATCGCCGATGTCGTGCTGGACAACAGCTGCGGCTACTACGCGGGCGTCAGCGGGATGGAGAAAATCATCCACACCTTCTTCAACACCAGCCTGACCCCCGACGCGGCGCGCCGCTGACCATTTCTGGAGCATACCTGGAGGACATCAATGAAAAGCATCATCATCTACTTTTCCCGCACGGGCCGCACGGCCAAGGTCGCACGCGCATGGGCGCATAAGCTGGGTTCCTCCCGGCTGGAGATCATCCCCATGGCCTGGCGCGGCACAAACAAGGAGCTGCTGCACTACTACGCTTGCACCCTCACCCGCCAGGAAATGGAAATTGACCTTTATAATGTGGACTTTGCCAAATATGACCGTGTCATCCTCATGATCCCCGTCATCTGCGGCATGATGAGCGCCCCCATGCGCAGCTTCATCCGTCAGGAGGCCGGAAACCTCCACAATGTGGAGTACGTCATCGTCCACAAGGGCTTCAAGATCCGCCACAATGCCCTCATCCGCTGGGTCGACAAGACCCTGGGCGAAAAGCACCTGGCCGCCTCCACCATTCTGGAGACGTTCAACAAGGAATACAAACCCGCCATCATTGACGGCGACAGCATCCTGAAATAACGACGTGCGCCGGGACCATCGCGAGTCCGGCGCACGCTTTTTCGTCACAAGGAGGCTCCCATGACCCTGCATGACTCCATCCGCTTCTTCACCGAGGAGACGCACATCATGCCCTGCCTGTCGGTGGCGTGCGGCACGGCGGACACAGTGCTGACCGCTCACGGCGGACTGGCGGACGAAAACGCCCAGCGTCCCCTCACGGAGGACGCGCTCTTCGACCTCGCCAGCCTGACCAAGCTCTTCACCGCGCTGATGGTGATGCACCTGCACGAGGCGGGCAAATTGGTGCTTTCCGCGCCCGTGACGGCCTATGCGCCCCAGTTCACCCGCCTGACGGACATCACCGTGTCCCAGGTGCTGGGCTTCGAGGTGGCGCTGAACACCTCCGCCCGGCTGGACATGCAGTCCTCCCCCGATGCCGCATGGGCGCTGCTCCATGACATTCAGCCCGGCGAGATCACCGGGCGTGCCTATTCGGACATGCATGCCATGGTGCTCCGGCATGTGATCGAGGGCGCGGCACAGGAGGACTACGCGACCCTATTGACGCGCATCGTCCTCCGTCCTCTGCGCATGGATGACACCTACCTCGTCGTCCCGGAGGAGAAGCGCGGCCTGTGCGTGTCCTGCAACGGCGAACACCGCATCGAGAAGGGGCGCTATGTCCGCCGGGAAGGCATCCTCCCCGGCACGCCCCACGACCCCAAGGCTCGGGTGCTCTACCCCCAGCCCTGCGGTCACGCCGGACTCTTCTCCACCCGCGGCGACCTGATCCGGCTCTGTCAGGGGCTGCTGCGCGGTGAGGTCGTCAGCCGTGAAGGCCTCGTCCACATGAGCCGCAACCGCACCGGGCATCAGCGCCCGGACGGCAGCTATCAGCAGTACCTCGGCGCACAGTGCTACGTCCGCCACCCCGTACAGCGCCACAGCGAGGTGCCGCCCTATGAGAGCGACAAGGCCATCAGCCTGTCCGGCTTCACCGGGCATCACCTCTCCGTGGACGTTGAGACCGGCGTGTTCGCCCTCTTCCTGGGCAGCCGCACCCAGAATCGCCTGACCGTCCTCACCCCCCGGCAGGGTCAGGACATCACCGATTACGGTCTTCGTCCGGATGGCGTGGGCCGCATCCTTTGGCCCGACGGCACCCGCATTTTTTCTTCGGTGAACTATGTGTATCAGAAGGATGAGCACTTCCACCGGGCTGTGGCGGATGAGATGGGTCTTCCGCCGTGGAAGCCGGCGAACACCGCGCATCGGTGATCCGCTCGATGCTCTGCGCGGCATCCTCGTCCATGGCACGCGGCTCTGCGCCGGTGCATTCCGTGGCGCTGGCCGCAGGGGCATCCAGAGTGAAATCGCGTTCGGTCATTTTCATCGCTCCTTTCGGGCGTAGGATGGATGGCGGGACGCGTTTTTATTCGGCTGAATCTGGCACTTGCAATCCGGCGCGGAATATGGTATACTATGATGGTCAAAGTTAGTCAGACTAAGGAGGCAGTTTCCATGCGTCTCAGCGACTCCATCGAGAGCTTTATCAAAACGCTGCTCAGCCAGGATGAGCCGGAGGTCGAGCTGAAGCGGAACGAGCTGGCGGAGTACTTCGGCTGTGCGCCCAGCCAGATCAACTATGTCCTGGCGACGCGCTTCTCCCCCGACCATGGGTACATCATCGAATCGCGCCGGGGCGGCGGCGGATACATCCGCATCGTGCGGGTGGTACAGACCGGCGCACAGCGGCTGATGTACCTGACCAACGAGCGCATCGGCGAGACAATCAGCGAGGGCGAGGCCGTCCGGCTGATCCATCAGCTGGTGGAGCAGAACCTCATCAGCGAATCCGAGGGCGAGATCATGTGCGCGGCGGTGTCCGCCCAGGCCATGTCCATCCCCATTCCGGACACGATGAAGGGCGCGCTGCGTGCCCGGACGCTCAAAACCATGCTGATGACCATTGCCCGGCAGAACCGGGAACAGGGAGGTGCCGTCCATGGCTGAAAACAAGAACGACTACAGCCTCTGTGAGGAATGCGGCGCGAACGAGGCCTGCTACACCATCTCCGTCATGATGGGCGGCGAGGTGACACAGCGCCATCTCTGCGCGGACTGCATGGCCAAAATGAACATGAACCTGGCCGCGGGCAATGTCAAGCACCTGCTCAGCGCCATCATGAGCGCCATCAGCGGCGCGGCGGCTGCGGCGGCAACGCCCGTCCCCCCGGAGGAGGACGTGGTCTGCGAGCGCTGCGGCACGTCCCTGAGCCAGTTCACCAAGTCCGGCAAGCTGGGCTGCCCGTGCTGCTACACGGCCTTCCGCACCCAGCTGACACCCATGCTCCAGCAGATCCACGGGCGCGTCCAGCATGCGGGGCGCAAGCCCCTGGACACCGAGGCCGCTCAGCAGCGCCGTTCCGTCTATGATCGGCTGACGCGCCAGCTGGAGCAGGCCGTCGCCATGGAGGACTTTGAGTCCGCCGCCGTGCTGCGTGACCAACTGCGACAGCTCAGCGCCACGGAAGGGGGCGAGGACTGATGCGTCACGAGATTGTCCTGTCCTCCCAGGTGCGTCTGGCACGCAATTATGAGGACATCCCCTTCGACGTTTCGAATCGCCCCGAATTCGCCGCGGCATGCATCTCCCGCACGGTGAACGCCCTCAAGGCCGCCGGTGCGGATGCGGGCTTCGCGCTTTTCCGCCTGCGTGAGCTGCCGGATGCCGCAAGGACGGCCATGGCCGAGAGCCGCATCATCAGCCGTGATCTCCTCCGGACACCCGAGACCTCCGCCGCCCTCATCGATCAGGCGGACGGTCTGTCCATCATGATGAACGAGGACGACCATGTCCGCATACAGGCCATCCGCCCCGAGCTCGACCTGCTCAGCGCCGCGTCCGCCTGCTTCCGGCTGGATGACGCGCTCTCCCGACAGGTCAGCTTCGCCTTCGATGCCCAGCTGGGCTACCTCACCGCCTGCCCCACCAACACCGGCACGGGCATGCGCGCGTCCCTGCTGATGCATCTGCCCATGCTGACCAAGGCCAAGCAGATGGGCAATGTCGGTCAGCTCGTCGCGAAGGTCGGGCTGAATATCCGCGGCGTGTACGGCGAGGGCAGCGATGCCCTGGGCGACATCTACCAGATCAGCAATCAGGTCACCCTGGGGCGCACGGAGCAGGAGCTGATCTCCACCGTCACCACCCTGGGCAATCAGCTCTGCGACATGGAGCTGTCCCTGCGCGACAAGGCGCTCACCGAGGGCAAAACGCCCCTGGAGGACGTCATCTTCCGCGCGATGGGCATCCTGAGCAGCGCGAGACTCCTGACGCTGAACGAATTCTATCAGCATTGGTCGAATCTGCGCCTGGGCGCGGCCATGGGGCTGCTGAAGCTCCCACTGCCGCTGACGGACGCGCTGCTGGAGCACGCTCAGGAGGCGCACCTGTGCACCTGGGCGGAGGACGCGCTGACCGGCGCGGCGCTGGACGAGGCGCGCGCCACCCGCATCCGCACGCTGCTCACGGACGAATGCTGACCCTCACCCGATCATCAGAAAGGAAGGTTCTATGCCACTTTTCGCTTCCTTTTCCAAACGGGCACAGCTTGCCATCAAGCTCGCCCGCGAATCTGCCCTGGCTGCCAAGCACCCCTGCGTCGGTACGCTGCATCTGCTCTATGGCCTGTTAGCGGCCGGTGGGAACTACCCCGCCTGCCTAACCGAACGCATCAGCCAGGACGATGTGCAGCAGGCGCTCAGCGACCTCCACACCGACCTGGAGAGCGTCCCCACCGGCGACAGGCAGCCCAATCCCGCCCGCATGGAGATGACTCCCCACATGCGCGCGGTGTTCCAGCGTGCGGCGCAGCTCGCGCCCTTCGCCGGGGCATTCGTCACCACCGAGATGCTCATGCTGACGCTCATTGGCGAGCTGCCCTATGCCGCCACGGCGCTGCTGCGTGAACGCGAAGTCCCCTTTGACCAGACCCGGAAGGAGCTGCTGACTGCCATCCGCGCCGCCCGGGACACGAATGTCCCCGCCAATCCGCCCCAGGGGGACGATCAGCCCGCGAAGCCCCCGCGTCCGCCGATCTTCCCGTTCATGCAGCCCCAGCAGGGCAATCCGCCCGATGCACAGGCGAATCAGCCGAACAAGAACCGCCGCGCGCCGTCCATGCTGGAGCAATACGGGCGCGACCTGACCGCGCTGGCCGCCAAGGGCGAGCTTGACCCCGTCATCGGGCGGGACAACGAGATCCAGCGGCTGACGCAGATCCTCATCCGCCGCACGAAGAACAATCCCGTGCTCATCGGCGAACCCGGCGTGGGCAAGTCCAGCGTGATGGAGGGCCTCGCCCAGCGCATCGTCAGCGGGAATGTGCCCGAAATGCTGCTGAACAAGCGCGTCATCAGCCTGGACATCGGCAGCATGGTCGCGGGCAGCAAGTACCGCGGCGAATTCGAGGAGCGGCTGAAAAACACGCTCGCCGAGATCCGCAAGAGCGGCGATGTGCTGCTCTTCATCGACGAGATGCACACCATCGTCGGCGCGGGGTCGGCGGAGGGCTCGCTGGACGCGGCGAATATCATGAAGCCCGCGCTGGCTCGCGGCGAATTGCAGTGCATCGGCGCGACGACGCTGGATGAATACCGCAAGCACATCGAGAAGGACGCGGCGCTGGAGCGGCGTTTCCAGCCCGTACGCGTGGGCGAACCCACCCCCGAAGAGGCCGTCGGCATCCTCCACGGCCTGCGCGAACGCTACGAGCAGCACCATCACGTCCGCATCACGGATGACGCGCTGTCCGCCGCCGTCAACCTCGCCGACCGCTATATCGCCGACCGCTTCCTCCCCGACAAGGCCATCGACCTCATGGATGAGGCCTGCTCCCGCGTCCGCATCGCCGCCTACACCGCACCGCCCGACCTCCGCAAGCAGGAGAAGGAGCTGGAGGCCATCGAGAAGGATAAGCAGAGCGCCATCGACCGCCAGGACTTCGAGGCTGCGGCGAATCTGCGCGACCGTGAACGCTGCCTGCGCCTGGAGATCGACAGGAAGCGCGAAAGCTGGAATGCTTCCCAGGGCACGGACGGCGAGACCGTCACCGAGGATGACATCGCCGCCGTGGTGTCCAGCTGGACGGGCATCCCCGTGACCAAAATGACCCAGAAGGAGATCGACCGGCTGCTCCAGCTGGAAATCGTGCTCCATCAGCGCGTCATTGGCCAGGAAGAGGCCATCAGCGCCGTCAGCCGTGCCATCCGCCGCGCCCGCGCCGGCCTCAAAGACCCCAAGCGCCCCATCGGCAGCTTCATCTTCCTCGGCCCCACCGGCGTGGGCAAGACCGAGCTGTGCCGCGCCCTCGGTGAAGCCATGTTCGGCGACGAAAACGCCGTCATCCGTGTGGATATGTCCGAATTCATGGAGAAGCACACGGTCTCGCGCCTGGTCGGCTCGCCGCCCGGGTATGTCGGCTACGAGGAGGGCGGACAGCTCACCGAGGCCGTCCGCCGCAAGCCCTATGCCGTCGTCCTGCTGGACGAGGTGGAAAAGGCGCACGGCGATGTGTTCAACATTCTCCTCCAGATTTTGGAGGATGGCCGCCTGACAGACTCCACCGGGCGCGTCGTCAGCTTCAAGAACACGATCATCGTCATGACCTCCAACGCCGGGGCGCACAGCATCAGCAATGGCCGCCAGCTGGGCTTCGGCGCGAAGGCCACGGCTGACGCGGCCAACTACGAGACGATGAAGGATTCCGTGATGAAGGCGGTCAAGGACGTGTTCCGGCCGGAATTCATCAACCGCGTGGATGAGCTGATCGTCTTCCACCCGCTGACCATGGGCGACATCGAGTCCATCGCGGCGCTCATGCTGCATCAGGTGGCGGATCGCCTGCACGACCGCGCCATCGCCCTGACCTGGGACGGCGATGTCGTGTCCAAGCTGGCGCAGGAGGGCTACGACCCCAAATTCGGTGCGCGGCCGCTCCGGCGGCTGATCCAGCGCACGGTGGAGGACGGCCTCTCCGAGGAACTGCTCGCCGGGCGCATCTCACTGGGGGACAGCGTCCGCCTGACCATCGAGGACGGATGCATCAAGGCCAAACGCCAGGAACCCCGGCTGGAAACCGCCGAAACGCCGCTGCTCACGGCGGCAGAATCAGCCGAATAAGCAAAGGCTCCCATCGCGGGAGCCTTTTTGCGTGGACGAAAATGCCCCGCCGGGCATGGCTGCTCAGCGGGGCGGGTTGGCAATTAGTCCATCAGGGTCTTCAGGGTCTCGACATAGGCCTCGTAGTCCTTGTTGTCTTGGAACGCATGGACGCCGGTGGTGCTCTCCTCGTACACCACGTTGTTCAGCACATACAGCAGAACCTTGGTGTCGCCGCCGAGGTCGTCAGCGATGCTGATGGGCTCGCCGAAGACGAACTGGGTCATCTTCTCGATGTCAGCATTGGCCGCATCGGCGATGGAGGGCAGCAGGGTCACGAACTCGCTCTTGACGGTGATCTCGCGCGCGTTCGCCAGATCGTAGGTGATGGTCACAGTGCCTTCCTTGACCAGGACGCGCACAGTGCCGATGGTGTGCATGTTGCCGGCCACCAGGTCAAAGACCTGCTCGCCATCCACGGAGAGGTCGATGGGGGCGAACATGTACCACTTGTCGGTGATGTTGGCATCGATGTCGCGGAAGCGGATGCCCTTGACGCAAGCGGTGTTGTGGAAGTAGGTCGCGCAGGGGATGACCTGCTTTTCGACGTGGCCGCAGGTCTCGCAGACGCGCTGCTGCTCGCCGTTCTCGGTGTCGGTCACGGGCTTGGTGACGACCCACGCGCCGAACTTATGGCCGAACTTTTTGAGCTTCTCGGTCTTCACATGGGACTTGTCGTTCTGGCAGGTGTAGGTCTTCACGCCGTCCTCGGTGCAGGTGGCAGCCTTGGTCACGACGCCGCTGTCATAATCATGACCCAGGGCGGGCAGCTTCTCGCTGCTGATCTTCGCGCCGCAGACGGAGCAGTTGTAGCTGATAGAACCGTCCTTGGTGCAGGTGGGCTCAACGCGGACAGCGTCCTTGCCGGGCTTGTGGGCAGCGGGGATCTTCTCCTGCTTGACGATGACTGCCTTACACACGGAGCAATGCTTGCCCTCGGTCAGGCCGTCCTTGGTGCAGGTGGCGGCAACGGCGGGATCGACCACGATGGTATGACCCAGCGCGGCAACCTCTTCGGACTTCTGGAGCTGACCGCACATGGTGCAGTAGTACTTCTTCGTGCCGGGGGCGGTGCAGGACGCGCCGACGTTCTCGACCTTATCCTGATTGTGCTGGAGCTTCGGCAGGACTTCCTGGGCAACCTTGTAGTCGCAGCGGGAGCAATGCTTGCCCTCGGTCAGGCCGTCCTTGGTGCAGGTGGCGGCGACGGCCGCGTCGGTGATGAGGTCATGACCCAGCGCGGGGATCTGCTTGGCGGAATCCGGGATGACCTCGCCGCAGGTGGCGCACTTGGTGACCTGCGTGCCAGCCTCGGTGCAGGTGGCCTTCTTGGTCACGACGGTATCGCCAGCCTTATGGCCGTTGGCGGGGATGACCTCACGGTCATACTCGACCTCGCAGGTCGCGCATGGGATGATGCGGATGCCGTCCTCGGTGCAGGTTGCAGCCTTCTGGACATAGGGCGTGCCAGCCTTGTGGCCGGTGGCGGGGATGGTGGTCTCAGTGCCCTTCTCGCCGCAGACGGTGCAGACCTTGTAGCCAATGCCGTCCTCGGTGCAGGTGGCTTCCTTCTTCACCGCGAGCTTGTCGCCCCAGGTGTGGGTGGCGCAGGCGTTGGAGACGACCGTCACAGAGCCGCCGGAAATGCTGATGGAAACAGGCACTCTCTCAATATTCCATGCACCAGCAGAGTAACCACCAATAGTATATGTCTTTGCAGCAGCACCACTCTTCACGAGGAAGGTTACCTTACCGATGGCACCGTCCTCAAAAGGTTCAGTACCATAGTAAACAAACTTACCACTACCGCTGCCAGGTTTTGTTACACCATTCTGGCCCTTTGCAGACACAAACTCAAATACAGAGGAGTCATAGCTAAGGGCTACTTCGAATGAACAAGCTGCATTCGGGTTAGAGACATAGAAAGTCACAGTAACTTCCTCGCCCGGCTTCGCTTCCGCAGCAAAAGCAGTACCCACAAAACAGAGTACAAACAAGCAAAGCAACAGAGATACGATCTTCTTCATACAGTTTCCTCCATTCTAATTACTGGCATAGCCAGCTAACCTTGTCACTTCAGCACTATTCCTGCCCATCCAGCTGCATATTGTGCAATAATCATAGCATCAAGCGCATTGACCGTGCCACTTCCATCAACATCTGCATTGGAGAGATTGATGGAAACGTTATCCCATCCTGCAGCATACATTGCAATCGTCATTGCGTCCAACGCATTCACAACGCCATTCTCGTCTGCATCACCCGGGAGACGCTGAGACACGGTGAACGTCACCGAGCCGTTCACCGTGGTGCTGCCGGAGATGAGGTAGGCCTCAACGGTGTAAGTGCCGTAGGCGGCATCGGCGTTGACGGTGAAGGTCAGCGTGCCGATGTTGCCGCCGGCCAGGTCGGACACGCCCGTCAGAGAGCCGGACGCGGTCGTGCCGTCGGGGCTGATGGTGATGCCATCCATGTTGGTGACGACGAAGCAGCCGTCGAAGCCCTTGGGCGGAACGACATCATTGACGCTGCCACCCACCGCATTGGCGAACGTCACGGGCGCTTTGTTGGTCTTGATGCCGATCAGCGCATTCTTGCCGCCGCCGGAGACGCTGATATTCATCGTCACCGTGCCGCCGCGAGCCGTCGTCACCGTCGTCGTCTCTGCCGAGGCCGCCATGACAGCGGTCAGCATCAGAACCAGCAGCAGGCTCAGCAGCCGTGAAACAAACTTCTTCATCGTGGAACCTCCTTATTATTCATGCAGCCGTATCGCACGTACTGCATCAATTCAGTTGAACGCCCCAACCGGCGCAGAACTGCATCAGCAGCAGTGCATCCTCCAGATCCACCTTGCCATCGCCGTTCACATCCGCATTGCCGGTATGGAGGAGGACGCTCGCATCCGCGCAGTGGTCGATGATGCGCTGCGCGTCCGCCATGCTGACAGCGCCGTTGCCGTCCGCATCGCCGGGAATCCGCACCTTGCCCACATAGATGCTGTCGCTCTTCCATGTGACACGCTGCCCATAGGCATCGGTCAGCATCATGATGCAGACATACTCCCCGTCTTCCTTGGGGGTGAAGGTGACCGTGCCGAAGGTAGTCGTCAGCGCCGTGGTGGAGACAATCGTGCCATCCACCTTTTGCCACGCCGCATAGCTTCCGCTCTTGTACTCCTTGCTGACACTGCCTGAGCCGCCCGTCATCTGGTAGGTGAGGGTGACGCTCTTGCCCAGCTCCAGCGTTTCGGCATCGACCGATGCGGCCAGCGCCGGGGCGGACACCGTGGGGGCATCCGTCAGCGGGATCGTATCGCTCCGCCAGGTGGACACATAGCCGTCCTTCTCCGTGACCGTGATTTCGAAATAGACCAGATCGCCCAGGTAGGGCTTGCCGGTGACCTTGCCTTCGGCCGCTGTGACGGTCTGCTGGAGGAACTGATAGGTTCTGTTGGTATCCTGATCGTAGGTACAGCCGGTGATCTGAATGCGCTGATAGGGCGTCAGACCGTCGGCGATTTCGTAATTCAGACCGATGCTGCTGCCGGACTTCACGGTCGAAGCCGTCAGCGACAGCCGGGCGTTCACCCCGTAGAGCAGCGTGGCGCGGTCATACGCCGGATAGACATCCGGATAATGATCGCAGGTCGCACGGGCGAAGAACTCGACCTGTCCGCCGAAGCGGGGGGTGAAGGTGCTCGTGCCGGTGCGGGTGTCCACCTGGGTCGACACGGTGGAGAGCACCTTGTCCGGGTCGGCGGCATCGTAGCAGGTCCAGCCGATGCTGTAGCGCACGCTGTCGCAGACATGCCCGCTGATGCGGTATGTGCCCGTCAGGCTCTCGCCGAGGCTGACGACGCTCCTGTCCAGCGCGGCGCTGAACGCAAAGCCGTCCAGCACGGCCATCCCGGGCGAATTGATGCGGATGGCATTGCCATCGCCGTCCGTGGCGGTGAACTCAAACTGGGTCTGACCGGCCTGCAAGGGCCAGTAGTCGAAATGGATGGTCTGCACCTGTCCCGCCATGTCCATCTGACCCGTGCTCGTCTTGGTGTCAAGCACCTGATCCGCCTGGTCGCACAGCGTCCAGGTGGCGGTGTACTTCACCGGGCCGGTCTTTGTGGTGAGCATGGCGGTGGCCGTGATGACATCGCCCACGCGGGACTTTGCATCATCCAGAGAGACCACTGCCGCCAGGTCATTATGAACGGCCATGTTGCGGAAAAGCGGCTTCTCGTCGGCGTAGACCTGGATGGTATTGGTGCTGACGGTGACGACATTCGTGCCGTCGCCCGTGGAAATGCCCAGAACGAAGATGACATACCCCGCCTTGGTGGGGGTATAGGTGAAGGTGCGCCCGTCCCAGGACGTGGCCTCGATTTCCCCGCTGACCTGCGCGAAATTGGCCTCGCGGACGAAATTCTCGTCCATCAGCAGCCCTGCGACGGAATACTTGATGGGCGCTTTGTCACCCGTGACATCAGAGACCGTGAAGCGGATCGACTCCCCCACCTTGATGATGGATTCGTTCACCGCATAGGTGAATGCGATGCCATCCCGGCTGACGCTGTCCACATAGCCATTGGACAGCCCCCGCGCCATGGCGAAGAGCTGATCCTCGCCCGGCGCACGGGCACGGGCATGAGCCAGCGCGTACTCGATCTCCTTTTCGAACACCGCCCGATGCGCTCCCGGCAGGTCGCTGTAGTCCAGCGGCTTGTCCGCTCCCTGGGCATTTGCGGCCGGGCTGAGAAGCAGGAGCAGGGTCGCAGTCAGGAGGCAGACGAGCTTCTTCATTCGTGATGTACCATATGTACGGAATGGATGTAGCGTCCGCAGCATCCGCATGTTCACCATGCGCACTTCACTCCCCGGGTCATGGTTTGGTCATGGATCACTGGAGCTTCGTGCCCCAGCCCGCGTGGTACTGCATCAGGAGCAGCACGTCGTTCGTATCCAGCTTGGCATCGCCGTTGACATCCGCATTGCCGGTGCTGATGGTGACGGCCTCGCCCGCGATGTAGCGCATGAGCAGGGTCGCATCATCGATGGTGACGGCGCCGTTGTTGTCCACGTCGCCGGGAATGCGGATGGTCGAGCCGCTCGCAGCGTAGGTGGTCACGGAGGTCAGCTTGGCGCAGTTCTTGAAGCTGCGCTTGCCAATGCGCGTCACGCAGCTGGGCAGGGACACGCTCGTGATGGTCGAATTATTCTCGAAGGCACCCTCGCCGATCTCGGTGACGGGCAGGCCATTGTAGCTCTCCGGCACGACGACCTGCGTCGCTTTGCCGACATACTTCTGCACGATGTAGCCCGTGCCCGCACTGTTCAGCGTGAAGGAAAAGTCCGCCGCATCTGCCAGGGCGCACGTCGCCAGCAGGCAAACGATCATCAGCAGGCAGCTTAGCAACTTGGCATACCGCAAAATATCCAGCCCCTTTTCTGATTTGTTTGAAGCGTCTTTTCGCATGCAGTGCGCTTCATTGCCCTCATTATACCATGTGCTAAATACTGGAGTCAAGCACGAAATGCGAAGAATCAGGCCTGCATGCTGATTTTTTACAGTTTTTATTCCTCCGGCTCGTATTTCCGGAGCAGAACCTTCATGCCGCCCAGCTTCTGGAGGATCAGCGTCGCATCGTCGACCGTCACCCGGCCATTGGCATCCACGTCCGCATTATAATGGTGGATGTCCACGCCCCAGCCCGCGATGTGCTGGAGGATCAGCAGCGCGTCCTGATTGTCGACGGTCTTGTCAGTGTTGACATCGCCCGGCAGCGCATTGGCGTTGTTCAACGGATCGATCACCGTGACCTCAAACACGGTGTACACCATGTTGTCCAGCATGACCATGACACGGGTCGTGCCGCCGGCGCGCGGCTTGAGGATGTTGGTATCCCCATCGACGACGGGATCACAGGTCAGGATGCTCTCGTCCTCGACCTGCCAGTAGGTACGGTTGACCTCCGTGCCCTCCTGATCGGGCAGGACGGTGAAGGGCGTCTGGCCGTTGATCTTTCTGTTGGCGGGGAAGATGGAGATCGACTCCGGCAGGAGGTAGCCGATGGCATTGATGCGCAGGGTGATGTTGTCCTTCGTCCTGCCGGTGACGACGCAGGAGGCCGTCGGCCAGGTGCAGCTGAGCGTACCATCCTGGAGCAGGAAGCCGCTGGCTTCCGGATTACCCTCGCCCGGCAGGTCGTAGGTGATCGCCCAGTCGATGGTGATGGGATTACCCTCGGCATCCACATACTGGGGCAGCTCCACATAGTAGCCATAGGGCACGCGGACATCCAGCTCTTCGGCGAAGAGCTCCTTGTCATCCACGACCTCGACCGTGAAGGTGACGGAGGCATCGGTATACTTGGACTTCAGCGTGACGGTGGTCACGCCGGGCTGCTTCGCCGTCAGGTAACTTGAGGTATGCGAGTCAATGTCGGCAATGCTCGGGTCTGCAACGGTGGCTGTCACCTCACTCCAGGGCACCTCGCCCACGTCCGACTGGATCGGGCCGACCTTTCCGCTACTGTGCATAACGATGGTCATGGCATCATGCTTGAGCCACTTGGGATACAGCAGAACCTGGAACATGCTCTTCAGCACGCGGCCGTCATCCAGATCGACCTGGAAATACACCTGACCCGTCCGCTTCACGCCCAGCACCCTGCCGTCGGGATACACGACAGCGCTGTCCGTATGGGCGGTATAAGTGCCCGGATAGACCTTGCCGGTCTTATCCTGGACGGTGATGAGTGCCTCCTGCCCCACGCCCACGGGCGGATCGGGCAGAACGATGCGGATGGCCTGATCGCTGTCCAGCACGGTGACTTTGCACTCCGCCGTGAGCCGCCTGTTGTCCTCGCCATAGGCCGTCACATAAACCATGCCCTGACCCGGGGCTTGGGCGATGACGCGATTGCCCTCCAGGCGGAAGCTGGCGAGCTTGTCCTCGGTCTCGGTCACACCATAGCCCATTGCGATCTGATACGGATGCTCACCCTTGTCGAAGCTGACCTTCAGGTCGAAGGTCTGGCCGATGTCCAGCGTCAGCTCCACCGCATTGAGGCTGACCTCCGTGGGGTTCTCCACCACATCAAAGGTCTGCGTGCAGGTCGAACCGTCCGGATTCTGCGCCTCCAGGGTGAACTTGCCCGTGCCGCTGAAGGTCAGGTAATCCTGCTCCAGGGTGACGATGTCCGCCCCGTCGACGATGCGCAGGGGACGCACGATGTGATTCCCCGATGCATCCAGGCACTTCGCCTGCACCGCCGCGCGATTCGGATACAGCATGCTGCCGTCATCCACCGTGATGCTTTGACAGGCTGCGTCGTCATAGATATGGATATACATCGTGTCCGACATATTGCCCATGGCCGCCACGAGCTTGTAATGGCCATGCTTCATCGCCGTGAACGTCCCGGTCGACGTGTTGACCCAGGTGCCCGAGCATTCGGTGCGCGAACCGCTTTGATCGTACAGCCAGAGGTCGACGGCAGAGGCCGCCGCCGTAAAGCCGCCATTCGGCTCGACACCCAGATCAAGACCCAGGTCAAAGGCATCCTGAACCACACAGTCGATCTGCTCCCGGGCGAATTCCAGCTTGGTGGCATAGGGCAGCACATGGACGCGCACGGTCGCCTGCTGACCGTCATAGGTGTAGTAGGTCGCCTCGTACACGCCGGTCTTGCCGCCCTTCAAGGCCTGCACGCGCCACTCCACCCAATCTCTGGACACACTGATGACGCTCTCATTCACCAGATCGGCACCGGTCTTCTCAACACGCTCGATGTAATTGCGGTTGTCCACGCCGTTGAGCTTATAGCTCCTCCGCGTGTTCGTGTCCGTCATCAGGTAGATGGTGTCCGGGTCGCAGCGCAGATCCTCGATGGGGGCGAGGACCTGCAGCGAGAGCCTCACCTGCTTCTGGCTCTCGCCGCTCTTCCTGGGCTTGAGCTTGATGGTCAGCGTGATGTCACTCTCCAGCGGCGCATCCTCGCTGATGTGAAGCGTGCCGTCCGCATCCACGGTCAGATAGTCCGACTTTTCCTCGAAGGACAGGCTGTAGTCCTCCAGATCCCAGCGGCTGTCCACACGATGGACAAGCTCCTGATAGTCGGGCTGCTTCGTCTGTCCGGGGACGCAGTAGACCACGGGCACACCGTAGGCTCGCGCCTGTGCCGTGCCGGCCAGAAGCACCAGCAGCGTCACCAGCACCGCAAGGAATAAGCATCTGCGCTTCATGGATGATCCATCCTCCTGTGAACACTTTTTTCTATTCTATCACACGGCTGACAGAACTGTCAATCAACGCCCGATGTTTTTACATTCATCACAATTAGGACGCTCGTCCTCCCCCGTCAGGTGGAGCAGGATAACCTCGCAGCTGCAATGGATGCGCGGTGCCCAGGTGGCATTCGTCACCCCGCGGGACACCAGCAGGCGCTCCTGCGCATAGAAGCCGCTGGTCAGCCGCGGGAGGATGCCCTGTCCCGGCGCGTACAGCCCCTGACGGCCAATGCGCACCTGTCCCCCGTGGGCATGCCCGGACAGGGTCAGGTCGATGGCATGGGCGGACACCGCCTCGGCGAAATACTCCGGGTGATGGCACATCAGCAGCTTGTAGCCCTCCTGTGCCGCCATGTCCCGCAGGAAGGGCTGCTTCTGCGCCAGCTGAACTGCACGGTCGGGGGCGTCCTCCTCCGCGCGGATGCTGCTCAGTCCCCCCAGGACGATGCCGCCAAAGTGCACGAACCCATCGTCCAGCACCGTGACCCGGCTGCGTGCCACCTGCGGCCAATAATCCCCCAAGCCCTGATGCTTCCGCTCGTGATTGCCCAGGCTGTAGAAGGTCGGGGCGATGTCCGGCGCGTCCTGCAAAAAGCGCACCGCATTGTCATAGCCGTTGCTGCGGTGGGCATGACGATCCACCAGGTCGCCCACGATCAGGATGGCATCCGCCCCCTGCACGGCATGGCACAGCGCACGCACGTCCCCATCATGGAAATCCGGACAGACCGCCAGCGTCAGCGGGCGTGTCACCTTTTCGGAGCGCACGGTGATATGATTGATTGCCAGCATTCTTTCTCTCCCCTCGCCTGGTAAAATCGTATCGCACAGAATCTGTCAGCAAACCAGATGGGCTCTGCATCTCCGGGAACGATTTGATCACAGGTCGATCCAAATGCCCTCGTCCCTGATCTCTGCATTGGGAAGGTTCCGATAGAACCGCTGAGCATCCTCATTGGCAGCGATCAGACCGATGAGGGTATCCACGCCACGCTCTTTCAGCTCTTTGCGAAGGGCCATCATCAGTGCCTGTGCAACGCCCCGATGCCGGTAGCTTTTGATGACGCAGATCCAGTCAAGATACGCCTTTACACTGCCGTCAAAGTGGCTATGGATCATGGCGCAGTCGATCCGCCCCACCACCTTGCCGTCCATATAGGCCAGCAGGGACAGGGAATCAGCGAATGCGGGATCATCAAAGCTGGCCGTCACATCAGCAATGTATGACTTGTCGATCTCCCAGCCCCAGAAGTCCTCCTCAACACGCAGATCACGCTCAAATTGAAGCACATCCGGGATGCGTTCCTTAGTGTATTGCTTGATTTCCATATGCTTCTCTCCTCAGTGATGTCGGGTGGACTCCCGCGTTTTGCGGCGTTTGCGCTGCACGTCGTTCTTCTGGGGCGCTTCGCCGCGCATCTCCAGCAGCTGGTCACGCAGCTTGGCGGCACGCTCGAAGTCCAGGTCGCGGGCGGCGGACAGCATCTGCTCCTCGATCTGCTTGGCGACGGCGGCACGCTCCTCCTCCGTCAGCGGCGCGGGCGCTTCGTCCGCCACCTTCTTCGTGACCTCCAGCACCTGATGGATCGCATTCCGCACGCTCTCCGGGGTGATGCCATGCTCCTCGTTGTACGCCTGCTGAAGCGCACGGCGGCGGTTGGTCTCGCCGATGGCACGCATCATGCTCTCGGTCATGACATCCGCATACATGATGACGCGGCCATCCACATTGCGCGCGGCACGGCCGATGGTCTGCACCAGCGACGTTTCCGAACGCAGGAAGCCCTCCTTGTCCGCATCCAGAATGGCGACCAGGCTGACCTCCGGCAGGTCAAGCCCTTCGCGCAGGAGGTTGATGCCCACCAGAATGTCGTATTCGCCCAGGCGCAGACCGCGAATGAGTTCCATGCGATCCATGGTGGTCACGTCCGAATGCAGATAGCGCACGCGCATGTCCATCCCGCGCAGGTATTCCGTCAGCGATTCCGCCATGCGCTTGGTCAGCGTCGTGACCAGCACGCGCTGCCTGTTCTTCACCACGCGGTTGATCTCCCCCACCAGGTCGTCCACCTGACCCGTCGCGGGGCGCACGTCGATCTTGGGGTCAAGCAGACCCGTCGGGCGGATGATCTGCTCGACGATCTGCTTCGTCCTGCCCAGCTCGTATGCCCCGGGTGTGGCGCTGACATAGATGGTCTGGCCGATGCGCTGCTCGAACTCCTCGAAGAGCAGCGGTCGGTTGTCATACGCGCTGGGCAGACGGAAGCCATACTCCACCAGTTGCTCCTTGCGGGCGCGGTCGCCGTTGTACATCGCGCGGATCTGCGGCACGGTGACATGGCTCTCGTCGATGAAGCACAGGAAGCCCTTGGGGAAGTAATCCAGCAGGGAGTAGGGTGCATCGCCGGGCTTGCGGCCATCGAAATACCGGGAATAGTTCTCGATGCCGGAGCAATAGCCGATCTCGCGCATCATCTCGATGTCATAATTCGTGCGCTGGGCGATGCGTTCGGCCTCCAGAGGCTTGCCCTCCCGGGTGAAACGGTCGACCTGCGCCTGCAGGTCCGCCTCGATGACGGCGATGTCCTCCTCCAGATGGCTCTTGTCCGTGGCGTAATGGGTCGCCGGGAAGACCGCCGCATGCTCCAGGCTCGCGATGACATGGCCGCTGACGGTCTCGATCTCGCTGATGCGGTCGATCTCGTCGCCGAAGAACTCAATGCGCAGGCCGTGCTCATTCATCGCGGCAGGGATGATCTCCACCACGTCCCCGCGCACACGGAACGACCCGCGCGCGAACTCGATGTCATTGCGCTCATACTGGATGTCGATCAGCTGACGCAGCAGCTCATCGCGGGCGATGCACATGCCCGGGCGCAGGCTGATCATCTGCCCCTCGTATTCGCTGGGGTCGCCCATGGAATAGATGCAGCTGACCGACGCGACGATGATGACATCGCGGCGCTCCCGCAGCGCCGCCGTAGCACTGTGACGCAGACGATCGATCTCCTCGTTGATGGAAGCATCCTTCTCGATATAGGTGTCCGACGAGGCGATGTACGCCTCCGGCTGATAGTAATCATAATAGGAAACGAAATACTCCACCCGGCTGTCCGGGAAGAAGGCCTTCAGCTCCGAACAGAGCTGGGCGGCGAGGGTCTTGTTGTGCGCGATGACCAGGGTCGGACGCTGCACGCGCTCGATGACCGAGGCCATGGTGAACGTCTTGCCCGAGCCCGTCACGCCCAGGAGCACCTGTGCGTCCATGCCCTGCTGAACGCCGGCGGCCAGGGCATCGATGGCCTGGGGCTGATCGCCCGAGGGCTTGTAGGGCGCTTTGAGGACGAATTTTCCGGTCAGTTCCGACATGGGGAACACCTCCGATCCGCAGTATGGCTGTCCCGCTATCATAGCACACACCGCCCCTTTTGTGAAGGGGAACAGCGGCTGTCCGGCGATTTTCCGGACGCAAAAATGCAGGGGGCACATCGCTCCCCTGCACTGGATTCACTTTTTCAGCCGCTTGTCGCACCTGGCCGCCAGCCATGTGCCGAAGCTCTGGATCACCTGCACCAGGATGACCAGCACGACCACCGCCGCGTACAGCACGGCGTACTTATACCGCTGATAGCCCACGGTGATGGCGATGTTGCCCAGTCCGCCGCCGCCGATCGCACCGGACATGGCCGTGTAACCCAGAATGGTGGTGATGGCCAGGGTGAAATTGGTGATGAGCGACGGCACGGCTTCCGGCAGCATGACGTGCAGCATGATCTGCATGGGCGTCGCACCCATGGACTGCGCCGTTTCGACGATGTTGGGATTCACCTCGCGCAGGCTGGATTCCACCAGACGCGCCACGAAGGGGAACGCTGCCACCACCAGCGGCACGATGGACGCGACCGTGCCCACGGACGTGCCGACGATCAGACGCGTCAGCGGGATGACGACCACGATCAGGATCAGGAACGGGATGGAGCGCAGGAGGTTGATGACGACATTGATGATCTTCATCAGCCAGCCGGGCATGGGGCGCACGCCCTTGGCATCGCCGGCCACGAGCAGCATGCCCAGCGGCAGACCGATGGCGATGGCGAAAAGCGTCGCCAGGATGGTGACATACAGTGTCTCCCACAGCGCCATGGGAAAATCCGACTTGATGATCCCCCACGCTTCCGCCAGACGATCCGGCTGGAAGGCTCTGACGAACTGGTTCATGCCTGCACCTCCTGCTTTGCGTAGTCCACCTGCACCTGCACTGTGACATCCGGGGTCTGACGGAGGAAGTTGACCGCCTTGGCCAGCTCATCCGGGCCGCCGGGGATCTCCAGCAGGATGTAGCCATAGGCGCGATCCCCCACGGCGCGGGTGGATGCCCCCAGGATGCTCGCCGCGATGCCGATCTCCATGGCCATGCGGGCGATGAGGGGCTCGTTCGCCGCGATCGCCCCGTTGAAGATGATCCGCACGCGCTGACCATGCTTGCTCCCCAGGGCGACATTCGCATCCGCCATTTCGGGATAGACGAGGTTCTTGGTGGCCTCGGCCTGCGGATTGGCGAACACGTCCGCCACATTGCCCTCCTCCACCACCGCGCCGTTTTCCAGAATGGCGACACGGTTGCAGATCTCCTGCACCACGCTCATCTGATGGGTGATGACGATGACGGTGATGCCCATCTTCTGGTTGATCTCGCGGATCAGGCCCAGAATGGCATGGGTGGTCTTGGGGTCAAGGGCAGAGGTAGCTTCGTCGCAGAGCAGAACATCCGGGTTGGTCGCCAGGGCACGGGCGATGGCGATGCGCTGCTGCTGTCCGCCGGACAGCTGCGCGGGATAGGCGTTCGCCTTGTCCGGCAGGCCGACCACCTCCAGCAGCTCGGTGGCACGCTTGACGGCTTCGGACTTCTTCACGCCCGACAGCTTCAGCGGGAGCATGATGTTCTCCAGGCAGGTGCGCTGCATCAGCAGGTTGAAGCCCTGGAAGATCATCGTCACCCGGCGGCGGACATCGCGCAGCTGCTTTTTGTCCAGCGTGCCCAGATCCTGCCCGTCCAGCACCACAGAGCCCTCCGTGGGGCGCTCCAGCATGTTGATGCACCGCACCAGGGTGGACTTGCCCGCGCCGGACATGCCGATGATGCCGTAAATGTCGCCGTTATTGATGGTCAGGTTGACGTGCCGGAGCGCGTCCACCGGCCCATCGGCGGTGACGAAGCTCTTGCAGAGGTTACGCAATTCGATCATGGGGATTCCTCCATAACACAGGGAAAACCGGCAGTCATGAACCGCCGGTATGGGAATTGACAGGCTTACTCGGCAGCGCTCTCACCAGCCGCGGCGAAGGGCGCGTCACCCAGCGCGGACAGATCGGACTGCTGACCGCCGTAGAGACCCATGGGCTCAACGTGGATGGCGGCGACGCTCACGATCTGCGTGCCGTTCTCCTCGTTGAAGTTCTCCTGATAGGGCAGGTGCGCGAAGTAGTTCGCGAAGACCTCACCGGCATCCACGACCATGTTGGGCTGGATGTAATCGGAGAACTCGATGACCTTCAGGGTGATGTTCTTCTCCGCAAGGATCTCGGCGGCGACGGCCAGGATCTGCGCATGGGGCGTGGGGGACGCTGCCACGGTGATGGTCTTGCCCGCCAGCTGCTCATAATCCACGGTGGCATCGAAGCCATCGGTGGGCTCAGCCACGACGGACACAGCCGCGCCCGCATAGGTGGCAGCGATGTATTCCGCGACCTTCTGGCTGGTCAGCGCAGCCACCAGCGCCTTGGCCTCGTCGGTCTGCTCATTGCCCGCGTTGACGCAAAGCACATTGGAATAGGGGGAATCAGCGCTTTCGATCAGCAGGGAATCCTCCACGGGATTCAGGCCGAAATCCAGCGCGAAGTTGTTGTTGATGATGGCGTAGTCCACATCCGGCAGGACATTGGGCACCATGGCCGCCTCGACCTCATAGAACTCGATGTTCAGCGGGTTCTCGGTGATATTGGCGGCGGTGGCGGTGATGCCCGCTTCGGGATCGAGCTTGATATAGCCGTTGGACTCCAGCAGGAGCAGCGCGCGGCCTTCGTTGGTGGGGTCATTGGGGACGGCGATCTTGATGCCGTCAGCAAATGCGGCAGAACAGGACAGAACCAGCAGCGCGGCCAGGACGACGGACAGGAACTTCTTCATCGTACATTTCTCCTTTTCTTATCAGAGCCATTGGGGATTCACACACAGCAGGGATGACCGGCGGACATGCGTCGCATTCGTCGGCTCTCCCGGTTGGATCGTACCATGATCCAGGCATGATTCTTCATGCAGCTCAGCTCCTTCACCTGTATTGGGGGATGTCATAGAAAAAAGGAAGCCCCCATCTTCGCGATGCAGCTTCCTCTTGATCCGCCGATATGCACCGACGTCCCTTTTGCGAGCCGTCAGCGGGCGATTATTGAAAAGCGCAGCGAAGAATGGTACAGCAACGCATGCTCATGCGGCACATGCACATGGGCATCATCATGGACATCATCATGATCGACTGCTGCTTCATCGTCGCGCTCTCCCTTCCTCAAGCATCCACCTGAACAGGTGTTGCAATGAGCATACCACATCGGGCGGGGGCTTGTCAACCCCATTTGCACGATCTGTTCGTATTTCCTTTGTTTTTCCGGCGGTTTTTGGCGCTTGTCGAATATCCGCAGATATGGTATAATACCGCTAACAACCAGCAAGGAGGCCCCGCGCATGCCCATGTTCGGCTTTGACGAGCAGTACGCCTACTATGACGTGACCCCGGTGGACAACCAGTTCATCCTCGAATACCTCCCCAATGCCACCGGTGATGCCGTGCGGGTCTACCTATACGGGCTGATGCAGTGCCATCACCCCCAGGCGAGCATGACCATCGCGCAGATGGCCCGTGAGCTCTCCCTGACGGAGGAAGCCATCCTCACCGCCTATCGCCACTGGGAACGCAAGGGGCTCGTCCGCCGCATCGCCGATCATCCGCCGACCTTCCGCTACGTCAGCATCAAGCAGCTGACCATGACCGGCGGCACCGTCCCGGTGGACGAGGCCTACGAGGCCTTCGCGTCGGCGGTGTACGGCCTCTTCGGCAATGACCGCCGCCTGCATGGCTCGGAAATGAGCCGCTGCTACGAATGGGTCGAGGAGATGGGGCTTCCCGCCGATGTGGTGCTCTGCCTCATCCGCCATATGATCGCCCAGCACGGCAAAAACGTGTCCGTCATGACCATCGAGAAGCGCGCCGCCCTGCTGGCGGACGAGAACGTCACCACCGTGGAGGACGCAGAGGCCGTCCTCGGTCGCGACAAGGCCGTGTGGGACGGCAGCCGCGCCGTGCTCCGCCGCTTGGGCAAGCGCCGCGCCCCCTCCGAGGACGAACTGGCCATGTACCGCACCTGGCATGTGGACTGGGGCTTCTCCCAAGAGGACATTCTGGCCGCATGCGCCGAAACCACCAAGGGTGAGCCGACCTTCGGCTATCTGGGGGGCATCCTCAGCCGTCTGCGCGCTCAGCAGAAGACCGCAGGCATCGAAGCCGTCCTCCGGCAGGAGCAGGATGCCGACGCGCCCCTCAGAGCGCTGCTCCAGGTCATGAACCTCCCCCACGCGACCGTCAACGATGGCACACGCGCGGTCTACGCCGACATGCGTGCGCTGTATCCGGACAGCATCATCCTCATGGCCGGCAAGGAATGCGCCAAGCGCGGCTCGGATTTCGACGGGGTCATGACGACGCTGAAAAACTGGAAGAGCAATGGCCTGGAAACGCCGGCACAGGTGTCCGCCTACATGCGGCAGGTGGACGATCAGAATGACTTCCTGCGCATGCTCTATGAGGTCATGGGTGTCTCGGCCAAGCCCAATGCCGCCGATCGCCGTCTGGCCGCGAAATGGCTCAACCAGTACGGCTACGAGATGGGTTTCGTCACCCAATGCGCCGCCTGGGCCGTGGGCAAGGACAAGCCCATGGCCTATCTGGACACCATCCTCGGGCGCTTCCACGACAGGGGCATCACCACCATGGACGCTGCCCTGCGCGAACGGGCGGAGCATCAGCAGGCCATGTCCGCCGCACCCCAGGCTGCTGCCCCCGCACGCACCAAATCCGTCGAGCAGCAGCAGTATACCCAGCGCGAATACAGCGACAGCGACGATGCGCTGGATGCCATGATGAAGCAATGGCAGGAGGAGGGAGAGCATGCGTAACGCAATCTTGCAGGAGCTGCAAGCCGAATACGAACAGCGCCGCGAGGAGGATCAGCGGATCAACCAGAAGCGCCGCAGCGATGCGATCCAGGCCTGCCCGGAGATCGGCGAGGTGCTGGATGCCCGTCAGGGGCTGATCTTCGCCACCCTGCGCGGCATCCTCGACGGTCAGGCCTCCGCCGGTGACATCCCCGCCCGGATGCAGGTGCTCAACAACCGTCTGGCACAGCTCCTGCGTCAAAACGGCTTCCCGGACAACTACCTCGACCCGGTCTACCAATGCCCCATCTGTCAGGACACCGGCTATATCGGCGAACCCATCCGCGAGCAATGCGAATGCTTCCGCTCCGCCTTTTTCTCCCGGCTGTATCAGCGCATCGGCCTGGGCGAAAGCGCCGCGCAGAGCTTCGAGAACTTCGACCTGAGCATCTTCTCCGACGAGAAGCTGCCCGACAAGTCCTTCAGCCAGCGGGACATCATGCGCATGTTCCGTCAGCAGTGTCAGGGGTGGGCGGAGCAATACCCCGATGTGCCCCGGAAGACCATCGTCATGATGGGACAGAGCGGTCTGGGCAAGACCTACCTGATGCACGCCATGGCCAAGGTGCTCCTGCAGCGCGGGCAGAACGTGCTGATGCTCAGCGCATACCGCTTCCTGGAAACAGCGCGGAAGGCGTACTTCTCCGGCGACACGAAGGATCTAGAGCTGCTCATGGACGCAGATGTCCTCATGGTCGACGATCTCGGCGCTGAACCCCTGATGGAGAACATCACCATCACCCAATGGTTCAACCTCTTCAACGAGCGTCAGCTGCGCGCCAAGGCCACCATCGTCAGCACCAACCTGACCGAACGCGAGCTGCGCAACCGCTACACCGAACGCATCGCCTCCCGCCTGCTGAGCACGGGCGAATGCATGATCCTGCAATTCAGGGGCGACGACGTTCGCAGGAGGACACAGGCATGAACATCCAGCTTTACATCAGCAAGAAGAACTTCGACGTGCAGAAGGCGGAGCGCTATTTCAAGGAGCGCCGCATCAAGGTGCAGGTCATGGACCTGAAGAAGCACAAGCTGGGCGAACGCGAATTGCAGGTCATGGCGCGGGGCGTGGGTCTGTCCGGGCTGATCGACCGGGAGGACAGGAAGGTGCTCGAACACCCCGCGGCGCACTGCCATATCGACAGCGCTCTGGCGGACTACATCACCGAATGCCCCTGGCTGCTGAAAAGCCCCATCGTGCGCAACGGCAGCAGGTGCACCATCGGCTATCAGCCGGAAACCTGGGATGCCTGGATCAAAGAGGGCTAACTAACACAGAACAAACGGCGAAGGATGCCTTTTGCACATCCTTCGCCGCATTTTTTATCCTTCGACCAGCTCGATCCTCTTCACGTCCGCCTCGGTGACGGTCATGTATGCCGTTTTCTGGTTGGTGTAGGTCACCATGCCGGTCGCGCCGCCGGGGATCTTCTTCACATAGCGCCGCAGGGTGTAGTCGATGGGCACCATGGAGGAATTCTGCCCCTTGGAATACCACGCCGCGAGGGTCGCCGCCTCGGACAGCGTCGCCGCCGGGATGTCCCCCTCCGCACGGATGATGACATGCGATCCGGGCATGTCCTTGGCATGCAGCCACATCTCGTTCGGGCGTGCGTCACCCGTGAGGCGCTCGTTCTGCACGGCATTTTTGCCGACGTAGATGTCAATGCCGTCCGCACTGCGGTAATGATAGGGCTTCGCCTTGGGCAGCGCCCGTTGCTGACGGCGATTCGTGCTCTTCTTCACATAGCCGGTGGACACAAGTTCGGCGCGGATCTCCTCCAGCTCGCTCTCCCCCACACATTTCCCCACATCCAGCAGCAGCCCCTCCAGATAGTTCAGCTCCTGCAGGGTCGATTCATGCTGGCGGGCGGCCATCTCCCGCGTCGTCCGCGCCTTTTGGTACTTCTTGAAATACCGCTGGGCATTCTGCGCCGGTGTCAGCTGAATATCCAGCGGGATGGTCAGCACGCCGCCGTTCTCGTCGTAGAAATTGGGCAGGGTCGCTTCGGTCTGTCCCTTCTGGAGCTGCCAGAGATTGGCGTTGATGAGTTCCCCCATCAGCCGGTACTCCTCTAACTTCGCGGTGTTGGACAGATCCTCCTCCTGCTGGGCGAGCTTCTTTTCGCAGCGCTCCACATGATTCCTGAGCAGCCTGACCATGGACGCGGCCTTCTGATTCAGCCGATCCTGCCGGTCACGCGAGCCAAAATAGCGCTCCAGTGCCGCGCTGACGGTGGGCATTTTGACCTGGCGGTCGGTGGGGTACATCAGATAGGGGAAGGCGAACACCTCCGCCGGGTCGCCGCCGTCATCCAGGAGGACGCGCGGGTCGGCCATGTCCGGCAGGCGGCGGAGCAGGTCGCACAGGCGCGAGGCTGTGTCGGCCGGATCATCGCTGTGATCCGTCCCCCGGGGCAGCACGCGGAACGCGAGTTCCTTCGCGGCCACGGCGGACATCCCGCTGATGCTCCCCGCGATGGCCTTGTGCAGCGGCACATCGCCTGCACGTTCCAGCGCCGCAAGCAATGCGTCCGCCGTGACGTCCTCCGGCGCGAGCTTCTCCTGCGCGGGCGGCGGAAGATACGGCAGGCCGGGCTGCACCTGACGGACACGGCTCATGTCCTGGCTGACATGACGTGCCGCATCCAGAATGCGGCCCTCGCCGTCCACCAAAATCAGGTTGGAATGCCGCCCCATGATCTCCAGCACCAGGCGGCGCAGCACATGGTCGCCCATTTCGTCCACCGTGTCCACATCGATGTGGACGACGCGGTCGCCGCCGATCTGCTTCGCCGCGAGGATGCGTCCGCCCAGCAGCTGCTTGCGCAGGAGCATGCAGAACATGGGCGGCTCCAGCGGGTTGGCGAAATTCTGGTTGGTGAGGTGCATGCGCGCGTTGTTGGGCGATGCGCACAGGAGCAGCTTGTGATTGGCATTCCCCGCGCGGACAAGGAGGACGACGGCATCCTTCTCCGGCTGGGTGATCTTGTCGATGCGTCCGCCCGCGAGGCATTTCCCGACCTCGCGGATGGCAAAGCCCAGGGTCAGCCCGTCCATGGGCATGGCAGGCCGCCTCCTTTCACGAAAACGGCGGACGCACTTATTTCAGTCCGCCCTTGCCGTCGTTGTATTCGATCGTCTTCTGGTACATCTTGTAGTTCGACGTGTGCAGCTTTTCCCGCTTGATCTCCTGCCCGTTCTTATACCAGACCTTATAGGTCACGACGGTATAGCCCGTGCGCGCCTTGACCGTCACCTTCTCCGTGCCGGCCTTCAGGCTGGCGTTGTAGACGTATTTCGGCTCGGACGGCGGGTTCTTCTTGTAGGTCGTTTCGCTCTCCAGGTCGATGGTCACGCCCTCATCCAGCTTCCGGCCATAGATCTCCACCGTCACCTTCTGGTTGGCGTAGTACGCCACGATGAAGATCGGCCATTCGGTGTCATTGCGAAAGCTGAAATCCAGATTCGGCCAGTTGACAGTCGCGTCCTCGCCCATGTCCACATAGTTGCTCGGCCAGGCATGGGGATCACGGTCGACGATGGTCAGGTTGGCACGCGCCACGGCATTGAAGAGCGTGGTGCTGGTCTGGCAGACGCCGCCGCCGATCTCATCGAAGGTCTCGCCGCCGGAAATCGCCGCAGCGGCCTTGTAGCCCTTCTCCGCCGTGCGCTGCCCCGTCGCCTGGTTGAACGAGAAGGTCGCCCCCGGCAGGACGGTGGTGTTCGTGATGGCCTCGGCGGACAGGCGGATGTTGTTGTTGCGGTTGGCGTTGCTGGTGGTCTTGGTGGTGAAGGTGGACACCATGCCGAAGGTGTTCATCAGCTCCGCCTTGGTGACATCGGGCACCACCAGCTGGGGCTCGACATAGATGGTCTGCTGATAGTTCCCGCCGTCCAGCAGCCCCACCACGGTCTGGTAGATCGCGTCCGCATCCACAAACACGCCGGATTCATCGCTGTTGAAGGTGAAGGTCTTGGTGGACGGGTCGAAGGTGGCGACGGTGGCGCTCACCGGGTCACGGTTGGTGGCAGCGGCGATCTCCTGCGTCAGCTGACGGACGGTATTGCGGTCATAGGTCGTGACGGTGTAGAACGCGCGCGGATTGTTCGCCACATCCTGCACGGCGGCGAGGCGCTCGCGGAAGGGTGTGGTCGATGTGCCGCGGATGGCGGTGGAATTCGTGCGTCCCACGGCATAGGCCTGCTCGACGACCTCGTCGATGTTCCGGTAGAGCGGCACATGTCCGGAATCGATCGACCAGACCGTGCCGTCCACATTCACCAAAATGGCAAAGGCACTGCCCGCGCCGCCCTCCACCCGGCTGACGGCATCGCGTGCCTCCTGCTTGGTCATGCCGCCCACATGCACCCCATCGATGTACACGCCGGAATAGATGCGGTCGGTCTGCAAATACTGACGGTAGGCCGCCTGCGTGGCGACGGCATCGCTGTCCATGCGGAGGATGCACTGGTTGACGAAGGCGTAATTGGGCATATCCGCATAGGTGATGCCCAGCCACTGGGGCGCGGCGAACATGACCAGCACGCCGGTCGCCATCAGGCAGATGAACGCCACCATGAACCAAAGCCCATTGTGCTTTTTGCGGCGCTTGGTCTTGCGTGCGGGACGCGCCGCCCGGGCGGAATAATCGTCAAAATCGCTGTAGTCGGGGCGCTGGGTCGGCATCGGCTGACGCATCCGCGCCTGACGCTCCATCAGCTCCGGGGAACGGCCAATGGGTGCACGCGCCTGGGGCGTCCGCGTCCGCGTCTGCGGGGTGATGTCTTCCGGGCGGGCATTGCGCTCGGTGCGCCGCCGCCTTCCATGCGGTGTTTCGGTCATAGCGTCCTCCTCATGATCTGCTCTCCTGATGCGCCATGCGATAGGAAAGCTGCTGGAGGCTGTCAGACAGGTGGACATTGACCACCAGCATGTCCTCCGGATGGGTCAGATCGGTCGGCGCGAAATTCCAGATGGCGCGGACGCCGCTGCGGTACAGCCGCTCCAGCGCCTCCTGGGCATAGCGCTTGGGCAGCGCCAGAACGGCGATGTCCACCGTGTTCTCCGACACGAACTGCTCCAGCGTGTCCATATGCATCACGGGGATGTCCCCCAGGCTGCGGCCGACCTTGGTGGGCAGGGTGTCGAAGAGCGCCACCGTGCGGAAGCCCTCCCGCGAAAAGGTCGGATACTGCGCCACGGCACAGCCGATATTGCCTGCGCCCAGGATGATGAGGTGATGCTGCCTGTCCAGCCCGAGGATCTCGCCGATATGCTCCTTGAGCTCCGTCACCTTATAGCCGAAGCCCTGTCGACCGAAGCCCCCGAAGCAGTTGATGTCCTGCCGGATCTGGGAGGGCGTGAGGTGCATGCGCTCGCCCAATTCCTGGGAGGAGATGGACGACACGCCCGCTGCCTCCAGCTCTCGCAAATGCCGATAATATCCGGGCAGACGGCGGATCACCGCGTCCGAAACATGGCCAGCCATAGGAAAACCTCCTTGCATCGCGCTGTGCGTTGGTTTCATAATGGGGGATTATACCACATTTTCGTCCATCGCGCAACGTGGAATCCCCGCCATTCGCGCCTTGTAGCCCGTGCCTCACGTCAGCGCCGGTGATTGCGCACCTCGCCCCGCAGGATGTCCCCCGGCTGGACGGCATGCTCCGTCCGCATGGCGATGAGCTCTCCGCCGATGCCCAGGGTATCCAGCGTTTCGCCCGTCCTCTCGCGCAGGAAGGGCACGGCCTTGACCGGCTTCACGCCGTCGGGAGTCAGCAGCTCCAGCGCGTCCCCCGCGTGAAAGCGGTTCTTGAGCAGGAAGCGCGCAGCCTCCCCCGGCTGCGATGCCGAAACGGCGCGGGCGATGTACTCCCGCTCCTGATGGAAGCCCTCCGCACCGCCGGGGACTTCGGGCTTGCCCAATGCAAAGCCGGTGTCGCTCTCCCGATGGCTGGCACAGGCCAATTCCGCCATGAGGTCGGGCAGCGCGGACGCAAAGTCAGCCGGACTGCACGCATACAGATCCAGCGCACGCCGGTAAGCCGCCGTCACCGTCGCCACATAGTATTCGGTCTTCATGCGGCCCTCGATCTTCAGCGAGGACACACCGGCTTCGATGAGCCGGGGCAGGACGGGCATCAGGCACAGATCCTTCGCGGAGAAGATGTATGTGCCGTTGTCGTCCTCGCACACGGGCAGGTACTCCCCCGGGCGCTTCTCCTCCACCACATGGTATTGCCAGCGGCAGGGCTGAGCGCATTCGCCCTGATTGCCGCTGCGATCCGCCAATACGGCGGACAGCAGGCAGCGCCCCGAATACGCCATGCAGGACGCGCCATGCACGAAGGTCTCGATCTCCATGCCGTCCAGCTGAGCGACCATGCGCTCCATGCGGTCGATGGAGGTCTCCCGCGCGAGAATGACCCGCTCGCACCCCAGCTGCTGATAGTGCTTCACCGCAGCGGTGTTGACCGTGCTGGCCTGGGTGGACACATGGAGCGCCAGCCCCGGGACTTTCTCGCGCAGGGTGACGATCGCGCCCAGGTCGCTGACGATGGCGGCATCCACGCCGATGGCATGGGCAATGCGTGCCGTTTCGGCGAAATCGTCCATCTGGTCATCAAAGGGGAAGACATTCATGGTGAGGTAGAACTTCTTCCCCGCCGCGTGGCAGAGCGTGACCGCCTCCCGCAGCTCTTCCTCATCAAAATTGCCCGCAAAGGCGCGCAGGCCAAAGCGCTTCATGCCGCCATACACCGCATCCGCGCCGAAATGGAGGGCTGCACGCAGCGCCTCCATTCCCCCGGCCGGACAGAGCAGCTCCGGCATTTTCCGATTCCTGTCGTTCTTCATGTGTGTCCTTCTTGCCTGATCGTTATTCGATGCCGCGCTCCGCGTCGTATTCCCTCCACAGGGGCGCATAGATGTTCACGGCCTGCTCGTGCTCCTGGAGCGTGCGCGAGAAATGCAGCTCGCCGCTCTCCGGGTCCTTGGCGCAGAAGTACAGGTAGTTCTCCGCCAGATAGGTCTCATCCGGATACAGCGCCGCCTGGATCGCCGCCCTGGACGGGCTGCATATCGGCCCCAGCGGCAGTCCCGTCACCTGGTAGGTGTTGTAGGGGCTGTTCAGCGCCAGATCGCTGTTGGTCAGGCTCATCCTGCGCACACCGGTGACATAGTGGATGGTCACGTCGCTCTGGAGCTTCATGCCGGCCTTCAGGCGGTTATGGAACACTGCGGACGTCTTGGTGAAATCGCTGTCCTTGGCCTCCTTCTGGATGAGGGAGGCCAGGGTGAACACCTCGTCCATGGTCATGCCCAGATCGGCGGCACGCTCCTGATATTCCGCCGGATAGACGCGATCCGTCTGACTGAGCAGCTTGCGGATGATGTCCTCCGCCGTTGCCGTGACGTACACCTCATAGGTGTCCGGCGCAAGATAGCCCTCCAGGACGTATTTGCGCTGGCTGACATTCTTGCCGGACAGCACGTCCGCGATGTAATAATAATCGGCGAACCGGCTGCCCGTGCGGCACAGGTCAAGGAACTCCGTGCTGTCGGTCAGTACGCCGTCCTCCACCAGCCTGGCGGCGAATTCCTCGATCGTCCACCCCGGAATGAGGGTGATGTCACGCACGATGGGATTGCCGTCCCCCGTGGTGAGCTGTTCGGCGATCTCCGTCATGGTCATGGCGGGTGTCAGCAGATACGACCCGGCCTGGATCTTCTGCCCCATGCCCGCAAAGTCGCAGTAGTACTTGAAGACCGTGCGGTTGCGGATCAGCCCGGCCTCCTCCAGATTGTTCGCCACGCGGGTCAGGCTCTGACCGCTTTCCACCCGGAAGGCCACCTGCTGAACATCCTCCGCATTCGCCGGGGCGAGGTACTCCTCATACACGGCGCTCCAGATGCTCCACAGGATGCCGATGACCAGCAGGACGCTCCCCCCCAGCACCAGGATGGGACGCACGATGCGCCACAGTGCGCTGTACCAGTATGGGCCGTATCGCCGCTCATCGCGGACGCTTCTGTAGGTGTCATTGCGCTTGTCCATTGGACGACCTCCCGCTCAAATGCTTCCCCTGACTCAGCCATCCACCCCGGGAATGCCCATGTCGATGCCGGCTGCGTCGGTGACGATCTTGAAAATGTCCGCCAGCGCCTGCTGCAGGCGCATCTCCGCCAGCATGTACCTGCTGACCGTCGGATTGCCAAACAGCAGCGCCGTGATCCCCTGGAAGCGCTGCATGTCGTCGCTGTCCGGCTCTGCACCCGCGACAGCACCCATTTGCAGCTTCACCTGGAGCTTCTTGTATTCCTTGATGAGCGCGGCGGTGGTCTCGTCCGCCATGACCTCATCCTGCAGGCCGTGATAGGTCTGATACTCCTCGCTCTGACGGATGTCCTGAGCGAGACGATGCGCGTTGGAGTATTCCATAATGAATTGTAACCGTCCTTTCCGATCATGAAACGATTGGGCGCTGGCAATTCTTCCCCGTCAGCGGAAAAAAGGAGAAGGCACATGCGTACCCTCTCCTCAGATTGTCAAAAAGCCGTGTTTTCAGCAGCAGTAATTCGCCGTCTGCAAGACTCTCATCGTATCGACCGGCTTTGCCGGTCGGGCGGGGCGTTTTCCGTAGAAAAATCCCATTTTTCGGAGGAAAACATTCCGCAGCTATCCTCGAAAAAGTGGCTTTGCCACTTTTTCGAAACCCTGAAGGGAAGGCACATGCGTACCCTCTCCTATGATAGCAGATATGCGGCTTTTCGTCAAACATCCAGGATGATGGGGAGGATCATGGGGTTGCGCTTGATCTTCTCGAAGATATAGCGGTGGAGCTCATCCTTGATGCGGTTCTTGAGCATCGGCCAATCCTCGCCCGCCAGGCTGGAGGTGGACAGGATCTGACGCACCACATCGCGGGTGTTCTCGATGATGTCCTCATTCTCGCGGACGTAGATGAAGCCGCGGCTGATGATGTCCGGGCCGGAGACCAGCTTGCGCTCGTCGCGGTTGATGCCCATCACGACGATGATGAGGCCGTCCTGGGAGAGGTGCTTGCGGTCGCGCAGCACCACATTGCCCACGTCACCCACGCCCAGACCGTCCACCAGAATGCCGCCGGTGGGGATCTGCTCGGCGAGGTACAGTCCGCCCTCGTCCATCTCGATCACCTGGCCGATCTCCGGCAGGACGATGTTCTGGCTCGGCATGCCCATGGATTCCGCCAGTTCGGCATGCTGCCACAGCATGCGGTATTCGCCGTGGACGGGGATGAAGTACTTGGGCTTGACCAGGGCGTGCATCAGCTTCAGCTCCTCCTGGCAGGCGTGGCCGGAGACATGCACGGCTTCCATCTTGTGGTAGACCACCTGTGCGCCGCAGCGGTACAGCTGGTCGATGACACGGCTGATGCCCTTTTCGTTGCCGGGGATGGGGCTGGCGGAGATGATGACCATGTCGGTGGGGCGAATTTGCAGCTTGCGGTGCTCGGAATACGCCATACGGGTCAGGCCGGCCATGGCCTCGCCCTGAGAGCCGGTGGTCATGACCAGCAGCTCGTCATCGGCATACTGATCCAGATCGTCCGCCTCGATCAGCACGCCCTCGGGGATGCGCAGCTCGCCGATCTGCATGCCCACACGGCTGACATTGACCATGCTGCGCCCGATGAAGCACACCTTGCGCCCATAGGCGACGGCATTGTCGATGACCATCTGCATGCGGTGGATATTGGAGGCGAACATGGCGACGATGACGCGGCCCTTGGCGTCGCGGAACATCTTCTCGAAGGTCTCGCCGATCTTGCGCTCGGACATGGTCTGACCCGGACGCTCCACATTGGTGGACTCGCACAGCAGCGCCAGTGCGCCGCGCTCGCCGATCTCGGCGAAGGTCGCCAGGTCGGTCACATGACCGTCGATGGGGGTATAGTCGATCTTGAAGTCACCCGAAACGACGACCGTACCCGCGGGACAGGTGATGGCGATGGCGCACGCACCGGCGATGGAATGTCTGACGTGGATGAACTACGCCGTGAAGTGCTTGCCCAGCTTGATCTCGTCGCGGGGCTGCACCACCTGCATGGGGATGCCGGACAGGCGATGCTCCTTGAGCTTGAGATCCACCAGCGCCAGAGTCAGCTTCGTGCCGTAGAGCGGCGCGGGCACCTGCCGCAGGATATACGGTGTCGCGCCGATATGATCCTCATGGCCGTGGGTGAACAGGTAGCCGCGGACGTTCTTCTTCTTCGCCACCAGATAGCTCACGTCGGGGATCACCAGATCAACGCCCAGCATATCCTCCTTGGGGAATATCGAGCCGCAGTCCACCACCACAATATCGTCCTCGTATTCGAAGACGGTCATATTCTTGCCGACCTCATCCACGCCGCCCAGGCTGACGATCCGCAGACGGGCGCTTTGCTTCACATTTCGCGGGGACACTTGAATCCTCCTTTCTATCGGCCCAAATTCGATTTTCAATCGACTTTGGGCTTCGCGGGGCGATTGCAAGCAATCGCGACCCGCTCGTCGCGCA
>CAZJOA010000008.1:0-4737 GCA_964547515.1 uncultured Faecalibacterium sp.
CTCCATGATAATTGAATATTATCAGCACTATTTAGCTGATGGTCGAACGAACATTCGTTAGAATGATCAGTAATATGCAACTATGATGGAGATAGTCATCTCATCCACCAATCAATTCCATCATATCATTTTGGTGCAATTTCTGCAAGTTGAATTAGAACAACATTTCATCAGTACGAGTGTAGAGTAACAATACATCAGGGCGAGAAAAGACATGGCATCAATAATCCAGTCATTTGTGATAAGATGGTGGCAGAACAAAGATGGGGCGTTCTGTCAGCGTACATATCCAATGGCGATCGTTTGTTCACTTGCGATACGTGCATACTCATATTATAATGTATTGTAGGCAGAGTGTGCAGACATGAACATTTGGAGAGGTGCATGTATGAAGCATGGATTAGTTTCGATATCGGGTTACGACATTTATAACCAATACGATTTGTCGTTTTGTAACCTTGTGGACAGTGCTGACAAACTGGCGGTTGACCAAGCTTGGAATGCGCTGATGGGAAATCGTGGCTTTACAATAGACCAGGGTGTTGACGTTTTGCGTGAATTGTTTGATTTGATATGCTCAGAGTTTGCTGCCACATATGGCAAGGAACGCACAATTACTCTGAGGGAGGGGTATATCACAAAAGACCGTGGCCAAACGCCTGCAAGGCATAATGAAATGTCTCGAATCTTTTCGCAATCAAAGTCAATATACATTGACCTTCTTATGAGCAATGTGCTATTTGAGTATGCGGCCGCGTTCTACCTTTGGGCTCGACACCCTGGAAAAGAGGATATTGCATCCCGATGCTTTATTCACACGTTATATACGTTAGAAGGATGCTGCAGGAGAGGAAAACTATCGGAAATGGATGGTCAGCTGTCCTTGCAGAAACTGATTGCTGATAATCTTGATGATCAGGAGATTGTCTTTATCGGAGACTTATATTGGTGTATGCTGTCGTTCGCTATGTGCCATGAAATTGCACACCTTTATTGCGAGCATGGCTGTCCCCGCAGTACATCTGATGGGTATGTACAGGAGTTCCAAGCTGATGCAGTTGGATATGATGTATATCTGAAACTGATGATAAAGAATATGCATAGTACAGAAAACGTCATTTCCAGTGTGTTCCGCGAATACTTGTATACAGCACCTATGATTCTGCTTCTATTCTACCATGATCTCTTTGCGATGGGGTATTGGATGTATGGAGAAGTAATCTCCGATACACATCCAGACCTACAGGAGAGAATTGATAAGTTACTCGCCATAAGTCAGGATGATAAGTATGAATTTGATTCCTCCTCGGGAAATGATGTGTTAAACTGTTATTATGATATATCTGATAAGTTCCTTGAGGAATTGTGGTACAAGCTCAAAAATGGCAAGTTATCAGATATTGTGCGGAAAGGAGCCAGTAGTGTGACGGGCAACGCTTTTGAAGACGCATGTGCGCTCGATGAAACCATATGTAAAAAGATTACTGAGCAGTCGCCTAGTCTGGGATATGATGCACGCAAACTGATCGGTTTATGGAATATGGCGGCACAAGTCAGTGCGGACTGTATGGGAGAAAATCATGGGCTTGTGACTGCTATTGCTGGCAAGGCGTATTCGATTAAGGGGCTGAATATTATATACAATCAGAAGGTCTTGTTGGAGTCTGTTATTGAGATGGGCCTGACGATTGCAAAGCCAGGAGATATGGTAGAAACAATTCGCACGGCATTGTATCTGATTTATAAGATTGCTTTGGTGGGTACGATCGAAATAGAGGATACACATGCCGAACTGTTGAAGGTGTGCCATACAAAGAAAGCATATTCCAGGCCGATTAAGGAAGATGCTCTGCTTGCCCTCGTACCGACGGCGTCTAACGATGATTTAACCAAACTTGACAGATTGGGTTGCATCGAAATCATTGATGGATGTGTACATCTGCGGGAGAAGGTCATTTTGGCATAAAGTATAAACTGTACAAAGGAGATTAGACCATGAAATTCTTTATTAGCCATTCATCAAAAAACCGAGATCTTGTAAGTCTGTTTGTGGAACTGCTTAATACAAAACTGGGTGTGGCAGATAACGACATTTATTGCACCTCCATTCAGAACCAAGTAAAGTTGGGCAAGAACTTCATTCAGGACATTCAAAATAACTTGGTGGATGCTGAAGTAGTCTTCTTCCTGATTACGGAGGAATATCTTAGTAGCATCTTTTGCTTGATGGAAATGGGGGCTGCCTGGGCATATAAAGATAACATAATACCGATTCTTGTGCCACCGGTAACGTTCAAAACGTTAGCGGGGACACCTTTAGCACCAATTCAAGCATATTCGCTTGCGAATACCGAAGACATTGGCACGATTCTGTATGATAATCTGGTTGAATGTAATGCGATTATGCGCTTGAGCAGAGCAAAGGAGCAGGAGTTTCTTTTGAGCTTGCCCGACTTCGTTAAGCGCATCAATCATTGCGTGGCCGATATGAGTGGCAGAAAGCAAGTGGAGAATGCTCACTTTATCCCGGTGACTCAGAATGGAAATGATCAGGCGATATCTCTGTCTCAAGATGGGCATACCGTTGATGTTGACATCAATTTTGAGTTTGATCCAATGTATGGCCCCTGTTCATTTGTGAGTGCTGTTGCTCAGTTTGTTCCTCCGCTGAACTGGAAACCTCTCAGAGACACAAATGCGAGCCTGATGTTTCGGCTGACTAGTGAAGATGGATCTGTCACTTCTGCAACGATAGAGGTTAAGGCAACAGACCGTATGGTAAAATGCTATGAGAAGGCGTATTGCCTCGAACACGGACAGCAGGATGTTATTATCAAGCTGAGTGATATAAAGAATCCATCGTTGATAAACGAAATCGTTGAGATATGTGTTGTTGTTCGTCCCAATCAAGTGCCTTCGAATAAGGGGCATCTTCGGATCGATGTGCTGGGCCTATATTGCGATTGATTTGATATAGATTGGTAACCGCTTCAACGAAGATATGCCCTGTAATGACTCTTCTATGAAATGTTTCTTTCCTTGGAAGGATTTGCGTGTTATAATAGTCTTGTTTCGTGAGATGCTGTTATGATAGGAGGTAGCTTCATGATTTTGTATCACGGCAGCAGTGTTGAGGTCAGAGAACCAAAGTTGCTGAAGATTCAGCGCGAACTGGATTTCGGCAAAGGTTTTTATACGACGAGCGATTTGCAGCAGGCTACCAATTGGGCGCAGCGTACAGCAAAACGCCGTGGCAACGGTCACCCCTGTGTGGCTGTCTACGAAGTTGATGATGCTGTCTTTGATACACTTCGCGTACTGCGCTTTCACAGTGCTGACTTAGAGTGGCTTCGGTATGTGGCTGCCAATCGTAAGGGCAGTGCGGTGGAGGGGCAATGGGACGTTGTGATTGGACCGGTGGCGAACGATCAAACGATGCCTACTATCACTTTATATCTTGACGGTTTTTATGACGAACAGGAGACAATCAAGCGTCTGCTGCCGCAAAATCTGAAAGACCAGTATACATTCAAAACGGTTGCAGCCCTCTCTGCGCTTCACTGCACGGAGGTGATCGTCTTATGACAAAAACACATGGTTTCACTTTGGACTACTATAATAAATGCGTTATCCAGCGTATTATCGATAAGTACGGCTTGGAACCAATGGATGCAACTCGCAGCTTTTTGACTTCGCAAACTCATACTATGTTAGAAAATGCAGAGTACGCGATGTGGGATTTCAGTGAGCGAGCTATTTTCGATATGTGGGAAGCAGAACGTGTTACTGGCGATCCACGTAACTCTGTATATCTGCGAGGTGAATAACGTGAGTGAGGAATTGGCTTTCTTCCTGTTTCTGATTGAGCGATATGCGCAGCATAAAGACAAGTCTACGGGGAGTGTGTTGAAAGAATGGGATGCGCATGGTATTACCCAGAAAGTATTTGATGGATACTTGGAGTATCATACCGAACGGATTGAAAATGCATTTGCGGATATTGATAGTCTGCTTGCTACCGGCGCACATGCGTGGTAACGATCGGGAAAGCAACTGATGAGAGCGAGAGGAAGTATCATATGTCCGGTGTTCAAGTCATTAAGCCTCCGTATCCTACATTCTATGTACAGACAGCAATCTATTCGAGTATTGTTGATGCGATTCCCCCAGGGTTCTTGTCAACCGAAGACCGTATCATGAGATACATCGCAGAAACATATGGCGAAAAGAATGTAGAGTTGATGGAAATCATCCATGTGTCAGAAGAAGAGCGTCTGCTGGGAACCCATCCGTACTGGAGAGTTGTCACCGAAAGAGGCTTGATTCGTGAGTGGCGATATTGGTATGCACAGTACAGCTTGAGAGAACGTGTTAGGCGACTTGAGACGGAAGGGCATGTGATCATACCATCGTCATCAGGCGTTTCGCTACAGGTACAGGATCACAAAGAGAAGATGGTCGATTTATATACTTTGGACATCATATTGCCGCCCAAACATTTGGCAGGACGTCTTGTATCGAGATGATCCAGATGCAGAATAGACTGTCTATGTGCTTAATGGCTTTGTAACAATTGCGCTTTTGTGCATGTAAAGAGACGAGGGTTCGGAGGGCTCGAAAATGGACTCATGACACAACTCATGACACGCATTTTTGCAAACCCTTATAAATCAAGGGGGTTAGGGCATGTGTCAAGAGGTTCAAGTCCTGTTTCCCGCACCAGCGTCCGAACGTTAA
>CAZJOA010000008.1:4837-24536 GCA_964547515.1 uncultured Faecalibacterium sp.
TCCCCCCGCCCCGACAAAAATCACCGTGTACGTTGAAACCAAATGCGAACTATGCTATAATATATGCGAACATACGAATCGAATCGCATCGCTTTCCGTTCGGCATAGCCCGATGCGCTCATTCCCAAGGGAGGTCATCCCATGCGTATTGCCCATATTCATGACCCGCTGATCGGCGTGATCGCCGATGTTTATCTGCCCGCTGCGCAGGAGCAGACCTGGCAAAGGGCGCGGCTGTCTGCGTTCAGGAGTGCCTGCACATCGGCGGCGCATCAGGCGGCGTGCATCCTGCTCTCCGGACGGTTGTTCGGCGAGGGCTATGTGACCCATGCCGTGATTGCGGAGGTGCTGGGGACGATCCGTCAGACGGACTGTCCGGTGCTGTGGCGGCCGGATGCCGCAGGGGAGAAGTATCTGACGCATCAGGAGGAGCTCCCGGAGAACCTCGTCCTGCTTTCACCTCAGCAGCCCTTCGCCCTGGCGGAGGACCTGCGCATTGCGTGCGGTTCGGCGGCGAAGCAGGCTGAAGCAGGCTGTACCATCCTGATCGCGGAGGACGAAGAGCCCATCGGCGCGGACACCCTCCGGCGCCTTTTCCGCGAGGATGCTGATTTGCAGTACATCGTGGCGGGGGAGACCTGCCATTCCCGTGAAGGCAGTGCCTTTGCGTCATGCAGGGCGAACAAGCTGGAGAACGCGGGCTTTGACGATCCCGATGCCAGCGGCTATCACCTGCTGGATTTCGACGGCGGACGGCTCGTCAGCCGGGTGTTCATCGGCATGAGCAACTACCGCTTCCGCACGATCCCTGTCCATGTGGAGAACGCCGATGACCCCAAGGCCGTCCTCCACAGGTGCATGAAGGCGACGGTGGGCTTGACGGATCACGACTTTGTCCGCCTGATCCTTGGCGGCAGCGTCGATGTGGAGACCTTCATTGATCCCGATGCCATCCGCGAACAGCTGAAAAACCGCTTTTTCTGCCTGGAGGTCTTCGATGAGTGTCAGCTGATGCTCGATGAAGAGGCCTATGCGGCGGACATTTCGCTCAAGGGCGAATTCATCCGCATGGTGATGGCGGATGACACGCTCAGCGCCAACGAGAAGAGCCGAATCATCCAATGCGGCTGGAATGCACTGCGGGGAAAGGAGCTGTCGGAATGAAGCTGATCTCATGCCATGTGGACAATTACGGCACGCTGCATGATTTCGATATGGACTTTGAGGTCGGGCTGAATGTCATCATGCATGACAACGGCTGGGGCAAGAGCACGTTCGCGGCGTTCCTGAAGGCGATGCTGTATGGCTACGACAACAAGCGCAGCAAGGATCTGAGCGAGAACGACAGAAAGCACTACAAGCCCTGGCAGGGCGGGAGGTACGGCGGTTCGCTGACCTTCGAAAAGGGCGGGAAGCGCTATGTGGTGACGCGCACCTTCGGCGACACGGCGCGGTTCGATACCGTCAGCCTGCGCGAGGCCGATTCCGGGCGCACCGTCCCGGTGGAGAATGTCGGCGAGTGGCTGTTCATGCTGGATGCCAATGCCTTCAAGCGCAGCGTCTTCATCCATTCCAATCAGCTGAACAATGGCAATTCCGGATTGAGCTTCCACGCGCGGCTGAATGCGGTGCTGGGCGAAGCGAGCGATGTGGGCGCGTATGATGCGGCGCTCGCGCAGATCGTCAAGCGCACAAAGGATTATGAGAAGACCGGCAATCGGGGCTATATCGCGGAGATACAGAAGAAGATCGATGAGCTGCTGATGCAGCAGCGTGCGGCGAAGGACAGCATCGCCCGGGTGGATGCCTTCCGCCAGCATATCGCGACGCTGAGTGCGCGGCTGAAGCAGCTCGATGAGCAGATCGCGGCGCTGAAGGCAAAGGCCGATGCCGAGGACAGCGGGAAGAAGGAGCGCGATGCGGCGCGGAAGCTCCATCGGCAGCTGACGGAACAGCGCGACGGTCTGGCGAATGAGATGTCGGCGCTGACGGAACAGGCCGGGGGCGCGATACCGCCCATGCAGACGATCCTCGACGTGAAGCAGGATCGGTCGGAGATCGCCCGGATCACGGAGGGACTCACGGCGCTGAAGGCGCAGAAGGAATCGGGTCGCAGGCATATCCAGGCGCAGTATGACGCGATGCTGGCGCAGGACACGGCGCTGGACGGGGAGATGGCGGCGCTGCTCAGGGACGGTGACATCCCGGAGGACGGGGAGATCCGGACTGTCCGGCAGTGCCGCGCGGAGATGCGCCGTGTCGCGGAGGCTCTGTCGGCGCTGACGGCCGAGGAACAGCAGAAGCGCGGACAGCTCCAGGCGCAGTACGACGCATTGCTGGACGCACAGACCGCGCTGGAGTCGGCGCTGGAGGAAGCGTCCGCCGGGTTGGGCGCGTACATCCCTGCGCATGCGGAAATACAGGAAGCCCGGCATCAGCTTGCGGACATCGGGCAGATCGCCGCTGCCCTGACGGACATCGCGAAGAAAAAGGCGGACATCGAGCGGAAGATCAGCGCCATCGAGCAGCGCTACGGGACGAAGCTCCCCACATCGGCCGAGCTGGGCGGCATCCTCCGGACACAGCATGCACTGGACGAAGCCCTGCGTCAGGTGGGGGACAATGCGTCCGTGGCGCAGGCGCTGGACGATGCGCGGCGGACAAAGGCGGAGATCGACGCCGCTTTTGCCGATGAACGCCCCGACGCGACCCGTTTGCAGCAGCTTCGCCGGGATATGTCCCATGCGGAGACGCTGGAAAGCACCGCCAAGGGGCTGGATGCGCAGGCCGCCGGTGAACAGGCCAGGCTCGAGGGCATCGAAGGGGCGCTGCGTCAGCTGGATGCGGGCGTGCAGCCCGCGCCGTCCGCTGCCACGCCGAAGCCCATTGCGGCGATTGCGGCCTTTGCGGCTGCGGTCATGCTGGCCGTGGCGGGAGCGGTGCTGTCCCCCGTGCTCTTCGCCTGTGCGGCGGCGATGGTGCTGGCGGGCATCGTGCTCCTGGGGGTGAACGGCAGGAAACGCGCCGAATCCGAAAAGCAGCGTCAGGCGTATGCCGCCGGGCAGCGGCAGACCCGGGAAAAGCGTGCCGAATTGGAGGACGCATTGTCGGCGGCACGGAGCGGCCATGCCGAAAAGGCCGGACAGGCGGCGGACGCACGCGCCGAGGCCGATCGGCTCGTCCGTCAGGCGCTGGCGTATCTGGCGAAGTGGCAGCCGGATGCGTCGCGGGAGAACGCGGCGCAGATCATCGATGCCCTGCTGGAAAGGCTGGATGCCCTGCAAGGGGCGGAGCGCACGATCACCATGACCGAGCCGCAGCTCGCAAAGGCGAAGGCATCGGCTGATGCACTGCGTGCCCGGCTGGACGCAGAAATGCGCCTCCTGCCCGGGGACACCGCCGACATGGCGCTGGACGCGCGCGTTTCCGCCGCCGAAGCGGATGCGGAAGCACTGCGTCAGATGAAGGCTGACCTGAAGGCGATGGCGCAGTCCGCTGAGCAGGAGAAGAAGCACGGGCGGCTGACGGACAGCGTGTCGGCGTTCCTGAAGAGGTGCGGCATCCCGCTGGACGGCGCGGAGCAGGGGCTTCGTGCGCTGGAGGAGCGGCTTGCCCTCGTGGCGGACGCAAAGCGCAAATTGGCCGATCATCAGGGGCGCATCGCCGATTTTGAGGCCGCGAACAGGGCCGTCCTCGCGCCGTCCGAGGCGGATGCGGAGAATTCCGCCGCCGCGCAGCTCAACGCGCAGCTGACCGCCCTGGAGAACCGCCTGCTGACCATCCGCATGAAATACGCGGTGGAAGCCGATGCGGAGGAAGCCTGGCTGGCAGAATCCGAACGGCGGCTTCGACAAAAGGACGAGATCGGGCAGAAGCGCAAGACCCTGTCCAAGCAGATCGCCGATTTTGAGCAGGCCAATCAGACGGCTCTGACGGGCAGGGAGTCCCCCGAAGACAATGCGGCACAGCGCCAGCTGGAGGATCAGCTGGACGCACTGTCCGCCGCCGCCCATGAGAGCGTCAGCCGATATGCGCATTTCGGTGCGGACATCGATGCATGGCTCGCCGCTGCGGAACGCTTTGCCGCGGCGCAGGAGGGCATCCGTCAGCGCATGACCGCGCTGGACAGGCAGATCGCCGCATTCGAGGCGTCCCATCAGGCGGAGCTGGCATCGCCCGAGGAGGCGTCAGCCGATGAGGATGCTGCGGCGAACCGGCTGGCACACTGCATGCAGCTGCGCGAATCGCTGCTGAAGGATCGCACACAGGCCGAGGACGAGATCAGCCATGCGGACGAAACGCTGGAATCCTATCGGATGATCGTGTCCCGGCTGCGCATACTCAGCGAGGAGAAGCAGAAGGCACAGAAGAGCCTCTATGTGCTCAGGAAGAGCGCCGCTTATTTGAAGGCGGCGAAGGAGAACCTGGCCTCGCGCTACATGGGGCAGATCGAACACAGCTTCAACCAGTATTTCTCCGCGTGGGTGAAGAGCGAGGACATCCATGGCGTGCTCGACGCGGATTTCAACATCACCATGGACGAAAACGGCAGCGCACGCGATGCCGGGGGGTACAGCACCGGCTATTGCGACATGATCGACTTCTGCATGCGCCTGGCGCTGATCGATACCCTCTTTGAGGAGGAGCGCCCCTTCATCATCATGGATGACCCCTTTGTCAACCTGGATGCCCTGCGTCTGAACCATGCCCTGCGGCTGCTCAAGGCCATTTCGGCGCAGAGCCAGATCATCTACTTCGTGTGCCATGAGGTGCGCGCCGAAGAGCCGTCCGCCGATGCATTGCCGGAGCTTGCGCATCAGCGGCTCATCCATTCCGCCCCGAAGGCGGATCGTCAGCCGGTGACCCGGAGGGCACGCTTCACCCTCGCCCCGCGCCATGTCCTCCAGCCCGTGTCCGCCGGCAGGAGGATCACCAATGCCATTTTCTCATTGGGCTTTGAGGCGGCGCAGACCCATGGCATCAGCGGCGAATACGAGCTCTTCTTTGCGGACGAAAACGAGAAGGTGCTCTGCGACCGGCAGCAGGTCACGGTCGCTGACGGCGAGGTCATCCCGGAAAAGGTGCGCTTCTGCCTGAACACCGGCAGCGCCGCCGGGACGCATTACGCGCTGTGCATCCGCGATGTCAGCGCACCGGATAACGAGCTCGTGCAGAAGATTGACTATGAATCCGCGATCGCGTTTGCGGCGGATTTCGGCTTCTGACCATCGGGATAGGGAAGGCAGGATAGCATGACAACAGCATTGGACAGGAAGATACTGGAGCATTTTCCGGGCAAGGTGGTCAGGAAGGATCTGACCTCCCTGATGAAGAAGGGCGCGAATGTGCCCACCTATGTGCTGGAATACCTCCTGGGCATGTATTGCGCCACGGACGACGAGGACGCCATCCAGATGGGTCTGGAGCGCATCCGCCATATCCTGAGCGAGAACTACGTCCGCCCGGATCAGAGCGAATATGTCAAATCCAAGATTCGCGAGAACGGCGTGTACACCATCATCGACAAGATCACGGTGGAATTGGATGAGCGCGAGGACAAGTATGTCGCGCGGTTCACCAATCTGAGCCTGGATCCCTTCGAGGTCAGCTCCGACCTGGTCATCCACAACGAAAAGCTGCTGACGGGCGGCATCTGGTGCATCATCCGGATCGAATATGTGGGGCTGGAGAAGGAGGGGGAGGATGGGTTCGAGGAGGACATCTTCGGGCAGACGAAGCGCAAGAAGCAGGTGCGCAAAAGGCGCTCCCGGTATGCGTCGCCCTTCGAGATCACATCGCTCAAGCCCATCCAGATGCCCAATCTTGACCTGGACGAGATCAGGCTGGCCCGGGCGGACTTCACTAAGGAGGAGTGGATCGCCCTCCTGATGCGTTCCGCCGGGTACGAGCCGGACGAATTGTCCCCCAAGCAGCAGCTGCATTACCTGCTGCGCTTTGTGCCCTTCATCCAGAAGAACTACAACCTGGTCGAGCTGGGGCCGCGCGGTACGGGCAAGTCCCATGTGTACAGCGAGCTTTCGCCCTATTCCATCCTCATGAGCAGCGGACACACCACCGTGTCCAACATGTTCTACAACATGGGTTCGCGGCGGATCGGCCTGGTTGGGAACTGGGATTGCATCGCCTTTGACGAGGTCAGCGGCATCACCCAATCCTCCGGCGACATGATCCAGATCATGAAGAACTACATGGCGAATGGCTCCTTTGCGCGCGGGTCGGATTCCATCAGCTCCGATGCGTCCATCGCCTTTGAGGGCAACACCTTCCGCAGTGTGGCCGACATGCTGCGCACCACCAACCTCTTCGAGCCCTTCCCGGAGGCATTCAACAGCGACTCGGCCTTCTTCGACCGGATTCACGCCTATCTCCCCGGCTGGGAGACCCCCAAGCTCCGCGCCGCGCTGTTCACCAGGCAGTACGGCCTGATCTCGGATTGCTTCTCGGAATTCTGCCATGCCATGCGCCGGTATGATTTCACCAATGCCTTCGGGGAGTACTTCGAGCTGAATCAGAGCTACAACACGCGCGATGACACCGCCGTCCGCCGGACGTTCTCCGGCCTGGCGAAGCTGATCTACCCGGACGGGCGGATGAGCAAGGAGGAATGCCGCGAAGTGCTGGTGTATGCCATCGAATGCCGCCGGAGGGTCAAGGAACAGCTGCGGAAGATGAATCCGGCGGAATACAGCGATGTGGCGCTGGGCTATATCGATCTGGACACGGCGGAAGAGTTCATCGTGGAGCTGCCCGAGGTGTCCGGGGGCAATCTGGTGTATGAGGGGCTGGAGAAGCCCGGCTATGTGTATGCGGTCGGGCGCTCCATCGGCGACAGGATCGGCATCTACCGGCTGGAGAACAAGCTCATCGCGGGCGACGGCACGTTCAGCTTCAAGAATGTCGAGGGACTGGCGCATGCCCCCCGGAGCGTCCGGGACAGCATCACCGCGGCGTTCAACTGCTTCTGTGAGCTTGCCCGCACCTATGCCCCCGGCATCAGGGAACGCTTTGATTACAGCCTGTATTTCAACGACCTGCAAAACCGGGGCGTGTCGGATGAGGTCAGCGTCGCGGAGGTGGTCGGCCTGTTCTCCGCCCTGGCGAACCGTCCGGTCATGGCCTCGATGGTCATCTGCGGACGTGTCGTCATGTCCGGCGGCATGATGCCCATCACGAGCGAGCTGGAGGAGCTCTTCGTCGCCGCCGCGAATGCCGGTGCGGGGACGATCCTCCTCCCGGAGGACAGCCGCGCACAGTATGATGCATTGCGGCAGGACCTGAAAGGAGAGGTCAGCGCGATCTTTTACGGCACGCCTCTGGAGGCAGCAAAGAAAGCGCTGGGATTGGAATGACCATGGCCGAATACAAGTGCATTTGCTGCGGCGAGAGCCGGATGAGCGAAAAGGAATGCAGCTGTTCAAGCTGCGGATACAAGATGTTCCCCGTGCCGTATGACCGCCGGGAGATGCTGCTGCGCCAGATCCGGGAATTCCTCGGGCAGCTGCGCGTGACAGGGGCGGTCAGCGAGCTGCTGACGTATTCCCGCGAAGCGCCGGAAAAGGCATCCGCCGATGCGGAACAGGCGAAGAGCATCCCCAAGGCGGAGGACGATGCGCGCTTCCCCGATTTCGAAGCCATCCGCACCTATGTCTGTGCGGCGGACAAGACCGAGAAATTCGTGGCGCGGATGGAGGAGGCGCTCCGGCAGCTGCGCAGTCACCTCCATCAGCCCTTCCGCCAGGCGTACAAGGCCGATGCCGCCGCCCTGCGCGAGCGCACGGCGCAATGCGATGCCGTGCTGCATGAGGCGCTGCGGGCATTGGGGATCACGGCGGAATTGCCGCCACTGCACCTGCCGGAGATCACGGCGGACTACAGCGAGACCCCGGATGAGGGGCTGCTGCCGTTGGCGGATGCGCTGCTGGAGCGTTCGCAGCGGTTGACGGCGAAGCTCCACACCTTCATCCGGGTGAACAATGTTTACGGCACGGCGTATCAGCAAAAGACCCGGGTGACTGTGCGCGAAGGGGCGGATGCGGCTGACACGCTGAACCGCGCGATCGATGCGCTGGACAGGGTGCTTGCCAAGCGGTACATGGTCGACCTCTTTTCGGACGGCACGGAGGAAATACGCGAGATGCTGACGGCCCTGTGGGGCGGCGTGTCCGCCGTGATGACCAGTCCGATCCTCCGGCCGGGCTGGCGCTATGTCCTGTCCGATGGGACGGCGGTGTCCGGCGAGGACATGGACGATGCGCTCCGGGCGGCCATCCGTCCGCGGTATGCGTCGCTGGATGCCATCGTCCGGGCGGATGATTTCCTTGCCGATAGAAGCGAAAATGCACTGTTCGACCTGTACAGCCGGATGATCGACCTGGATTCGCTGGGCGTGATGGGGATCGACCGGGAACGCCTGTCCATCCCCGGGGAAAACGAGCGGGCGCTTGGCACCCTCATCGGCCTGGAAAACGTGAAGGAGAGCATCCGCAAGATCAAGGCGTATGCCATTGCCAACAGCGGCACGCAGGGGCTGAACCTGCACATGTGCTTCTACGGCAATCCGGGCACGGGCAAGACGGAGGTGGCGCGGATCATCGCGGGCATCCTCCACGAGAACGGCATCCTCCCGACCCGCAAGGTGATCGAGGTCGACCGTGGCGGACTGGTGGGACAGTATGTGGGCGAAACGCCGCAGAAGACAAAGCGCCAGATCGAGAGAGCCATGGGCGGCGTCCTCTTCATCGACGAGGCCTATGCGCTCGTGCCGCGTCAGGGCGGCTTCGACTACGGCAGCGAGGCGGTCGCCACATTAATCAAGGCCATGGAGGATGAGCGCGGGAGGTTCTGCGTCATCCTGGCCGGATACCGGAATCAGATGCAGGAGATGCTCGCGACGAATCCGGGCTTTCAGTCGCGGATACAGTTCGAATTGGATTTCCCCAACTATTCCCGGGACGAGCTGGGGCAGATCGCTTCGCTGATGCTGCGTCAGCGGGGGTACACCGCCACCGACGAGGCCATGCGCCGCCTGCTGGACGTGACGGATGTGAAGCGCAGGGAGGCGAATTTCGCCAACGCGCGGGAGATTCGCAATCTGCTCGACCAGGTCATCATGTGCCAGAATCTGCGATGCGGCGGCACGGAGGATCGGGAGCTCGGCCTGGTGGACGTGAACCGGTTCATCAAGGACAGCCGGATCAGCGTGCCGATGGCGCAGGGGAAGGTGCTGACGGCGGAGGAGGAGCTGGAGCAGCTGGTCGGCCTGTCCTCCGTCAAGCGCATGGTGAAGAAGATCAAGGCCTACGCCAAGCGCAACAGGGACGCGGACGACTTCAACCTGCACATGTGCTTCTACGGCAATCCGGGCACGGGCAAGACGGAGGTGGCGCGGATCATCTCGCGCATTCTCTACGATGCGGGGGTGCTGTCGGAGGCCAAGCTGATCGAAACGGATGCGCACGGGCTGACGGGGCAGTATGTCGGCGAGACCGCGCCGAAGACAAAGGCCATGGTGCAGGATGCCATGGGCGGTGTCCTTTTCGTGGACGAGGCGTATGCCCTGTCCGGCGATGGGGGAGCGGGCGGTTCGTCGCATAGCTACGGCGAAGAGGCGCTCACCGTCCTGCTGAAGGCCATGGAGGATCATCGCGGGCGGTTCTGCGTTGTGTTCGCGGGGTATCAGCAGGAAATGCAGGAGATGCTCGGCACGAATCCCGGATTGCGGTCGCGGATACAGTTCACGCTGGAATTCCCGGACTACACCCGGGCGGAGCTGGGCGAGATCGCCATGGGCTTTCTGACGCGGAAGGGCTATGCCATTGCGGATGACGCGCTGGACAAGCTCCTGGACGTGACCGAGTATTATCGCCGAAAGCCGGACTTTGCCAATGCCCGCACGGTGCGGAACATCCTGGATCAGGTCGTGATGAATCAGAATCTGCGCACGGAGGACGACGAAGTGCCGGACATGCAGATCGTGCTGTCGGATGTGGAGGACTACATCGCGGACGAGAAGCTTGACCTGCGTGCTGGCAGCAGGGAGCGCAGGATCGGATTCGTCTGATGGCGCTCAGCCCCAAAATGTAAAAAGCGCCGGGACGCTCAGGCGGGGGAGGAATCCCGTCTTGAACGTCCCGGCTTTTCGTTTGGGTCAGCCGTTGCCCCGATCCGTGATGTGCTGGACGGTAGGGCGATCGATGTGTTCGCCCCAGTCGCCGAAGGTGATCTTCCAGCCGTTCAGCGCGGTGGACGGGTCATCGGTGATGTAGATCTCCCAGCGGCAGTCCGTCTGGGTGGGGTCGCCCGTCAGGCTGACGCGATGCCACACGAGGGTGTAGTCCCCCAGCCTGGTCAGCGCGTCTTCACCCTGCTCCGCAAGGAGCTGATCGATGGCACGCTGGATGGCTTCCTCGGCGGACAGCTCGCCCTCATGGGGCATGCGGTAGCGGCTGGGGTCGTTCGTCATCAGCACCTCCTGCGGCCAGAAGCGCTGGTCCTTGCCGTACCGCTGCCTGAATTCGGTGTAGGTCATTGTCTGCGGGACGATCTGCGCGTCCCATTCGGAGGACTCGGCGAACCACTTGTCCTGATCCGCCTCGGTCAGGGCGGTGAAGTCCTCGGCGTTCATCGCTTCCCTGTAGGCCAGAACGACGGCGCGGATGTCGCTGTCCGCCATGCCCGCCACTTGCATGCGCTGCACGGCACGCGTCAGTTTGGTGTACGCCGCATCGAAGGCACGGAAGTCCTCCGGCGTCCAGGCCGTGCGGGTGAACAGGCCGCCCTCGGTGACGGCATGCAGCTTGCTGGTCTCGTCATTCGTCACATGGGTGATGGCGGCGACATTGGTCGTGCCGGGCTCAAAGGAGACCATGTACAGCCCCAGCCGGCTGACGTATGTGAAGAGCAGGTCGCTGTTCCTGTCCAGATACCCGGCGGACATCATGTCCCATTCGAGGTTGTAGGCGAAGTGGATGCACACGTCGTCATAGCCGGTCTGCCAGTCGGGGAGGGTCGCGACATAGGCGTACTTTTGCAGCATCTCGGCGCTCAGGCCGGTGGCCGCCTCAAGCGCCTGCCATGCGGCTGCCACGCGGGGGATGTCGTTGCTCACGACGCGATCCAGCTCGCAGAACTGCAAGTCCAGATGGGACTGCAAAAGCATCTCGTGCAGCTTGTCCTCGTTCCCCACGACTTCATAGCCATTTTCGGCCAGCAGCTTCGTCCAGTAGGCCTGGGTCTCCAGCGGCAGGCTGTAGAAGGACTGCTCGTCCAGGAGCGCCCGCCGATAGCGTTCATACACCACGTCGCAGCTGCCGCAGTCCCAGATGGTCTGCGCGCGATCCCAGAAACGGTTGGTGTACCAGTTGCAGTAGAGGATCTCGCGGGTCTCGGCGTTGATGTACACGCGGTATTCGCCGGTCGGGCCGTAGTCGGTGTAGTCCAGGTCGAGGTCCACATCCGTGCGGGAGCTGAAGTAGACCTTCCATTCGGAGGGGTCGTCGAATACCTGACCGTCCCAGCCGCGGGCGTAATAGGCCGGGTAGACACCCATGGCATCCAGCTCCTCGGCGGACGTGCCGTACTTGGCGATCACGGTCTCCCGGGCGATGGCGATGGCCTCGTCCATGGTGATCTCCGCCTGACTCTCATCGGACAGGTTCGGGATCTTGCCGGTGGTGTTCATGCGGTCAAAGCTCTGCTTCCATTTTTCCTCCACCGTCAGGCCGACGGCCAGCGCGGTGACGGACAGCAGCATCAGCACGATAGCAACGATCATGCCTGTGGACAGCTTCTTCATGTGGGGCGCTTCCTTTCTGTGGGTCTGCGCAAGAATGCGCTGTGCCAGATAGGGGTCGTCCTGCCGGGATGCCCCATGGGTGTCCACGGCGCGATGGATCTGTTCGCGGATGAGCTTCTCGTCCATCAGACGGCACCTCCTTTGGCGGGGATGGGATCGGCATCGATGAGCAGGCGGAGCTTGTCGCGTGCCTGCCTGAGCCGTTTGGAAACGGTGGACGGCGCGGTATGGAGCACCTCCGCCACCTCCTGGATGTTCAAGTCCTGATAGTAGTAGAGGAGGATGACCTCCCTGTGCCTTTCGGGGAGCCGCCGGATGGCCTGAGCCAATGCGAGCGCGTCCTCGTCCTGGGGCGGGACGGACAGGCTGACGTCCTCCGGCGTGATGCGCTTTTCCGTGTGGCGGAACCACGCGCTCCGGTTCATGTCGCGGCAGGTGTTGATGGCGATGGACATCAGCCAGGTACGCTCCGTGCTCTCGGAACGGAAGGTATCCATGTGCGTATACGCCTTGAGGAAGGTCTCCTGCACCGCATCCTCCGTGGCGGAGCGGTCACGCAGGTGGAGCATGCACATGCGCGCCAGTGCGGTCTGATATTGCGCGACCATGCGGGTGAATGCCTCGTCGATCTCGGCGGATCGGTCAGCTGCCGGGCCCTGGACAGCAGTCAAGCGGTTCAGCCTCCTTTCATCGGGAATGGGCTTGCAAGTCCTTTCACACTATAAGACGATACAGAACGCCTGTTTTTTTCGTTTGGGAGAAATTTTCCACAGAGCGGTCAGCAAAATGATGAATTCCGCATTTCTTTCAGGTCGCGAATATCGTGCTCGGCCTCCGTCATGCGTCCTTCCAGGCGGAAGGTGCGTTCGATCACCTGATTATGACGGCTGACCTGCTTTTCCAGCTCGGACAGGCGGAACTGTGTCAGCCGGGACGACGCGATCACCCCGAAGCAGCTGCCCAGGAGGGTGCATACGCCGGAGATCAGCGCCACGAGGACGGCTTCACCCATGGTGCATCACCTCCGCGGCAAGCTGGTGGAGCATGCGCCAGGTGGATTCGCCGACGATGCCGTCGCGGGTGAGGCCGTGTGTGGCCTGGAAGGAGCGGACGCATTCGAGGGTGACACGGTCGAAGCGCCCGTCGATGGGCTGATCGTAGCCCAGAGCACGGAGCGCACGCTGAAGGGTCTTCACGTCGCTGTCATGGTCGCCGTGGCGGAGCGCCGCCGAAACGGTCGGCGGACAGGGCGGACGGCGTGCGGCCGGGGAAAGGGTCTGTGTCATGGGAAACCTCCTTTATCAAGCGTTCGGGTTTTCGATCACGGTCAGGGTGACGACGGAGCTCACGCCGCAGCTTTCACCGTAGACCCCGTTGATGGGGTGGAGGATGAGCTTGTGTTCGCCCTGGGCGATGCTGCCCTGTGCGTCCCGGCGCAGATAGGGCATCGCGCTGAAATGGCCGCTGCGCCAGGTGTCATCCGGCGGATACACGTCATCCACGCGCAGGTCGCTGATGCTGACACCGCTGTCCGGCGTGAAGGACACCTGCACATCCAGTACGGCCGGCCAGTCCTCCACGGTGAAGTAGTGCACCACCGGCGAGGGGATGGAGCCATGGGCGCGGTTCTTGTCCTCCACGGTGGCGACCGTGCCGCCCTGGAGCTTGTCCGCCGTGACCTGACGCAGCAGCAGGTCGATCTCCGCCGAACCGCTCACCGGGTGCAGGCGGTTGGTCAGCGTCAGCGTCATGCAGCCCGGTGCACCGTAGACATCGTCATCGTCGATGGACACGATGCGCATGGTCAGGCAGCGCGCCAGCGTCGATACGCACAGGCGGCACATCGTCCCCAGGCGGAAGGCATCCAGCGCTTCGCCCGTGGCGCGGCTCAGGTCAGCCGCCCTGACCGTCACGGTCACATCGGGCACGGCATGCACCGCCAGATAGCGCTGTGCCACATCGCGCAGGGTCGCCGTGTCGTAGATGTGTTCGCTGCGGAGGGTGTGGCTGATGATCCCCCATTCGGACTGGGCGGCGGAGTCCAGATGATCCGTGCCCAGCAGGGGCATGAGTGACAGGGGCTGATCCTCCGCCGTCACGCCGAAGGGGTAGACCCGCGTGCACAGGCGGCTGGCATCCTGCACATAGCGGACATCGTGGACATTCCGGCTCAGCCGCCCCTCGCAGGCCACATCGTCCGACAATGCGCGGAGGTGGAGCACCCACGGGCGGACGCTCTGATCGAAGGCGAGCGCATAGCCCTCCGGCAGCAGGGACAGCAGCTGACGCAGCGCGGTGAGCAGGTCGGTGTAGTCCGTGGCGAGGAGGACGGTCATGCTGTCGGGCGTGTCCACATCGCCCAGCGACCAGAGCGGCACAGTCTGCCGCGCCAGCAGCTGGGAAAGCGCCTGACGCACCGTCCCGGTGACGGACAGCGGCGCGGTGGTGCTGTCCGCCAGGGTGGAGAGGGTGTGCGTCAGGCGGAGAATGCGCGTGCCGTCGGCGGATTCGTCGGTGGCGGACACGCGGAAGATGCCTGCACTGCCCTGCACGTCGTACATTTCGATCAGATCCCGCGGCGCGATGGGCGGTGCGTCCGGCGCAAGACGCAATTCCGCCTCGCTGAGGTCGAACAGCTTCCTGTGCAGCGCGGCGGACAGCGGCGCAAGGCGCGTCCGTTCCCGGCATTGTGCGTCCAGCAGACGCGGCATGCGGATGCTCACAGCCATCGCCCCCTCATGGTGAATTTCGCTGACACCGGCTGATCCGCGCTGACGGACAGCGGGTTCGTCTGCCCGCAGACCGCCAGGAGCAGGTCATCGCTGATGGCTGTACGCTTGTCCAGCACACTGTCCTCGCCGACCCGCGCAGTCAGCAGACCGTCCGACACGGTCAGGGAAAGCGTCGCCCCCGCCGGGACGGTCAGCCCGGAGAAGGTCATCTGCGTGTACCCACAGGCGACGGACACATTCGTCATGGCGGCATCGCCCGTGTTGGTGATGGCGGCGGACACCGGCGCGTCACCCGTGTCACCGGGGGCATTCAGCGTGCCCGTGCCCGTGACGGTGACGCTGACGGGCGTGGCGGACTCCCACCAGGGCGCGTCGCAGGCGGTGAGGGTTAGGCAGAGCTGTTCCGTCCAGTCCACGGCGGACACGGCGGACAATGCGGCACGGTCGATGCGCAGCCTTTGCCCCGGACGGGTGGACAAAAGGAGCATGCCGCCCGCATCCGCCCAGGCGGATGCTGCCCGGAGCGCTTCCTCCCGCCGGACACTGTCCGGCGACGTCAGCGCCATGCCGATGCGCACGCTCAGACTCTCGCGCTGGTGCAGGAGGGTGCGCGTCCCGCCGCCAATGCGGGGAAGCGACAATGTGTGCATGTGCGGCGCGTCCTCGTGCACGTCCAGGATGTGCAGCACGTCCGCCGCGTCCGACAGGGAAGCGCCGTCCAGCGTGCAGGTGACGGGAGCGTTCAGGGGGATGCACCCCAGGGTGAAGGTGCGCTTCAGGGCGATGGCCGCCTTGCTGTGGGTGGCGGGGATGCCGCCGGTGGGACGCAGGGTGATGATGTGCTCCGGCAGGGACAGGCAGAGTCCGCGGTCGGGCAGGAGCACGGACAGCTCGTCCCCCAGACGGAGACGATCCGCGTTGGCGCTCGCCCCGGCGCACCATAGCGTCAGGGTGAGCTTGCCGGACAGACCGGACGCGGCGGGGGACTCGATGTCCGCCGCCAGATAGGGCAGACCAGCCCCATCCGGGATGCAGTCCGATAGAAAAACCGGGATGCCCAGCGGCATCAGCCGGACTTGAAGTGCCTCATACAGCGCCTTCAGCATGGGATCACCGCCCTTTCGGCATTGACCTGTGCAAAGCGTAGGCCGGAGAAGGCCGGGGCACGGCGATCACCGGAGCGTCCGGTGACGCGGAAGAGCGCACCGTCCCTTTCGCGGCGGACATGGTCGCCGGGGGAGAGGGTCACGTCGAATTCGTGCAGGAGCACCAGGGCTTCGGCGGTGGCGGACTGTCCCGCGACGGTGACCTCCGCCTCGGCGGTCAGGCTCATCACGCCCCGGAAGGGCATTACCGGGTCGAAGGCGACATGCTCGCCGCCCATTTCGTCGCGGACGGAAACGCGTTCCAGCAGGGTGAAGGGCTCGAACCAGCGCTCGATCATGCATTCACCTCCGGGTACATGCGGCGATAGGGGGACAGGTCGACGGCAAAGGCGGACTGCCAGGACAGCGCCTGACGGGTGACGCTGTACGCGCCCAGCTTCTCGCCGGTGACGGACGCATCGGGGTTGGCAGCCGCCCAATGGGCGATGTCGTCGCACAGGCGCAGGAAATCCGCCGGTGGGTCGAGCAGGCAGACGACACCGTCCCATGAGCAGTCCGCCGCACCGGGGATGCCGCCGTTCTCGTCCAGGCGGAACACGCCGCAGGGTGCACCGGGCGCGGCGCAGACGGCGATCCAGTCGCCGGGGGACAGCTCATCGGCGGGGGTCAGCGTGCCGTCCAGGTGGGACCAGCACTTCTCCAGGGATTTGCGGATGAAATGGTTGCGGACATGCCGCATCACATCGGATACGTTGACGGTCATGCAGGCTTCCTCCTTGTCAGCAGATGGAATATGAAAAAAGGGCTGCATGCGCCCGTTGAGAGACACATGCAGCGAGTCGGTTTAGGCGGTGATGGTGCACACGCACACCGCGTTGGGGAGGATGACCTTCGCTCCGGAGAGGCTCAGGCCCTTGAGGCCGTCGCAGAAGCCCTTTTCGGGGCGATAGGCCTCGACGCTGGAGATCTGGTTGGCGAAGGTGACGGCATCGGGGATGAGGGCGACGATCTCATTGGTCAGATCCTGGCTGATGTAGATGTCGAAGCCCGCGGCGCGCGCCACCGCACCGTTCTCCAGACGGGCATCGGCACTGGCCGAACCGGTGACGAAGCGGCTGTCCAGCAGGAGGGTGGATTCCAGGCTGGGGGGCAGCACCAGCTTGCGCTGGAAACGCGGGACGCTCTTGCTGTCCAGCTGATTCTTGATCTCCAGCAGCAGCGCGTACAGGCCGCCCTTGTCCTCCGTGGGGATGGACTTGGTCAGCTTCACGCCCGCGCCCTTGCGGATGGTCTCCAGGATGAACGCCTCCGCGTCCTCGGCGAGGGCATAGGCGGCATTGCGCATGGCGGCCTCCATCAGCTCGGCACGCGCCTGGGCGGTGTCCACATCGTTGATGAAGAAATTGTAGTAGGTGCCGTGGTCGATGGTCATGACGGTGTCCGTGCCGGAGAGCTGCTCGGGGTCTTCGATGTCCGCCGTGGGGGTGTATTCCTTCACGGTGATGTCGTTGAGCATGTTGATGTGGACGGTGTCGCCCCACTGGGCGATGTCGCCCTCATAGTTGCGGTTGCACAGGTTGCCGAAGACCAGCGCCTTGTGCAGGCTCTCCTGGAGACGGGCGGACCAGACCTGGGGGATGAAACTGGTGATAGCCATATTGTGATGCACTCCTTTTTGTCATTTCAGACGGAGCGAAGTGCCTTCTGCACCGCGCTCCAGCTACGGTTGATGTCCGCGGGGGACATGCGCTGCACATCCGCGCGGGTCAGCGTGCCGCCGAGGTTGATCGGCGGGCTGACACGGGTGACGGGGATGGGGGACTTGGTGGCAAAGACCGCGCCGTACTTCGCGCGGACGGGCTGCAAAGCGTCCGCCGCATCCTTGAGGGCATCGCCGTCCCAGGCATCCTCGGGCAGGACGATCGCGTCCAGCAGCAGCGGGATCGTCTGCGCGTTTGCGCCCTGGTCGGTCAGTGCCTCAGCCAATGCGGAACGCCGCGCTGTCTTGCGGCGCTCCTCCCTCGCCTGCGCCTGATAGCGCTCCAATGCCTCGCGGGCCTGTGCGGCTTCTTCGGCATGGGTCTGCGCCAGCGTGCGGTATTCCTCCCGCTCTCGCTGGACGGCATCGAATTGCTCTTTTTCGGCGCGCGCTGCGTCACGCTCCTCCCGCAGGGAATCGACGGTCTCCACGTGGGCGGCGATGACGCGCTCGATGGCGGTATCGTTCAGCTCCAGTTCCTTGAGGAGCTTGCGAGTCAGGGACATGATATTCCTCCTGTTTCATAGGGGTCGGGTGGTTGGGAATTAGGAATTATGAATTAGGAATTAGGAATGTAGAGTGTGGATGCTGTGGTTTCGGGCGACGCGAAAAGCCCCCCTGCGTGCAAGGGAGGGCTTTCGGAGTCGTCTTTTTCAGATGGGGGGATTGGGAATTGGGAATTATGAATTATGAATGCAGAATGTGGATTCCTCATTCGTTTAGGAGCGCGTCGATCTCCTCGTCCTGGATGTAGGGGTTGAGCTGCAAGGCCGTGCGCTGATCGATGTCGGCACGCATGGCGGCGATGTCAGCGACGATCTCCGATTCATTGGCGATGCACTGGCGCTTGAAGCGGATGTGCTCCGTGGGATGCCCCAGAAGGGTCAGCAGCTGGTGGATGAACTGACGCACCTGCCATTCGTAGCGGTCAGCCTTGAGGTTGAGGTTGGCGGTGGAGGCGCGGATGGCCACATTGGTCAGGCTGGAGCTGCTCAGGGCATCCATGTCCAGCGCCATGTAGTCCTGATAGAGGGCGCGTTCCAGCAGGTTGAGCGCCTCGCGCCGGGCGGCGTAGGGCACCTCGATGGTGTGGGGCTCAGCCGTGGCGCTGCTGCCCGTGCCGTCGGAGAGGTTCGCCACCGCCTTGACGCGGTTGATCTGCTCCAGCAGCTCGGCCACCTCGTCCAGCGTCCCGCCGAAGTTGTTCAGCACCCAGTAGACATCGTTGGCGCGCTCCAGATTGTCGGCAAAATCGGAGAGGATGGCGTCATAGGCGTCGATCTTGGACTGGATGGAGGCGGTCAGCTCGCTGACGCCGTCGGGGTTGGCGCGCAGGGGGATGATCGGCAGCCGGCCATAGCCCGGTTCGATGGTGATGACGGATTCCAGCGCGTCATCGGAGCGGGTGCGGCGGTACGGCTCGAGGTCCCCCTCGGGCAGCAGCGTTTCGCCGTCCTGACGCAGGATGCGCACACCGTCGGCCTCGAACAGGCGGACGTACATCGGACGTTCGGACGCGAGCTGCCAGAATTGGATGCCCAGGCGTATTTCGCCGGACATTTCGTCCAGCAGGGGGAAGAAGCCGCTCCAGGCGTTCTTGGCGGCCTCGACGACCTCCAGGTGATCGGCGTTCCAGAAGCCCCATGCGCAGCCGTGCAGCAGGGCGCATTCGCCCAGGTGCTCCAGCTGACGGTCGAAATCCGCACCCAGAAGGCGTTTGGTCTTGGCGGGGAGCGTCACGCCCTCGGAGAGCAGGAACTCGTTCTGCTGAGTGACGAAGCGGAACAGGAAGCCGCTGGCGATGCGATGGCCGACGACATCCTCGGTGGCGGGGCGGACGCGGCGGCGTCCGGAGGGATCGAGGGCTTCAACCTTGCGGGCGCGCAGGATGGTCTTGTGGGCGACGCGGGGGTTCTCGCCGTGGAAGTAGCTGTTCGCATCGAGGGCATGGGCGAATTCGGCGGATGCCCTGTAGCGCCGGATGGCCTCCAGCACCAGGGCGAAGCGGTCGCTGGCAGCGAGGTAATCCTGCCAGGTGATGTCGGTAAACATGGTTTTCCTCCTATTGTCGTCTGTCGAGCAGGCGGATGAGGCATGCGGCGCTGTCGGGTGCGTCATCATGATCGGCCTGCGCGGTGTAGTCCAGGATCTGGTTGACATACGCCTGATCCGTCCCCCGGGCGAAGGCGATATGCGGCCACCATTTGCGCAGGTAGGACGCGATCTTGACGTGCTTGTTCATGTGCTCGGCGTAGGGGCGGACCTCCGCGCCGCGCCGGCGCAGCTC
>CAZJOA010000008.1:24636-38149 GCA_964547515.1 uncultured Faecalibacterium sp.
TCGGAGGCGATGTGGCGCAGCTCGTAGTTGGCGGCGAACAGCGACGGACTCATCGAACGCCGCAGCCGGAGGATGGCCTCCTCGCTCAGCAGCCCCGAATGATAGCAGTCACACCTGCGAATGTTGGGCATGAGCGAGATGGCGTCCTCCGGATGCCAGGGCGTCCCGGTGTTGATGATGCGTCCGCCGGGGTTGCGGATGTTTTGCAGCTCCTGATAGACCTGCCGGGTGCGGCGGCGTTCGGCGGCGCTCATGCGGTCGGAGAGGTTGACGATGTCATCCGTGATGACCAGATCGGCATGCTTGCCGGTCAATGAGCCGCCGCTGCCCAGCCCGAGCAGCTGCACCGCGCCCCGCAGCGCCGCGTAGCTGCTCAGCTGCACGCTGAACATGTCCGTCCGGCAAAGCTCGACCTCCGCGCCGTAGATCAAGCGGGACAGATGGCGCAGCGCATCCGTGCGCAGGAGCATCTTCACCTGACGGATCACCTCCACCACGTCCTCATCGGTCTTGCGCATGAAGATGATGTTCCGCTGCGGATGCGAGAGCAGCATCGCCGCCATCGCGAAGGACAGGCAGGTCGTCTTGTAGCTGCCCCGGTGCGCCAGCAGGGTCATGTCCTCCTGACCCAGGAGCATCTCGCGCATCCACCCGGCGTGCAGCTCGTCCGTCAGGCGATTCAAACCGCACAGACGCGCCACCTGCGCCGGGTGCGTCAGCAGCAGCCGCAGTGCATCAGCCTGCATCGCCGCCATGCTCCGCCTGAAGCGCCGCAACGGCCGCCTCGATCGCTGCGGCGGCCTCGGCGGACACCCCTTCCGCCTCCTTCGGCGTGAACAGGCTGTGGTACTTGGCCAGCTGCTCCGCCGCCTTGAGGCGTTCGGCGCTCTTCTCGCCGCGCATCAGCTCCGTCAGCGTGGCGAGCACCTCGTCCGGCGAGGCGATGTCGGCAGGGGGAATGGGTGGTTGAAGCATGTCTTGCCTCCTTTCGTGCGTATTGCGGGGGAAGGGAACGCTCCGCCGACAGAAGCGCCCCGGGGAACAAACGGGAATGTGCGTTCCCATTTGTCCACGCTATCAGCCTATCACACTTGACGCGAAAAAGCAAGATAATCGCTGACAGCGGCTGACAATCACAGGGACTTGAGGAATTTGCGCCGGAGCTGGTTGGCGCGCGTCCGGGAGATGGCGAAGCGCAGGCCGATCTCCTCGTCCGTCTGTCCCAAGACGTAGTAATGCTGCACGACCAGGTAGGTGCGCGCGTCGCTGATCTCACTCAGCAGCGCCTCCAGCGGCTTCGCCAGGGCACGCAGCTCCTCCTCCTTGCGCTGCACCAGCGCCTCCAGGCCGTCCGCCAGCTGGAGCGCTGCTGCCCCCGGTGCGTTCGTGCCCCGCGCGATGCCGCCCGTCTGCCAGGTGCGGCAGCCGCTCGGTCGCCCGTCCGTCCCCACCCGCGTCAGCTGGTAGTGCAGCTCGTCCAGTTCGATCACCTTTGCCCGATATGTGTTCAACAGCTCTGCTTTGGTCACTCCATTCAGCCTCCTTCAAAGCAAATATGTGTTCCACAGTGACCAGGTCATTCGGCCACAAAGGGGAACGGTAGTTTGCATTATAGGTGAAAACGGCTGATTTGTCAAGGGGAACGCAAAAATATGTTCGCCTAATTGGCGGACAAAGGGGAACGGGCGAACACAATGTCCGCCGCATCGGGCGCGAAAGGCGAGAAAGTCCGCGCGAACGCCTTGCAAAGAGGAAACCGGCGTGGTATAATAAACTCAGGGAGGTGTGCCAACATGCGAAGCATGACGGGCTATGGCCGGAGTCAGCAGCAGCGCGGCGGCTGGGAGGTCGCGGTGGAGCTGCGGGCGGTCAACCATCGGTATCTGGATGTGTCCATGCGCCTGCCGCGGGATCTGCTTTTTCTGGAGGATGGCATCCGCAAGGGACTGGCGTGCCTCACGCGCGGCCATGTGGATGTGTATGTCACGGTGCGTCAGGTGGAGGGCGCCGATCGCGAGGTGCGGACGGATGCGGCCCTGGCGGATGCCTATGTGAAGGCGGCGGCACGGCTGCAAGCGGAAACGGGCGCGACGAACGACCTGACCGTCACCCGGCTGATGCAGCTGGAGGGCGTCATCACGCTGACCGAGTCGACCATGGACGAGGAGGCTGTGTCCGCCCTGTGCATGGAAACGCTGGCGGGTGCAGTGGCGCAGCTGGATGACATGCGCCTGCGGGAGGGCGAGAGCCTTCGTGCGGATCTGGCCGTCCATCTGGAAGCCGTGTCGGCACTGCGGGCGAGGATCGTGGACTACGCGCCGCAGGTAGTGGAGGAATATCGTTCCCGGCTGACGGAACGGCTGACGAAGCTGCCCATCGAACCGGTCGAGCCGGCGCGTCTGGCGCAGGAGGTCGCCCTCATGGCGGACAAATGCGCCATCGATGAGGAGCTGTCCCGGCTGGAGAGCCACATCACCCAGCTCCGGCGCTATCTTGACCAGCCCGGCGAAACGGGCAAGAAGATGGACTTCCTCATCCAGGAGATGAACCGGGAGAGCAACACCATCGGCTCCAAGTGCTCCGATGCGTCCATCGCCCAATGCGTGGTGGACATGAAGAGCGAGATCGAGAAGCTCCGCGAGCAGATCCAGAACGCGGTATGAATACGGCGGGCGAAAGCCCCGATGGATAAGAGGTCAGTACGAATGATCGAAACACGCAAGGGCATGCTGCTGGTGATCTCCGGGCCGTCCGGCACGGGCAAGGGCACGCTGATCCAGCGGCTGATGGAGGCCGACCCGAGCCTGGTCTTCTCCGTCAGCGCCACGACCCGTGCGCCGCGTCCCGGTGAGATCGACGGCGTGCATTATCACTTTGTCACCGACGAACAGTATGATGCCCTCGTGGCGCAGGATGCCTTTGTGGAGCATGCCAATGTGCACGGCAACCGCTACGGCACGCTGCGCAGCGAGGTGTATGAACGCCTGGCGCAGGGCGAGAACGTGGTGCTGGACATCGACGTGCAGGGTGCGCTGAACGTCATTGCCGCGGAGAAGGAGAAGGTGTCCATCTTCATCCTGCCGCCAAGCATGAAGGTGCTGCGGGAACGGCTGACGGGTCGGGCGACGGAAACGCCCGAGGCCGTGGAGCGGCGGCTGCACAACGCCATCTGGGAGATCAGCCAGCGCGGGAAATATCAGTATCAGGTCATTAACGACGACCTGGAGGAATGCGTCCGCACGCTCCAGGCCATCATCGAGGCTGAGAAGCACGCCAGCGCCTATTACCGCGTGGACGTGCCGGAGGAATAAGGCAAAATGCCCGTGAGGGCTTTGCGGATAGACTTGTCCCCATCGTCTGAGAAGGAGGAAAAATAGATGTCCATTGTTGATCCCAACGTCCTGGAGCTGCTCCAGCATTCCGATTCCCGTTATACCCTGGTGGTGGAGGCCAGCAAGCGCGGCCGTCAGATCGTCGGCGGCAGCCAGCCCCTCATCAACGATTCCACCGGCATGAAGCCCCTCAAGGTCGCCGTGGAGGAGATCAACCGCGGCATGATTACCTACGATCGTCCCAGCGAGGACGAGAGCAATGCCCTGTGATGTGACGGGGAAGGCCGTCGTCCTGGGGGTGACGGGGGGCATCGCGGCGTATAAGGCCTGCGAGGTCGTGTCCCGGCTGCGCAAGATGGGCGCGGAGGTCTACGTCATCATGACGAAGAACGCCACGGAATTCGTTCAGCCGCTGACCTTCGAGACCCTTTCGAACCACCCGGTGGTGACGGATACCTTCGCCCGTCCCGAGACCTGGGAGGTGGAGCACATCGCCCTGGCAAAGCGGGCGGATGTCTTCGCCATCGTCCCGGCCACGGCGAATGTCATCGCCAAAATGACCCATGGCATCGCGGATGACATGCTGTCCACCACCGTCCTGGCCACAAAAGCCCCCGTCCTCGTCGCCCCGGCGATGAATACGGGCATGTGGACGGCGGAGATCACCCAGGCGAACTGTGCGGCGCTCAAGGCGCGCGGGGTGCATTTCGTCGGGCCGGACGCAGGCTATCTGGCGTGCGGGGACAGCGGTTCGGGCCGCATGAGCGAGCCCTCCGCCATCGTGGAGGCCATCGCGCAGCTGCTCTGTCCCGTGCAGGACATGGCGGGTCTGCGCGTGCTGGTCACAGCCGGTGCGACCCGGGAGCGCCTTGACCCCGTGCGCTACATGACCAACGATTCCTCCGGCAAGATGGGCTTTGCCATCGCCGAGGCAGCGGCGCGGCGCGGTGCAGCCGTCACCGTGGTGGCGGGGAGTGTCACGGCGGCCTTGCCCGAAAAGTGCGATGTGGTGCGCGTGGAGTCCACCCGCGACCTCTTCGACGCGGTGACATCCCTTGTCCCGGCCATGGATGTGGTCATCCAGGCGGCAGCACCGGCGGACTACCGCTTCGCCACCACCTATGCGCAGAAGCACAAGAAGGCGCATGACGGTCAGCCCTTTGTGGTGGAGCTGGTGGAGAATCCGGACATCGCCGCAGCCGTGGGTGCTGCGAAGCGTCCGGGACAGACCCTGGTGGGCTTTGCCGCAGAGACCGAGAATCTGCTGACCAATGCCCGGCGCAAGCTGGATTCGAAGCACCTCGACCTGATCGTCGCCAACGATGTGAGTCAGCCGGGCGCGGGCTTCAATGTGGATACGAACATCGCCACGCTCATCACGGCTGACACGGTGACGGAATGCCCGCTGCGCACCAAAAAGGCGCTGGCGGAGGACATCCTGAACCGCGTTCTGGAGCTGCGGGCAAAATGAAATACGGACGGGTCGACCGTCCGGCGTGTCGTCCTTCGCAAAAGCGAGGGGCGCTTTTTGTGCTGTCCGGCAAAATGTGCACCGCATCCGCCAGCCGCTTGTGCCGAAAATCGACCGTTCATTCCGGCGAATGCCCTCTTGTTCCGCGCTTGCGCTGTTTGTCGCGGTTCGCTTGCCCCCATGCGGTCGCGCCCCTATAATGAAACCATGAATTGGCCGCGGCATGCGCCAAACGGTGCAGAGGGGAGGGACGATGTCGTCACAGGGGCGTGTCCGGCTCATGAGAATCAGGAAGGAAGAGTTGCATGAAGATGGTTTCCAAGCATATGGGACGGAGCATCATGGCCGCCGTGCTGGCGCTGGTGATGTGCCTGACGATGGCAGCCCCCGCATCGGCAGCGGTGCTGGAGGCAAACGGCAAGTACTACTCCCGCTTCGGCAGCTATGCGGAGCTGCTGGAGCATGTCGGCGAGGTCAACACACAGACGGCAGAAGAAGGTCAGGTGCTGCTGAAGAACGACGGCACACTGCCGCTGACGGGCAAGGAAAAGGTCAGCGTGTTCGGCATTGCGTCGTCCACGACGGTGGCAGGCCCGACCAGCAGCAGCGCCTATAAGAAGCATACGGACTTTGATGTCAGCCAGCGCGGCCCGATCTATGACGGCCTGACCGCTGCCGGCTTCGATGTCAACCCCACCATGGCGGATTTCTATGCCGCCAAGGGCTTCTCCACCGGCGACTGCGGCGATGAGACCCTGGAATTCTCCGAGGAAGCGGCTGCTTCCATTGCTGATTACAGCGAGGTCGGCGTGATCGTCCTGGCGCGCTACGGCGGCGAGGGTGCTGATCTGGACATGATTACCCCCGAGGTCAACGACGGCATGTACGGCGAGCAGCCCTCCAGGGTGGCGCATGACGCGCTGTACACCGGCGAAGTGGCTGAGGTCGCCCAGACCGGCAGCCGTGGCGGCGGCCCGATGGGGTCATCCGCGTCGTATGAGGTGGCGGGTACGAGCGCCAATTACAGCAAGACCGGCAAGGAGTACAAGCACTACCTCATGCTGACGGACGCTGAGGAAGCGCTGATCGACTATGTGGCCAAGAGCTGCGAGAAGGTCATCGTGGTGCTGAACACCTCCAACGCCATGGAATGCTACGACCTGCGGGAGGATGAGCGCATCAACGGCATCCTGCTGATGGGTCGCGGCGGTGAGACCGGGCACTTTGCGGTCGGCAGCATCCTGGCGGGTCTGGTGAATCCCTCCGGCCGGCTGGTGGACGAGTGGAACACCGATTTCACCGCTGATCCCACCTGGAACAACTACGCCTGGAATGCCCAGACCGGCAGTCAGAACATCTACTATGTCGGGCAGTACGGCACGAGCGTGACCGCCTACGAGGGCAACGGCAACTACGACGATTACCTGGAGCGCGGCAATACCGCCATCACCTATGGCTCCCATAATCAGAATGCCTATTACGGCACGGATTATGAGGAGGACATCTATCTGGGCTATGCCTATTGGGAGACCCTGTACGCCGCCATCTACGAGGCGCTGCTGGAGAACGAGACCATCCAGTATCAGGGCAACGGCGTGGTGCATACCGTCACCCGTGAGAATGCCCCCGGCGAGACCGTCGCGGAGCAGGCCGCGTATGCCGCAGGCGAATGGTGGAAGAAGAACGTGACCTTCGCCTTTGGTTCGGGTCTGAGCTACACGACCTTCAGCCTGAATATCGACGCGGAAGCGATCACTGCCTATGGCGGAGCGCTGGAATCCGCCGATGACACGCTGGTGGAGGGCTTCAACCTTGCGACGGACATGACCGCCGAGAACCTCTCCTCTGCGGACGGCAAGCCCGCGAAGGTGAAGACCCTGGTGATCCCCGTGACCGTGACCAACACCGGTGACATGGCCGGCAAGGAGGTCGTGGAGATCTACGTCACCGCGCCGTACAACCCCGAGACCGCCAAGCTCCAGAAGTCCTTCGTGACCCTGGCGGGCTTCGGCAAGTCCGGCATCATCCAGCCCGGTGAGAGCGAGACCGTCCTGGTCAGCGTCAACGTGCAGGATATGGTCCCCTTTGATTACACCGATGCCTATTCCGAGGGCGTGACCGGCTACACCATGGAGACCGGCGAGTGGATCATCCGCGCGATGAACACCTCGCACTACGACATGGCGACCGATCTGGCGGACACGGCTGATGAATACGCCGAGGTGCGGTTCACCCTGGCGGAGACCACCGGGAGCGGTTCGCATGGTGCTGCCCGTCTGGTGCTGGATGACTTCAGCGGCAAGAACAGCGAAGCCATCTTCTCCGAGTCCTTCGAGGCGAACGAGCACATCGACGGCAATGTCTGGGCGACCGATACCGATGCGGATCACTATCAGATCTTCAACTCCCTGCGCACCGAGAACCTCATGGCCGACGGCGAAAGCAAGGAAGTGCTGCTCACCCGCGACACCTTCCTGACCTATTTCCCCGCGACGCCCGCCGAGGGTGATCTGGTGTTCTCCGAGAGCTATGTGGCGCATCTGGACTACTGGAATCAGTTCTCCGCGGCGGACAAGGAGGGTGACGAGACCTACCACACCTCCGAGGAAGCCATTGCGGAGGGCTGGGCGCAGGGTCAGGGCGTGGTGGACGAGGAGACCGGCACCTACGCCATCGTCCTGGCCGATATGTCCGGCAAGGCGCTCTTTGATGAGGACGGCACGCTGACCGACGAGTGGAATGCGTTCATGAATCAGCTCACCGTCGAGGAAATGACCACCCTCATCCGCAAGAACACGAACATGTGGCGTTCCACCGGTCTGCCGAATATCGGCAAGGCGGCGAATCAGCAGAAGGACAGCTACAACAACAATGGCGACACCTTCCTGTGGGTGGACGCGCCGACGATCACCGCGACCTGGAACACCGCTCTGGCGTATGAGATCGGTCAGGTGCGCGGCAACCTGAGCCTGTACAATGGCTGGTCCGCGTGGGGCGGACCGGAAATGGACACCCATCGCAGCCCCTTCTCCGGCCGCAACTACGAGTATATGTCCCAGGACGGCCTGGTGGGCGGCTACATGGCTGCCGGACTGACCGCCGGCATGGAAGCCATGGGCGTCACCTGCTACATCAAGCATTTCGCCCTGAATGACCAGGAGACCTGCCGCGACGGCATGGAGAACATGGTCTGGCTGTCCGAGCAGGCAGCCCGTCAGATCTACTTCAAGGTCTTCCAGATGTGCATGCAGGAGGGCGGTTCTTCCTCCTCCATGACGGGCTTTGCGCGCTTCTGCGGCGTGCCCACGTCCTCCAACAACCGCCTGATGGAAGGTATGGTCGTGGATCAGTGGGGCTGGAACGGCTTCTTCATCACCGATGGCTATTCCGGCTTCTCCCGCTGCACCACCATGGCCAGCATGATGCGTTCCTTCGTCGTGCCGCTGCCGCTCAATGGGCGCATTCCCGCCATTTCCGGCCGCTACGACGCGGAGACCGGCAAGTTCTATGCCTACACCGGCGCATGGGACACCGAGTATGACTTCTACGGCGACAACTTCGCCACCACCACCGTGATGTACAACGACCGCGGCAGCATCGCCGATGAGAATGTCAAGGGCGGCTATCGCGGCGAAGAGGTGGAGAACTACAGCCAGTGGTACTACCTGCGCATGCTGGCGGCGCGCATCCTGTACATCGAGTCCAACGCGCTGACGAACCTGAACGGCCATTCGCTGACGAAGCTGCCGGAATTCACCGCGCAGGAGCGCACCTTCGTCAAGGGTGCTGAGGCGGCGCTGACCTTCGGCCTGTCCGGCGAGGCGAAGAGCACCTACACCGTGGACGAGAATGGCGTGAAGACCCCCCTGTACACGGCGGAATACACCATCGAAGGTGATCTGCCTGCGGGGATGACCTTCGATCCCGCGACGGCGACCCTTTCCGGCGTTCCCACGGAGAACGGCGAATACAAGATCACCGTGCATGTGCTGATCGACGGCTGGGTGTGCAGCGATCTGGTCAACGACGACAAGCAGCCCTTCAACCGTTACCTGACCTGGACTTACAAGCTGCTCGTGAATGACGACGGCGTTCCCACCCCGGACATGGATGCCGAGCTGGAGGAGAACAAGGAAGTGGAAGTCTCCAGTGGCGGCGGCATGGGCGGCGGTATGGGCGGCGGCGGCATGGCCGGCTTCGAGGTCAAGCCCGAGGACGTGTCCTTTGCCGAGGGTGAGACCGGCTTTGCCTGGTCCATCGGCGAGCATCAGCTCTTCAAGACCACGGCCAACCTCGTTGACGCGCAGGAAGGCGACAAGTATACCTACTCCCTGGCCATGGGCGATCCCAACGCGCCCTTTGCGGCGGAGATGATCCTCCACATCCGGGAGGACGGCACGGCCGTGCTGAATGTGGCAGCTGCCGGCCCCATCGCCGGTGCGAACGAGACCGGTGCATGGACGGCTGCGGACGGCCAGATCAGCGTGAGCTGGACAAAGTAAGCGATCCCCGCGTCACCCGTGGGCTTGCCATTCCCGGGTGACGCATCCTCCCCGCCGTTGGGCGATGCAGGCGCAACTGTGTCGCCCAACGGTCAAATCGTGAAAAAGGTGGAAGAAAGATGAAGTGCAAGAAGCTCCTGTCCGGGCTGTGTGCGCTGGCGCTGAGCGTCGGCTGCTGTGCCCTGGGCGAAGAGGGCGGAGAGTCCGCCGCGGAGAACCTCAAGAACCGCTATACCCTGGAGGCGGAATGGACGAATCTGGAGAACAAGTACGGCAGCGGCTATTCCGGCTCGACCACGGGCACGGGCATGGTCACGGGGGACGACACGGACAGCCGGACGGCCTCCAACGGCTATTATGTCAGCTGGCTGTACTATCCCGGCGCATACCTGAGCTTTGAATTCGAGGCGGCGGAGGACATTGACGACCTGACCATCGTCCTGCGCCTGTCCGCCCAGTACAACAGCATCGATGTCAAGGGCGATCAGCTCATCGTGGGCATCAACTACGATGAGGAGGCCGAGGCGTATGAGCAGCTGTTCGAGTTCCCGTGCACGATCGAGTCCTACAGCGAATTCAGCAGCCGTGTGAAGGACTTCCAGGATTTCGTCGTCGCGGAGCATGTGTCGGTCAAGGCGGGCTACAACGCCATCGAGCTGATGGTCAACAATGACATCAAGGGCGTTGGCGGCACGATGAAGGCCGCAGCGCCGCTGGTGGACTGCCTGTATCTCTACACTGACGGCGTGCTGATGCCCATCACCTACAATCCGCAGTTCGCCAACTGACCTGACAACGGAAGGGGAATCGCTTCACAATGGACGGCACTGTTCTTCAGGATCGGCAGCGCAGGGATGCGTCCTCGCATCTGGCGGTGACCGCGCTCGTGCTGACGGTCGTCATGCTGGTCAGCTACTGCCTCACGGGCAGATCGACCTTCACGCCCGTGCTTTCCGCCAAGGTGCTGGTGATGCTGGGCGGATGCATCCTCCTGGACGCGGTTTTTTCGCTCCTGGAGGTGAAGCTGGGCAAGTTCGCCATGTACCTGCTGGGTCTGTGGACGTGGCTGGAGTTCCTGCTGTCCCAGCTGTCCTACATATCGAATGTGCTGGTGGGCATCGACGGGAATCAGTTGAGCATCGGCTTTCTGCTGACGACCATTTCGGGGCTGCTGGCGTGGATCGCGGCGCTGCTGTCGGCTGTCCGGCAGAAGAGCGAATACCGCGCGAAAGGAGAGCACCATGCATAAGCTGCTGACGAAAACGAAGCTGTGGCGGACGCTGATGGTCTGGTTTCTGACGCTGGCCATCGTGTTCTCCGTCGTGGGGGATGCCGCTGCGGCGTATGCACCGGCGCTGAATTACGCGCTGAAAACGGATTCCTACAAGTTGGTGGCGAGCGATACGGACGCGGGAGACACGGCGTACTTTACGCGGGACTATCTCACCACGGCGGACGTGACCGCCTATGGCCGCGCCGTCAGCGAAGAGGCCGAGGCCGAGGGTCTGGTGCTGCTCAAGAATGAGGGGGCATTGCCCCTCAAGCCCGGCAGCAGCGTCAGCACCGTCCTGCAAACGGCTTATGGCTTCAGCTATGGTTCATCCGGATCGGGCGCGATCGATGCCACGAAGTATCCGACCCTGAAGGCAGCGCTGGAGGAGGTCGGCCTGCATGTGAATGCCACCCTGTGGGATTTCTATGCCGCGCACCCCTCCGAGCAGGCCGTCACCTACAGCCGCAAGGGCGATCCGGTCTACAAGGTGAACGCGCTGCCCTGGAGCAGCTATTCCGCCGATGCGCAGGCATCCATCCGCCAAACGGGCGGAACGGCCATTGTCGTCCTGGGACGGCTGGGCGGCGAAGGGGCGGATGCGTCCACCAGGAAGAGCGATGGCTACGACGGCAGCTACCTTTCGCTGACGGCGGAGGAGATCGGGATCCTGGCCGAGCTGACGCAGATGAAGGCGGACGGCGAGCTGGATGCCATCGTGGTGCTCATCAACACGGCGCTGCTCTTTGAGACGGCCTTCCTGGACGACAACTGGACGGTGGAGGTCAGCGGAAACCGTTATACGGTGGATGTGGATGCCTGCCTGTGGGTGGGCAATGTGGGCATGGGCGGCGTGACGGCAGTGGCCAAGGCGCTGGTGGGGGAGGTCGTTCCCTCGGGCAAGCTGGCGGACACCTATGTCAAGGACAATTTCTCATCGCCCGCGATGGCCTCCTGGGTGCTGCAAAACAGCGCGGGCACGTTCTCCGGCAAGTACGGGAACAGCGACCTGCTGACCTCCGATGCCCAGAAGCGCTTCGGCGTGTATGTCGAGGGCATTTACGTCGGCTACCGCTATTACGAAACGCGCTATGAGGATCGTGTCCTGGGGCGCGACGGGGTGGGGGAGTACACCTATGCGGATGTTGTGTCCCGGCCCTTCGGCTATGGGCTGTCCTACACGACATTCGCGTTCAGCGACTATCGCGTGCAGGAAACGTCCGCGGGCTATGATGTGACCGTCACCGTGACCAATACGGGCGAGTATGCAGGCAAGGAGGTCGTGCAGGTCTATCTGCAAAAGCCCTACACGGCTTATGATGCGGAAATGGGCGTGGAGAAGGCCTCCGTGGAGCTGGTCGGCTTTGACAAGACGGCGCTGCTCCAGCCCGGCGAAAGTCAGACGCTGACCATCCCCGTGCCGCGCGAGAGCTTCAAGACCTACGATGCCAATGGCTATTGCACCTACATCCTGGAGGAAGGGGCGTACTACCTGGCGGTGGGAGCGTCCGCCCATGACGCGCTGAACAACATCCTTGCGCGCAAGGGGAAGACGGTCGCCGACGGCATGGATGCCCCGGGAGATGCGGCCTTTGCGGCGCTGGTGGGGGAGGACATCCGCCTGGACACCGCCACCTATGCCGTATCGGCCGAAACGGGCGAGGCGATCACCAACCGGCTGGACTTTGCGGACATCAACAAGTATGAGGGGCGCGGCGAGAACCGCGTCACCTACGTCAGCCGCAGCAACTGGGCGGACACCTTCCCCCGGGCGGCGGTGGAGCTGACGGTGAATGCGCAAATGGCGGCTGACCTGCTGAGCACAAAGGCCATCGCCGAAAGGGACGGCGCGGAAATGCCCACCTACGGCGCAGAGAACGGCCTGTCGCTTATCATGCTGCGCGGTGCGGCGTATGACGATGCCCTCTGGGACGATCTGCTGGATCAGATGACCTGGCAGGAGCAGACCGACATAGTGATGCTGTCGGGGTACGGCACGAAGGGCGCGTCGAGCGTGACGCTGCCGGAGACCAAGGCCGAGGACGGCCCCACCGGCGTGGTGGACAGCGCGGAGGATGTGTCCTTCCCGTCGGAGGGCATCTGGGCATCGTCGTTCAACCGGGAGGTCATCCGCAGGATCGGCGATGCCATCGCGGAGGACGCGCTGCATGTGGGCGTGACGGGCATGTATCTCCCCGGCGTGAACCTGCATCGCACGCCGTTCGGGGGACGGGCACATGAGTACTTCTCCGAAGACCCGTACCTGTCGGGCGTGGCTGTGTCGGAGGAGATCCAGGGGCTTCAGGCCAAGGGGGTCATCCCGTATGTGAAGCACTATGTCTTCAACGACGAGGAGGACAGCCGCATCGGCGTGGGCATCTGGCTGAACGAGCAGAGCGCACGCGAATTGTACCTGCGGCCGTTTGAATACGCCGTTGCGCCCACGCGCGGACATGCGCATGGGGTGATGAGCTCCTTCAACCGGGCGGGTTGCATCTGGACGAGCGCGAGCGAAGCGCTGATGGAGGACATCCTGCGGGGCGAATTCGGGTTTGACGGCGTGGTGCTGACCGACATGGCGCTGGGGCAGAATGCCTACATGTCCTACGATGCTTTGGCGCAGGGCACGGACCTGTTCCTCGATCCCAGCGGCGCAAAGGCGCAGTTCGACGGCTATGCGTCCGGCGCGGCGTTCCGTCAGGCGGTGCGTCAGGCCGTGAAGCGCTACCTGTACACCATTGCGAATCATTCCGCCGCGATGAACGGCTATTCAGCGGGCAGCAAGGTCGTGCCGGTCATGCCATGGTGGCAGCTGACGCTGACGGTGCTGGAGGGCACGTTCGTCACCCTGGGTGGGTTGACGGCGGTGCTGCTGCTCCTGTCGATGAGGGCGGATGCCCGGCAAAAGCGCCGGCAAAACGCCTGACATGAAAAAAGT
>CAZJOA010000009.1:0-35212 GCA_964547515.1 uncultured Faecalibacterium sp.
TGTTGTGGTTGGCCATGATCGCGGCGCGCACGATGTTGACGGAAGTGAAGGAGAGGTTGCCGCGGCCGTTGGAAATCTGCTTTTCCGGGTCATAGGCGTTGCCAATGACGCGAGTGCGGCAGCCCATATAGGCAATTTCGGTCTCCGGATGGCCGGGCTTGTAATCCTGCAGATTGTAGGGCGCATCCTGGAACGAGAAGTTCGGGAAGAGGCGCTTCGCGCTTGTGCGGATCGCCAGCTTGAACAGGTCGTAGTTGGGGTCGCCGGGGTTGAAGTTCACGCCCTCCTTGACGCGGAAGATCTGGATGGGGAAGATCGGCGTTTCGCCGCCGCCCAGACCGGCCTCCGTGGCCAGGAGCACGTTCTTCATGACCATGCGTCCCTCGGGGGACACATCCATGCCGTAGTTGATGGAGGAGAAGGGCACCTGTGCGCCGGCGCGGGAGTTCATGGTGTTCAGGTTGTGGATGAGCGCCTCCATGGCCTGATAGGTGGCCTTGTCGGTCTCCTGCTCGGAGCGGTGCTGGGCGAAATCCATGATGCGTTCGGCGGACGCAGCGTCCATGTCCAGCGCCAGGAGCGCCTCCTTCAGGGCGGCGCGGTGCTCGGGCTGCTCCAGCAGGGTGGGGGCGAGCTCCCTGTCCTTCAGCGCGGCGATGATGTCCGCCGCATGTGCGTCCGCCGCCGCATCGTCATGCAGCAGCTCCAGCGCCCGCGCCAGATTCAGCCGATACCGCTTGATGAAGGTCTTCTCCACGCCGGGTGCCATGCCGTAGTCGAAGTCCACGATGGCCTGTCCGCCGTGCTGATCGTTCTGGTTGGCCTGGATGGCGATGCACGCCAGCGCCGCGTAGGAGGTGATGTCCTGGGGCTCGCGCAGGTAGCCGTGGCCGGTGGAGAAGCCGCCCTTGAACAGGCTCTTCAGCTCGATCTGACAGCAGGTGGTGGTCAGGGTATAGAAGTCCATATCGTGGATGTGGATGTCACCCTCGCGGTGCGCCTCGGCGAAGCGGGGATCCATCACATACGTCTCGTAGAACTGCTTTGCGCCCTCCGAGCCGAATTTGAGCATCGATCCCATGGCGGTGTCGCCGTTGATGTTGGCGTTTTCGCGCTTGATGTCGGAGTCGATCGCGTCCTTGAAGACGATGTCCTCGAAGGTGCGCATCAGCCGGGTGTTCATCTGGCGGACGCGGCTGCGTTCGGCGCGGTAGAGGATGTAGGCCTTGGCGCTGCGCACGAAGCCCTTTTCGATCAGCACGCGCTCGACGGTGTCCTGCACCTGTTCGACGGTGGGCGTGCCGGAGATGGATTCGTCGTTCTCCATCTGCTGGACGACCTGCTGTGCCAGAAGCGTGCTGGTCTCGTGTCCCTTGGCGCTGCCGGATGCCTTGAACGCGGCGAAGATGGCCTGTTCGATCTTCTGCTGATCGAACGCCACCTCGCGGCCGTCGCGCTTGCGGATGTTGCGGATACTCATGTGCGACCCCTCCTGCGTAGATGAAGCGGTCTCATTGGAACAATGAAGACCGCATAAATAGTAGGTAATGCCATTGGGCGAAACTATATCTTGTGTTTTGCGTTTTCGGCGCGATACACATCATATCACGCCTCATGAGGCATTGCAATGGCATATTTGGTAGAAATCCGCGCCACGCGCCTCAATCCCTTGTGTTTTCCGTGTTTCCCGAAATATTAAATTTTGACGGCGGATCGATGACAAAACGCTGCATGCTCCGGTTTGTTATGCCTTCATGACGAACTGGACGCGCAAACCGTTGGACTGTCGGGGTTTGGCAAAAACAGGGCGCCCTCCCGAAACGGGAAGGCGCAGCTTTTCGCCCAAAGGCAACAAGATCGATCGGCCGCATCAGTGCAGCAGATACAGGAAGGTCAGGTACAGGCCGATGCAGGCCAGCAGCAGCCCGAAGCTGACGCTCACCGCAAAGCCGCTGGTGGTCTTGCGCAGCTCCGACCAGGAGGCATCCAGCACATACTCAAAGTCGGTGCGGAAGGGGCGCTCGCGATGGAGAATGCGGTTCAGCATGCGTGCCACGGCGTTCATCATCCGCCCCAGGGTGTAGGTGAAGCGGTTGCCCACCGGGGGCTTCAGATGGGCATGGGTGACGGCGAAGACCGTCCGGCGCAGCAGGAGCGCCAGCAGCTCGGGGAGCTCGGCGATGCCGCGGACGATGGCTGTCACCGCGCGGGGCAGGAAGGTCAGCACGAAGGGGCTGTCCGGGATGTGCGCCACGAAGCCCAGCACCTTCCCCAGAAAGGCCAGTGCGCCGTTCAGCACGGGACGGTAGAGGCCGTCCTCCAGGTCGAGACGGGCAGGCCAGCGGTCGACATACACGCGCGAGCCGTCCGCGTCCTTGCGCATCAGCAGGGGGCGGACGATCAGCAGATAGGTCGCCGCACCGATGCCAATGGAAATGGCCGCGCCGGAGAGGTTCTCCGCGCTGAAATACGCGATGGCATGGGGGACGGTCTGCTGTCCGAAGAAGGCCGCACTCCTTTCGCCCAGCGGGCTGAGGAAGGTCGACGGCATTGCTCCCAGCAGCGGCAGCACGATGGCCGAGCCGATCAGCGCCACGGCGGACACGGGGTTCAACGAGCGCCCGGTGTCGTATTCCGCCTGACGGGTCGGGTGCTTCTGCCAGAAGATGCAGATGTACAGCTTGACCATGTAGGCAACGGTCAGTCCGCCCGAGATCAGGAAGAGGATCTCCGCCGCCTTGTAGGGCATCCACATGCCGCCATGCGCCTGCTGATGGGCGATCAGCTCCAGAAGTCCCTCATGCAGCAGGGATTTGGAGTTGTACCCCGCGCCGATGGGCGGGATGCACGCGATGGACAGCGCTCCCAGCAGGAAGCAGAGGTGCAGCACGACCTTCTTCCGCCCATAGCCGCGGATCTCGTTCAGGTTCAGGCTGTGGGTGTTCATGTACACCACGCCCGCCGCCATGAACAGCACCAGCTTGATGAGCGAATGGTTCGCCATGTGCATCACCGTGCCGTAGGCCGCCAGCGCGCCGTTTTCGCCCAGGAGCACCATGGTCGCCAGGCCGACGGTGATAAAGCCGATCTGACTCATGGACGAACAGGCCAGCGTGCGCTTGAGGTCGACGCTGAACAGCGCCAGCAGCGCCCCCAGGAACATCGTCACGCAGGCGAGGATGAGCAGCAGGTTGCCGAAGGCCGCATCGCCCGGCATCAGGCGGGAACAGACCACGATCAGGCCGAAGATGCCGCTTTTGGTCAGGATGCCGGACAACAGGGCGGATGCCGGTGCGGGGGCGACCGGGTGCGCCTTGGGCAGCCAGATGTGCAGCGGATACAGCCCCGCCTTGGCGGCAAAGCCCACCACCACCAGCCAGGAAGCCGCTGTCAGGTTCGTGTCCCCGGCGGAACGGGCGGCCTGCATCGCGTCGAAGGCAAGGGTACCCAGCTGCTTGTAGAGCAGGAACAGGCCCATCAGCGTTGTCATGCCGCCGATGACCGCCACCGCCAGGTAGGTGTATGCGGCCTTCATCGCGCCGGGGGTCTCCTCATGCGCCACCAGGACGAAGCTGGTGATCGACATCATCTCGAAGAAGATGAACGTCGTATACAGGTCGGCGGAGTAGAACACGCCCAGTGTCGCGCCGAGGGTCAGGAGGTTGAACAGGCTGTAGCGTCCGCGGTTTTCACCATGATGGCTGAAGTACTCCGGCGAGAAAGCGCCGCTCATCATCCACATGAAGGCCGCGATGCAGCCGTACAAGGCACGGAAGCCGTCCGCCTGAAAGGTCAGGCCGAAGCCGCACACGCCGGGGAGGGTCAGCGCCGTCTCCCCCTGACAGGCCAGCAGCACGCACAGCGCAAAGGTCACGATGCCCGTGCCCACAAAGAGCGCGTCCCGCAGGAAGGCGCTGCGCTTGCTCACGCATGCGCTGAAAATGGCCATCACCATGGGCAGGAGGATCACAACGGGAATGAGAAGCATGTTTCGCGTCCTCCTTTCATCAGAATGTCACACCGGCGGACACATCCCGCAGGAAGCTCACCAGCGAACCGCTGCAAAGTCCCAGGACGATCACGGCGGCAATCAGCAGCATGAAGGGCAGGAGCATCTGCCAGCCCGGGTCGCGGTTGAAGTCCGCCAGATGCGCCATGTCCGCGTTCAGCGGGCGGAAATACATCGGGCCGATGACCGTGAACAGGTAGATCGCCGTCAGGATGGCGGAGACGATCAGCGCCGCGATGGCGATGACACCCAGTGTCCCCGCGTCCGCCGCAGCCGTCAGCAGGTTGTACTTGCTGACGAACCCGGCCAGCGGCGGTGTGCCCACCAGGGACATGCCCGCCACCACGAAGGCCGCGCAGGTCAGCGGCATCAGCTTGGCAAAGCCGCGCACGTCCTGCACATATTCCTTGCCCGTGCGGATCAGGATCGCGCCCGCGCAGTAGAACAGGGTGATCTTGGTCACGCCGTGCATGACCATGTGGGTCAGGCTGCCGACCATCCCCGCCGGGGACATCAGCGCCACACCCAGGAGCATGTAGCTCAAATTGGAGATGGTCGACCAGGCCAGACGGCGCTTGAGGTGCTGCTCCTTCACGGCCATGCCCGAGCCGAACACGATCGTCACGCAGGCCAGCAGCACCGCGGCCGTCTGCACCCATGTGCCCGACAGGAAGGATGTGCCGAAGGAATAGTACGTCACGCGCAGCACAGCGAATGCACCCGTGTTGACCACCGCCACCGCGTGCAGCAGCGCCGTCACGGGGGTGGGGGCGACGGAGGCAGCGGGCAGCCACGCATGCATGGGGAACACCGCCGCCTTCGTGCCGAAGCCGATGAAGGCCAGGAGGAACGCCACCAGCAGCAGCGTCTCATGCCCGGCGAGCTTGTCCGCTGTCAGCACACCGCCCAGGACGAAATCCGTCGTGCCGGAATAGAAGCTGATGCACACCATGGCGATGAACGCCAGCGCCGCGCCGGTGATGGAGTAGACCAGGTACTTGCGGCCCGCGCGGATGGACAGCGTGTCCTTTTTGTGGATGACCAGGGGCAGCGTCACCAGGGTCAGGCATTCATAGAAGACATAGAGGGTGAAGAGGTTCGCGGAGAACGCCACGGACAGCGTCACCGCATAGGACATGGTGTACCAGGCCAGGAAGGTGTTCTCGCGCTCCTCATGCTTGAGGTACGCAAAGGCATAGAGGCTCGCGATCGGCCAGAGCAGCGCCACCAGTCCGGCGAACACGCATGCCGGGCCGTCCAGCCGGAACGCCAGGGGGAATTGGTCGATCAGGTGATACAGGATGACGGTCTCTTCCGTCCGCGTCAGCAGGAGCGAGAGCACCATCAGGCTCGTCGCGCAGACGATGGTCTCCACATAGATCGCCCGCACCTTCCCCGACGGAAAGCGGATCACGCCCATCAGCGCACCGCCCAGCAGCGGGAGAAGCAGCGTCAGCAAAATCAGCATCGTGCGCCCTCCTTACATCAGAGCCGTGCCGACCTTGGTCAGCAGGTCGATCAGCGCGCCGGGGAACAGGCCGATCACGACGCTCAGCACCGCCAGCACCAGCAGGGGGATGAGCATCATCCGGGGGGCATCGTCCTTCCGGATGGCCTCGGCGGGCACGTCATGCCCGGTGATGAAGCCGCGGATCACCACCGGGAACAGGTAGCCGGCCGTCAGCAGGGCGGAAATGAGCAGCACCGCCGGGCCGACGATGTTCAGCGCGGCGGAGACCCCCGTCGCGGCCAGAGAGCCCTGCGCCAGATACCACTTGCTGATGAAGCCCATGCACGGCGGGATGCCCACCAGGCTCAGGCTCGCCACGGTGAAGCACGCCAGGGTCACGGGCATCCTCCTGCCGATGCCGCGCAGATCGGAAACCTGGGTCTTGTCGGTCTTCAGGATGATCGCACCGGCGGACATGAACAGCGTGTCCTTGGCCAGGCTGTGGGCGATGGCATGCAGCACCGCGCCCGCCAGGCCGATGGGGTTCATGGTGGACAGGCCGAAGAGGATGTAGCTCACCTGACTGACGGACGACCAGGCCAGGCGCTTCTTGAGGTGTCCCTCATGGTAGGCCAGCAGAGAGCCGGTGAAGATCGTCAGCAGGGTCAGGCACATATAGGCGGTCTGCACCCAGGTGCCGGTGAGGAAATCCGCACCCAGATAGCAGTAGATCAGGCGGATGACACCCAGCACACCGGCCTTGGTGATGACGCCGGACAAAACGGCCGACGCGGGGGACGGCGCTTGGGGATGCGCCGTGGGCAGCCAGCCATGCAGCGGGAACAGACCCGCCTTGGCGCTGAAGCCCACCAGCATCAGGAAGCCAAAGGCCAAAACGAAGCCCTCGTGTCCGGCGACCTTCTCCATGTCCAGCACACCACCCGCAGCGAAGGAGAAGCCCTTCACATAGGGGGCGAGCACGAACACGCCCAGCAGCACCAGGCTCGCGCCCAGAATGGAGTAGATCAGATACTTGATGCCCGCGGAGACGGCTTCCTTCTTGCCGGAATGCATCACCATGGGCATGGTCAAAAGGGTCATGCCCTCAAAGAACATGTAGAAGGTGATGATGCTCCCCGCGAAGCAAAGCCCCATCAGCGCACCCAGGGTGCACAGATACAGCGCATAGAAGCGCTTCTCGCCGCCCTCGTGCGCCATGTAGGGGAAGGAGTAGACCCCCACCGTCGCCCAGACGAAGGCCATCAGGCAGGCGAAGACCAGCCCCATCGTGTCCGTGTGGAGGAAGATGGGCAGATCGGCGGACAGGGTGAAGAGGGTCAGGGTCATTTCGCCGCAGAGCAGCACCGGGATGAGCAGCACCAGCGTCACCCCCAGGACGGCGAGGGTCACCTTGCGGCGGAGCTGCGCGTCCTCAAAATGCGGGAAGAAGCACACGGCGGCACCTGCCAGCAGGGGCAGGAGCACCGGGAAAAGCAGCAGGATGGACATCCTTTGTTCCTCCTATCAACCAAATGTGGTCAGGCCATGGATAATGGCGTTCACAACCGTCTGGGAGCAAAGCCCCAGCAGCACGTTCACCGCAGCGAAGCACACCAGCGACACGTTGAACAGCACGCCGCGCTGTCCCTTTTCCACCGGGTAGCTGGCTGTTTCGAGGGGCTTGCGATACAGGGTGATGACCGTGCGCAGGAAGTACACCGTGTTCAGGCTGGTGGAGATCGCCAGCACCACCAGCACCAGCACCGCATGCATGCTGCCGGCCTCCATGGCGGCCATGGCGAAGTTGAACTTGGCCACAAAGCCGCCCAGGAAGGGGAAGCCCACCATGCTCAGCGCGCCGATGGTGAAGGCCACGCCTGCGATGGGGCTGCGGTAGCCCGCGCCGCGCAGGTCGCGGAAGAGCTTCGAGTTGCCGCTGGCATCCGCCAGTCCCCCCGAGGCCAGGAAGAGCATGCTCTTGCACAGCGTGTGGCTGAACAGGTGGAACATCGCGGCCATCATGCCGGCTTCCGTGCCCAGGCCGATGCCCATGTAGATGTAGCCGATCTGCGCCACGGAGGAGAAGGCCACCATACGGCGGATGTCATTCTGGCGGATGGCGGAGACAGAGCCCATCACCATGCCCACCAGCGCAAAGACGAAGAGCACATCGTTGATGCCGGTCTTGACGATCACGTCCAGCCCGATGACTCGGTACATGATCTTGACAAGCAGGAAGATGTACCCCTTGCTGACCAGGCTGGAGAGCACCGCCGCCGAGGTGGGGGTGGAATAGGCATAGGCATCGGGCACCCAGGTGTGGAAGGGGAACAGGGCGGACTTGATCGCCAGGCCGGTGGCGATCAGCGCCACCACCACGCGCAGGGGCTGGGCGTATTCGCCGGTTTCGGCAATGTGCCTGACCGCATCGCCGATGTTCTCCATCAGCAGATGACCGCTGATGTCATACAGCAGGATGATGCCCAGCAGGAACAGACCCGAGCCGATCAGGTTCATAATCATGTATTTGGTGGCGGCCACCAGTGTGCGGCCGCGCTTGCGCACCGCGATCAGCGCACACGCCGCCAGCGTCATGATCTCCAGGAACACATAGGCCGTGAAGATGTCATTGGTGTAGACCTGCGCCATCAGCGCGGCGGTCATCAGCAGGAGCACCACGCAGTACAGGCTCTGATTCTGCCGGGGCAGGTGCTCATCCAGCTTCTTCATGCCGCCCATCAGCGACAGGAGCATCACCAGGGAGAACACCAGCGCCGTCAGCGCCTCCAGCGTGCCGACGCGCAGCTCATTGCCCCACGGGGCAGGGAAGTGACCCATCATGTAGGTGTAGGTCTCCGCGCCGCGCAGGTAGATCAGCGTCATCACCGCGCTCAGCACCGTCACGATGCTGATGATGGAGGTCGCCCAGATGCGGGCGGCACGGGGCTTCATCACGCTGGTGACGGCGGCAGAGCCCAGCGGCAGGAGGATGCAGGCGAAGGGGATCGACTGCCAAAGCTGCATCGTCATCACTTGTTCTCCTTTCCGGATTCGGCCGGGACCGGCACATTGCCGATCACGATCACGTCCGGCTCGTCCTCCTCGCGGCAGAGCTGGGTGATCTCGTCGATGTCCAGGGAATGATAGCGGCGATACAGGCGGACGGTCAGCGAGAGCATGACGGCGGTCACGGAGACCGACACGACGATGCCCGTCAGCACCAGTCCGGCGGGAATGGGGTTGATGTAGGCCTCCATGGACTGGATGCCGTTCTCCACGATGGGGGCGCGGCGACCCTCGATATAGCCCTTGGCCGCCAGGAAAAGGAAGATGGAGCTGTCCATGATGGAGAAGCCGATGATCTTCTTGATCATGTTCTTGTGCAGCAGCAGCGTGGTGAAGCCCACGCCGAAGAGCACCATGGCCGCCATTTCCACATAGTTGTGCGGGATGGACATCTTACATGTCCCCCTTTCTGAACAGGGTATAGAAGGCATACATCGTGCAGCAGACCACCAGGCCGACGGCGATGTTCAGGTAGGGGATCAGCCCTGCGGAGAACAGCATGCCGGGCGTGCCGGTGGTGATGATGGAATGCAGGCCGTTCGCACCGGTGAAGAAGGAATACGCCTTCGACACGGCATAGAAGGACAGCGACATCACGCTGATGATGGAGAAGGTCCTGAAGGTGAAGAAGCGCTCGGTCTTCTTGAAGCCGAAGGCGTTCAGGTAGAGGATGAGCCCCGCACCCATGATCGCGCCGCCGGAGAAGCCGCCGCCGGGGGAGATGTGGCCGTTCATGATGACATACACGCCGTAGAGGAGGATGAGCGGCACGAGGAAGGTGGCCTGTGCCTGGAGGATCAGGTCGTTTTTGGGTTCGAACATGCGGTCATCGCATTCGGCCTCCAGCTGGGAGGTGGAGGGCTTGCCATCGTGGCTGGGGGTGACGCGCAGGAGGATCAGCACCGTGCAGGCGGCGATGAAAAGCACGTTGGACTCACCCAATGTGTCGAAGGCACGGTAATCCAGGATCATGCCGGCGACGATGTTGACCGCGCCGGTCTCCTGAAGGCCGTCCTCGATATAGCGGCGGGTGACCTCGTTGTTGGCGGGGTTGTCCGGCGAACCATAGGGCGGCAGCTCCGCCGCGGTGGACACCAGCAGCGCGATGATGACCACGCAGATCACCACCGCCGCGATGCGGTAGACCCAGTTGGTGATGCCCCTGCCCTTGGTCTGCATCCAGGCGTGGACATGGGTGTACAGGCTCTTTTCCTGATCGGCCATGGCCGCGCGGCGCGCCTCATAGCGCTGCTCGCTCTCCTGGGCGAGCTGCTGCACATCGCTGCGGGTCAATGCGGCCTGATCGTCCATGGTGTGGGTCATTTCGTCATCCAGGCGGGTCGAACCGCTCTTCAGCCAGCGCAGGAAGCGCGCGTACAGGCTGGATTCGTAATCAGGCTTGATCTTCGCCACGGTCGGACGCCTCCTTTCCCTTGGCGCCGCTCTTCTGCACGTCGATGGCGTGGATCTTCTTCAGCGTCACGAAGAGCAGCAGGCTGGTGATGCCCGCGCCCACGGCCGCCTCGGTGATGGCCAGGTCGGGGGACTCCAGCAGCACCCAGATGATGGACATGGCCAGGCTCTGCCCCATGAAGATCACCAGGGCGGTGAGCAGGTTCTTCGTCAGGGAGACGGAGATGGCGCAGGTGAGGATGAAGATCAGCAGGATGATACCGAGAAAGTCCATATCAGTTTGCCTCCTTGGGAGCGGGAACATCGGCATCCTTCTCGTGCTCCACCGTTTCGCGGTCGATCACGGTCATGTCCTTTTCCAGCTCGTCATTGATGGTGATCTCCAGTCGGCCGATCAGGTGGGAGGACACGGGGCTGGTCAGCCACAGGAAGCCCACCACCACCAGCAGCTTCAGGCTCGTGACGCTCCAGCCGGTGGCGCAGATCACGCCCAGGAGCATCAGCAGGATGCCCACCGTGTCCAGCAGGGCGGCGGCATGGATGCGGCTGAGGGCATACCTGAAGCGATACACGCCCACCACGCCGGACACCAGGCAGCAAAGCCCCGCGCCGGTCAGGAGGATGCAGGCGATCAGGCGAATGACGTCAATCATGGTTCTCCGCCTCCTTCTTCAGCGCCTCCTGACGGCGCTTCTCGCGATAAATGCCCATATACACCTTCGTCAGCAGCACCACAGCCAGGAAGGACAGCATGGTGTAGATCATGGCGATGTCCACCAGATAGCCCTCGTTCATCACGAAGGACAGCACGCAGATGGTGATGACGATCAGCGTGCCCATCATGTTGACGGCGATGACGCGGTCGGCGATGCGCGGGCCGCGGATGGCGCGGATCAGGCAGGCCAGGATCAACAGGCCGATGACCGTCAGCGCGAGGGTGTACACAAAATCGTAGACATTACTCATGGTTGGCGGCCTCCTTTGCGGTATGGGGCTTGCTCTCCAGGCGGGCGATGCGATCCTCCATCTCGAAGCCCTCCTGACCTACATCGAAGCTCTCATCCAGGCAGTGAATCAGGAACAGGTCGTCCCGCACGTCCACCGTGATCGTGCCGGGGGTCATGGTGATGGAATTGGCCAGCACCACCTTGGCGGCATCGCTGTGCAGGTGCGTGCGGAAGGACGTGACGCGGGGCGCGACCTCCTCCCGGGGCGACCAGATCAGCTTCATCGTCTGATACGCCGCGACGAACACCTCCTTCACCAGATAGCACAGGTATCCCGCGATGCGGGGCAGGCGCTTGGCCAGCTTCCATTCCTTCTTGGGTGAATAGCCCATGAATGCCACGATAAAGGCGTACAGCGCCGCACAGACGATCACGCCCACAAGGGCGATCTCGGTCGTCCACCTGCCGTTGAGCAGCACCCAGAAACCAAAGAGCACAAAGAACATAGGATTTCCTCCATTCCCCCTGCGGGGCGGCGATTTCGCATTCTGCCGGAATGCACAGGCACGCCGGTCCGCCCCGGGCAGAAGGGGGGTGAACCGGCGATTTTGACCGGCGAACATTGTAAACCTTCCTATTAGATATGTCAATAGGCAAAGAAGGCATTTTCCCGCCCATTTCCTGCACCTGCCCTGTCGCGCCGGGGCGGCAACCGCCCGCACGATGAATTTCTTGACCGATTTCCCGCCTGAAACGCAAAAAGGGGCTTGCAATCCATGACCGATTGTGGTACAATAACCTTCGCGGCTATTCAGTCGATCATTGCATACGCGAAAGAGGTGAAATCGCAATGAAGGAAAAAATCCATCCCAACTACGGCAAGTGCATCGTTCGCTGCGTGTGCGGTGAGACGTTTGAGACCGGTTCGACGAAGAAGGAACTGAAGGTGGATATCTGCTCCAAGTGCCATCCCTTCTACACCGGCAAGCAGAAGCTGGTCGATACCGGCGGACGCGTCGATCGTTTCAAGAAGCGTTTTGGCCTCCAGTAAGGCTTCTCATAGCGGCCGTCCCCTCCGGACGCGCCCCAAAGCTGTTACAGAGAAGGCTCATCGCTTCCGATCAGATGAGATTGCAGTGAACAGACCGTCATCCCGGCGGTCTGTTTTCGTTTTGTCCATTTTTCAGCAATTCCGCCGTCAAGGCAGGAATTCACGCAGGCAGGGCGAATAAATTATAGTCGGCGGAGTATGTTCCGTCCGCATATGTGAATGATCGCACACCCGTGCAGAAAGAAGGTCCATTATGTCCGAAACGAAGAGCTGCCCCCGTGTGGATATTGGCGGCCAGGCAGTGCTGGAGGGCGTGATGATGAAGGCGCCGGATGCCATTGCCATCACCGTCCGCCGCACCGACGGCACCATGGTCGTCCAGCGCAAGGAGTACACCCCCGCCGCCAAGAAGCACAAGTGGATGGGCTGGCCCATCATCCGCGGCGTGGTCAATATGTGCAGCATGCTGACCATGGGCATGTCCACCCTGGAGGACTCGATGAAAATGCTGGGCGAAGAGTATGAGGAAGAACCCAGCAAATTCGAAAAATGGCTGGCGGAAAAGCTGGGCAAGAACATCGACAAGGTCGTGATGGCCGTCGCCATCGTCCTGGCGGTGGTCATGGCCGCAGGACTGTTCATCGCCCTGCCCGCCGGTGTGGAATGGCTGACCGGTCAGCTGATCGGCTTCCGGCAGACGGCGGAGGCGGTGTCCTCCGAGGCCTGGAAGGGCGTTTTCGTCACCGTCGTCGGCGGATTGACGAAGGTCATCATCCTCATCGCCTATATGGCGCTCATCGGCCTGATGCCCGACATCCGCCGCACCTTCCAGTATCACGGCGCGGAGCACAAGACCGTCTACTGCAACGAGCATGACCTCCCCCTCACCCCCGAGAACGCCCAGCAGTTCACCACCCTGCATCCCCGCTGCGGCACGGCGTTCATGCTCATCGTCATGATTATCAGCATGATCCTCTTCCTCTTTGTCGGCCGGGACATCGCGGATTTCCTGCCGCGCTTCCTGCTGCATCTGGCCATGCTGCCCGTGGTGGCCGGCGTGAGCTACGAGGTGCTCAAGGGGCTGGCGCACAGGGATAACAGGTTCACGCGCATTGCCCGCTGGCCGGGTCTGCAAATGCAGCGGCTGACCACCAAGCAGCCCGATGCAAGCATGCTGGAGGTCGCCATCGTGTCCATGAACGTCGCGCTCCATGGCCTGCCCAAGAATGCGCCCCTCACCCCCGAGGGATGGGCCATCCTGACGGACTACAAGCAGTCCGAAAAGGGCTACGAATTCCCTGCGGAGGCCGCGGAATGACCCCTCGGGAGCTGCTCCGGCTGATGACCGCGGCGCTGCGCGAGGCGTCCGTCCCCGATGCGGAGATCGACGCGTCCCTCCTGCTGGCGCACATCACCGGGCAGAACCCCATGAACCTGCGGCTGGACAGTTGGTCGCAGGTTTCTTTGACTGACGAGACGCGATTCCGTGCGCTGTGCGAGAGGCGCAGGGAACGCATCCCCCTGCAATACCTGACGGGGGTGCAGAGCTTTCTGGGGCGGGATTATCAGGTGGACGAGCGCGTGCTCATCCCCCGACCCGAAACGGAATTGCTCGCCGAACGCGCCATCACGCTCCTGCGGGGCGACGCATCCCCCGTGGCGCTGGATCTGTGCTGCGGCAGCGGCTGCCTGGCCGTGTCGATGGCGCTGGGCGAACCCCGGGCACAGGTGCATGCGGCGGACATTTCCGACAGCGCACTTTGCGTCAGCCGGATGAACGCCGAACGCCTCCATGCCCGCATCACCCTGCATCAGGGGGACTTGTTCGCCGCCGTGCCGGAGGAGCTGCGCTTCAGCGTGATCGTGTCCAACCCGCCGTACATCCCGGCGCAGGAATGCCTGACGCTGCAGGAGGAGGTCCGCCGCGAACCGCTCCTGGCGCTGGAGGGCGGGGCGGATGGGCTGGACTTTTACCGGCGCATCACGCGGGAAGCCCCTGCACACCTTTGCGGCGGCGGGACGCTCCTGATGGAGGTCGGCTTCGACCAGGCCGATGCCGTCATGGCGCTGTGCACAACCGCCGGACTGACCCCCGTCGCCATCCACGAGGACTATCAGCACATCCCACGAATCGTCGAAGCGAGGCTGTCATGATCGAGAAATATGAGTGGATCACCGCCCGATACGAGGAGCTGAACGAAGCCATCGTCCAGCCGGAGGTCATCGCGGACATGGCGCGGTATCAGGCGTGCCTGAAGGAGCGTGCGGCCCTTGCGCCCCAGGCCGAGGCATGGGCGAAATACCGGGCGCTTTGCAGCCACATCGCCCAGGCGGAGGAAATGCGTGCCGATGCCGATCTGGCTGACCTGGCGCAGGAGGAGCTGGATACGCTCCTGCCGCAGAAGGCCGACATGGAGCAGGAGCTGCGCATCCTCCTGCTGCCCCGCGACCCGGATGACGAGCACAATGTCATCATGGAGGTGCGCGGCGGCGCGGGCGGCGAGGAAAGCTGCCTTTTCGCCGCCGATCTGGTGCGCATGTACAGCCGCTATGCCGAGCGTCACGGCTTCCGCGTCGAGCCGGTGTACACCCAGGATACGGAGCTGGGCGGCGTGAAGGAATGCTGCTTCTCCATCGTGGGGAATGGCGCGTTCGCCCGGATGAAGTACGAGAGCGGCGTGCACCGCGTCCAGCGCATCCCGGTCACGGATGCCAATGGCAAGCGTCAGACGTCCACCTGCACCGTGGCCGTCCTCCCCGAGGCCGAGGAGGTCGACCTCACCATCGCCCCCCGGGACATCCGCATCGATGTCTACCGCTCCACCGGACACGGCGGACAATGCGTCAACACCACCGACAGCGCCGTGCGCATCACCCATCTGCCCACCGGCACGGTCGTCACCTGTCAGGATCAGAAGAGTCAGCTGAAGAACCGTGACCGCGCCATGCAGGTGCTTCGTGCGCGTCTGCTGGAGCAGAAGCGTGCCGAGGCGGATGCCTCCTACGCCGAGAACCGCCGCGTGCAGGTCGGCACGGGCGACCGCTCCGAACGCATCCGCACCTACAATTTCCATGAGGGGCGCGTCACCGATCACCGTATCGGGCTGACCCTCTATGCCATCCAGGACATCATGGACGGCGACCTCGACCCCATCATCGATGCGCTCAGAGCCGAAGAACAGGCGGAAAAGCTCCGCCAAATGCACTGATATAAAGAAGGTATCCGCATGAACACCCAACTTCTCCCCGCCACGGATGCTTCCCTTGCCCTGGCCGCACGCCTCCTCACCGAGGGGCAGCTGGTCGCCTTTCCCACCGAAACGGTGTACGGTCTGGGGGCGAATGCCTTTGACCGTGAGGCCGTTCTGGGCATTTTCGCCGCCAAGGGACGTCCGGCGGACAATCCGCTCATCGTCCACATCCATGACCGGCAGCAGCTGGCGGACATCTGCGAGGTCGACGAACGAGCCGTCCGCCTGATGGATGCCTTCTGGCCCGGCCCGCTGACCATCATCCTGCCGAAGAAGGCGGCCATCCCCTATGAGGTGACGGCGAATCTGGAGACCGTGGCCGTCCGCATGCCCTCCCACCCGGTGGCGGCGGCGCTCCTGCGCGCGTGTGCTCTGCCCATCGCCGCGCCCAGCGCCAACCGTTCCGGCAAGCCCAGCCCCACCAGCGCACGCCATGTCTTTGACGATATGGACGGCCGCATCCCGCTCATCCTCGACGGCGGCGAATGCGATGTGGGGCTGGAGTCCACCGTGATCTCCCTGGCCGGCGAGATACCGTGCATCCTGCGTCCCGGCGGCATCACCAGAGCCATGCTGGAGAGCGTCCTGGGTGCGGTGGACGTGGCCGGGAGCGTCCTGCGCCCCCTGCAAAAGGGCGAGAAGGCGCTTTCCCCGGGCATGATGTACAAGCACTATTCGCCTGACGGACAGGTCACGCTCATCGAGGGTGAGGAGTCCGCCGTGGTGGAGGCGCTCCGCCGACTCTTCGCCCATGCGGACGGCGAAGGACACCGCACCTGCGTGATGTGCTTCACCGAGCATGTCGCGGCGCTGGCGGACTGTCATCCCCATGACATCGGCAGCCGGAATGACCCGAGCGAGGTGGCGCATCGGCTGTTCGCGACCCTGCGCGGCCTGGATGACGAGAAGATGGACGTGATCTTCTCCGAGGTGGTGCCGCCGGAGGGGGTCGGGCTGGCCGTCATGAACCGTCTGGGACGCGCCGCCGCCTTCCGCACCGTCCGCGCGGAGGACGTGGTCTGAGCCCACGCCCGAAAATTTTGCAAAATGTGCAGGAAGTGCGCCTTGCCCCTTGACGAACGCCGTCGAATGTGATAGGATACTATCCGCCAACTGAATACCTTATCACGAGTGGCAGAGGGATGGGCCCGATGAAGCCACGGCAACCGGCAGCTGCTTGGTGCCAAATCCCACAGCGGACGCACACGTCACCCCTTTTCCGGCGGGAGAAGGGCAGGTTCGCTGGCAGATAAGGAAGATCATTGCGATCCACCCGGCTGTTTTGTGTGCAAGACAGTCGGTTTTCTTTTGCGGAGGACATTCATCCCCTCCACGCCGACAGCGAAAGGAGTCCCCATCATGCGTAAGCTCTTCACCTCCGAATCCGTCACCGAAGGCCATCCCGATAAGCTCTGCGACCAGGTGTCCGATGCCATTCTGGATGCCATGCTCGCCCAGGATCCCATGTCCCGCGTCGCCTGTGAGACCTGCGCCACCACCGGCATGGTGATGGTCATGGGCGAGATCACCACGAAGGCAACGGTGGACATTCCCGCCATCGTCCGTGATGTGGTGCTGGACATCGGCTACAACTCCAGCGCCATGTGCTTCGACGGCAACACCTGCGCGGTGCTGACCTCCATCCACACCCAGAGCCCCGACATCGCCATGGGTGTCGATGCCGCCCTGGAGAGCCGTTCCACCGACGGCAATGACACCGGCGCGGGCGACCAGGGCATGATGTTCGGCTATGCGTGCGACGAAACGCCCGAACTGATGCCCACCGCCATCGCCTATGCGCATCGGCTGACCCGCCGCCTGACCGAGGTGCGCAAGAATGGCCTGCTGCCCTGGCTGCGCCCCGACGGAAAGTCCCAGGTGACCATCGCCTATGAGGACGGCAAGCCCGTCGCGGTGGACACCATCGTCATCTCCACCCAGCATGAGGAGCATGTGTCCCAGGAGGCGATCCGCGAGGCGCTGCTGAAGCATGTGGTCGCGCCGGTCATTCCGGCGGATATGCTGACGGCGGACACGCGCTATCTCATCAACCCCACCGGACGCTTCGTCATCGGCGGCCCTGCGGGGGATTCCGGCCTGACGGGCCGCAAGATCATCGTGGACACCTACGGCGGATATGCGCCCCATGGCGGCGGCGCGTTCTCCGGCAAAGACCCCACGAAGGTCGACCGTTCCGCGGCCTATGCGGCGCGTCATGTGGCGAAGAACATCGTCGCCGCTGGTCTGGCGAAGCAGTGCGAGATCCAGCTGGCCTATGCTATCGGCGTGGCGCATCCGGTGAGCCTGTGCGTGGACACCAAGGGCACGGGTGTCGTGGCGGATGATGTGCTGTCCGCCGCGGTGGCGAAGGTGTTCGACCTGCGTCCCAACGCCATCATCGAGCGCTTGCAGCTGCGCCGCCCCATCTACCGCGCCAACTGCAACTACGGCCATTTCGGCAAGGCGGACATGCCCTGGGAGCAGCTCGATTATGTCGATGCCCTCAAGGCGGAACTGAATCTGTGATTTGCAAGGGCAGCCTCTCCGGCGGGGAGGATGCCCTTTTTGCGGCAAAAAAGGATGCCGGGAAGGCAAAAGCCCTCTCGGCGTGGGGAGATTACGCATTTTCGGCGGAGGCATCCGCCAGGGTGTCGAATTCAAACCAGAAGGTCGTGCCCTTTTCGGCTTCGGCGGACACGGCTGACCCGTCCGCGACGCTGTCCACCCCGTATTTCGCGCCATGCTTCTCCAGGATGCTCTGGACGATGGACAGCCCCAGTCCGCTGCCGATGACGGCGCGGCGATGGCTCTCCTTGGCGCGGTAGTAGCGATTCCAGATCAGCGGCAGCTCGTCGGCGGGGATGCCCTTGCCGCTGTCGTGCACGGAGATGCGCACATGCCCGTCCGCCACGGTCTGGGTCAGGGTCACGGTCTTGTCCTCACCGGTGTAGGTCAGCGCATTGCCGATCAGGTTGTAGACCACCTGCTCGATGCGCTTTTCGTCCGCGTGGACGAAGACATGCCCGTCCGGGGCGAAGAGCAGCCGGTAGCCGTCCTTTTCGGTCATGCGGGCGACACGCTGGACGATGGTCACCACCGCGTCGGTCAGGTCGAAGTCCGCCGGTGTGAGCTGGGTGCTGCCGGTCTGCAGGCGGGAGAAGTCCAGCAATTCGGATACCAGGCTCGTCAGCCGGTTCGTTTCGTCGATGATGATTTGCAGGTTCTCCGGCGATGCCTCGCCCGGGATGTCCCGCATGACCTCCGCATACCCGCCGATCATGGTCAGCGGCGTGCGCAGATCATGGCTGATGTTGGCGATCAGCTCGTGCTGGAAGTGCTCCACCTGACTCAGCTCATGCGCGGCGAGGGTCAGCGTGCGGTTCAGCTCCGCCACCTCGCGGTATTCGCTGCCATGGGCGGGCGGAGCGTACTGCCCGCGGGAGAGGCTGCGGGCGGCCTCGTTCGTCTCGATGATGGGGCGCGACAGATGCCGGGAGATCATCCACGCGATGACGATCGCCCCCGTCAGCACCAGCACCGTGATGACCATCAGCTGGGTGCGGAGCGTCTCCACCGTGGCATCCACCGGGGTGATGATGGTGTTCAGCAGCAGATAGGCGGTGCTGCCGTCAGCCTGGGTGAGGCGGCGGACACACAGCAGCGCCTGACGCTTCTCGGACTCCAGCGCCGGGACGCGCCCCTGGAATGCATGCAGGTTGACGGGGATGTCCATCATCGGCGCGACGTTGAACAGCTCGGTCAGCGTGCTGCCGTCCGCCGGGGACATGGAGCACCAGAACGCCAGATCCTGCTTGGACATGCGGTGCAGCAGGCAGTTGCGGATGTCCTCGCTGGTCAGCACCGTCTTGCCGTATTCATCCAGCAGGAGGATGCACACATCGTTGCGGTTGGCCAGGTGATCCACCAGGCTCGACAATTCGGCATTGTCCATGTTGGCGGCCACGGCATCCGCCGCCTGATGGATCTGCCGGGTCTTGTTCCACCGGTAGAAATCATCCAGCCAGACGATCTGGAACAGCCACAAAAGCGCGATCAGCAACGCCACAAAGGCCATCAGGTACACCATGACCCGATGGCGGATGCCGCGCCGGTTCTCACGGGCGCGCTCCATGCGTTCCACGCCTGTCTCGGCGATCTTCATGGGGCTTCATTCCTTCTCAAAGCGATAACCCACCCCGCGCAGGGTGGTGATCCTGTCCGCATAGCTCCCCAGGCTCTTGCGCAGCAGCTTGATATGCGTGTCCAGCGTGCGGTCGTCGCCGTAAAAATCGTACCCCCACACCTCGGAGATCAGCCGTTCCCGCGTCAGGGCGATGCCCCGGTTGCGCACCATGTAGAACAGCAGCTCATATTCCTTGGGGGAGAGGCTGAGCACGGTATCGCCGATGGTGACGCGGCGGGCGGTGAAGTCTACCGTCAGCTTGTCGATCTGGACGACCTCGGGCGCGTCGGACGCGCCGCCGGTGGTGCGCTTGAGGATGGCGGCGATGCGCATCATCAATTCGCGCGGGGAGAAGGGCTTGACCACATAGTCATCCACCCCCAGCTCAAAGCCGCGCAGACGGTCGTATTCCTCGCCCCGCGCCGTCAGCATGATGACCGGCACATCGGATTCCTTGCGGATCTCCCGCACGGCGCTGTAGCCATCCAGCTCCGGCATCATCACGTCCATCACCACCAGGTCGATCTTCCCGTCCCGGCACATGGACACGGCCTCCATGCCGTTGGCGGCTTCGCTGACCTGATAGCCCTCGAATATCGCGTATTTGCGGATCAGCCCGCGGATGTTGACCTCATCGTCCACGATCAGAATATGCATGGCTCTTCCTCCTACCAACCAGTATACGGGATTTTTGTGCGCATTGCAAGCCCTATCGTGCCGGCAGATGCAGCAGCAGCTCCTGACCGCTGCGCCGAACACGCACCGAAAGCGCATGCTCCGCCGCATCGATCAATGCGTCCAGCTGCGCCACGCTGACCAGGGGGACATCATCGGCGCGGAGCAGATAATCGCCGGGGCGGAAGTCCGCCTTGTCGGCCGGACTGTCCTGCGTGACGGCCAGGACATACAGCCCCTTTTCCCGCTCCAGCAGCATGATGCCCAGTGCGGCGCTGGAGCCGCCGCTCATCGGCGCGTCCTCCCGGCGGAAAACATGGCTCACCCCTGCGGCGAGCACCGCCAGCGCCAGCGCCAGCACCGCCGCCTGGATCACCCTCCGCACGGCACGCACCTCCTTCCAACTCGCATTTATCATACATGCCCAATGTGATGGTCAGGTGAAATCGTATTGATTCTCCGCTGAAATTGCGGTATACTGATGAAAACGCTCAGGAGGTCACGGCATGACGACCCTACCGCGCCGCCCCGCTGCGGGCAACACCAACACCGCGCTGCTCAAGCTCATCGCGCTGCTTTTCATGTTCATCGACCATGCGGGCAAGATGTGCTTCCCCGGCGTGACGGAAATGCGTCTGTTAGGGCGCATCGCCTTCCCCCTGTATTGCTGGTGCATGGTGGTGGGGGCATGCCACACGCGCTCCTTCCCCAAATACCTGCTGCGCATCGCCCTCATCGGCATCCTCTCCCAGCCGCTGTACATGGTCGCGCTGAATCACTCGCTGACGGCGTTCAACATCTTCCTGACGCTCTTCCTGGCGCTGGGGGGACTGTGGGGGCTGCGGGAGAAGCGCTGGGGGAGTCACATCTGGGCACCGATCCTGGCGCTGGTGCTGGCGCAGGTGCTGGGGGCGGACTACGGCTGGAAGGGCGTGCTGCTGGTATTCCTGTTGTATGCGGTGCGGGATTCGCGTCCCGGCATCGCGGCGGTGATGGTGGCGTTCTGCCTGTATTGGGGGTCGGGCTCGTCGGTGGTGTCGACCTTCTGCGGCATCCGCCTGTCAGCGCTGATGCGCGGGGAGCTCGGGGGGCTCGTCAGCCCATTCCTGCGCCTGCAGGGAATGGCTCTCCTCGCCCTGCCGCTGATGCTCATCCGCATGCCCTGGCAGGTTCGTCTGCCGCGCTGGACGGGCTATGCGCTGTATCCGGGGCATCTGCTCCTGCTGCTCCTGCTGGAGGCCGCCATGGGGAAGGTCATCCACTGGGAACACATCACCGACGCATGCCAAATGCTGATCTCACTGTTTTGATGGAGGATACCCATGCTTGAACCCCGCGTCCGCCTGGCCATCAACACGATGACCGTGACCCTGTCCCGCCTGCTGGCGGAGAACGAACCGAGCATTTACCTGTACGGCTCTATCACCGAGGAGGACTTCCACCCCGGCTGGAGCGACATCGACCTGCTGGTGCTGACCGCGAACCCCATCCGCCCCGAACAGGCGGACACGCTGGTGAAGCTGCGTCAGACGCTGATGGCTTATGACCCCGACACGCCGCAGTATCGCCTGTTTGAGGGGGGCATGCTGGATCTGCGTTCTTTTCTGGGGGACGGGGCGACCACCGTGGTCTATTGGGGGACAACGGGCGAGCAGATCAAGGAGCACCATGCCTTTTCGGCCTTCGACCGGGCATCGCTCATGCAAAACGGGCAGCTGCTCTGGGGACGGGATGTTCGCCGGCACATCGAGAATCCGACCTTCGGGGACATCCATGCAGCCATCGCCCAGCATTTGCAGACCATCCTGACGCATGGCAGGGGCGAACGCAGCCTGTATGCGTTTGGCTGGCTGCTGGACATCGCCCGGTGCATGTACGCGCTCATCAACGGCAAGCTGACCACCAAGACGTCGGCGGGGCAGTGGGCGCTGGACGAGCAGCTCTGTCCGTGTCCGGAGGAAATGTCGATGGCGCTGATGGTGCGCCGTCAGCCGGAGCTGATCCGGGACGAGCATGTGCTGAACTACGCCGAAAACCTGACCGAGGCCATCCAGAATTATGCATTGCTGCTGCGTCGGGCGCTGAAAATGCATCAGGAGCAGTGAGTATGGCGGACATCATCACCGGGGCGATGCGTTATCTGGGCATGCACACGGCGGACGAGGCGACCCGGGGCGAGCTGTCCGCGATGAAGGCCGCGCTGGAGGGCCGGATCACCCCGCGGACGGTCTGGCGCGTGTGGACGTTGGCCGATGAGCCCGCGCTGGATGTGCTCTCGTCAGCCCTGGGACGCAAAATGCTGTCGGGCTGCACGGCGGCGGCGGTGCTGGTCAGCACCATGGGAGCGGCGTTCGAGTGGGAGGTGCGTCGGCTTTCCGCGCGGGACATGCGGCGTGCGGCGATGCTGGATGCACTGGGCAGCGCATGGGTGGAGTCCGCCTGTGACGCGGCGGAGGAGGCCATCCGCGCACGCTTTCCCGGCATGTACCTGACGGATCGCTTCTCGCCCGGCTATGGGGATCTGCCGCTGACCCTCCAGCCTGCGCTGACGGAATTCGCCGGTGCGCGGCGCATTGGCGTGACACTGACCGATTCGCTGCTGATGAATCCGCAAAAGAGCGTCACGGCCATCGTGGGTCTGGCGGATCGTCCTCAGCCTGCGCGGGTGCGGGGCTGCGCCTATTGCACCCTGCGCGCCGCCTGTCAATATCATCAGAATGGGAGCAACTGCCATGTTTGACACGAAAAAGCTGACCTTCCTCGACGGCGCGATGGGGACATTGTTCCAGCAGGCCGGTTTGCAGCCCGGTTCGCTGCCCGAATTGGCGGCGCTGCGTGATCCCGACCGGCTGACCGGCATTCACCGCCGGTATATCGAGGCGGGCGCAGGGATCGTCTATGCGAACACCTTCGGGGCGAACCGGCGGAAGCTGTCCGGCCATGGGGTGACGGTGGAGGAGGTCGTCGCGGCGGCGGTCGCAGCGGCAAGGAAGGCCTGTGCGGACACATCGGCGCGGGTCGCGCTGGACATCGGCCCATTGGGCGAGCTGCTCGAGCCGCTGGGGACGCTGCCCTTTGAAAGCGCGGTGGAGCTGTTCGCCGAAATGGTTCGCGCAGGCGTGAAGGCCGGGGCGGACTGCATCGCTATCGAGACCATGACCGACCTGCAGGAGGCGCGTGCGGCGCTCATCGCGGCGAAGGAGAACAGCGCGCTGCCCGTCCTTGTCACCATGAGCTTCGACGAGAACGGGCGCACCTTTACCGGCTGCACCGCAGAGGCCATGGCTGCAACACTCACCGGCCTGGGGGCGGATGCCATCGGCGTGAACTGCTCCCTCGGCCCGGCACAGCTGCTGCCCGTGCTGCGCGAGATCAGCCGCAGCACCCATCTGCCCGTGGTCGCCAAGCCGAATGCGGGTCTGCCCGATCCGGTGGACGGGCATTACGACCTGTCCCCGGCGGATTTCGCCGAGGCCATGGCGCAGGCCGTCGCATTGGGCGTGTCCGTCATCGGCGGATGCTGCGGCACCAGCCCGGACTACATCCGTGCGCTGCATGACCGTCTGGCGGATGCCGTCCCCGGGGAACGCGAGGTGCGCTGTGTCAGCCGTGTCTGCACTGCCACAAGGACGGTCGAGATCGGCGGTGTGCGCGTCATCGGCGAACGCATCAACCCCACGGGCAAAAAGCGCTTCCAGCAGGCGCTCCTGACGGAGGACCTGGACTACATCGTCGATGTGGCCATCCAGCAGGAGGACGCGGGCGCGGACATCCTCGATGTGAACGTGGGCTATCCCGGGGTGGACGAGGTGCGCATGCTGCCCCTGGTGGTGCGCAAGCTCCAGGAGGCCACGGCATTGCCCCTCCAGCTGGATTCGTCGAACCCTGCCGCGCTGGAGGCCGGTTTGCGCGTCTGCTGCGGCAAGGCGGCGGTCAACTCCGTCAACGGCGACCCCGCTGTTTGCGCCAAAGTGCTGCCCATCGTCAGGAAATACGGCGCAGCGGTGGTCGGGCTGACGCTGGACGAGGGCGGACTCCCCACCACGGCGCAGCAGCGGGTCGACATCGCCCGACGCATCCTGCATGCGGCGCAGGCGGAGGGCATCCCGGCGCAGGATGTGTGGATCGACTGCCTGACGCTGACCGTGTCCGCCCAGCAGGAGCAGGCCGAGGCCACGCTGGAGGCTGTCCGCCGGGTGACGCAGGAATTGCGGCTCCCCACGGTGCTGGGCGTGTCGAACATCTCCTTCGGACTGCCCAACCGCCCGCTGATCGCGCAGACCTTCCTCATCCGCGCACTGTCCGCCGGGCTGACGCTGCCCATCCTCAACCCCAATCAGAAGGACATGATGGATGCCATCGCGGCCTACCGCGTGCTGAACGGCGAGGATGCCGGCTGCCGGGCGTATGTGACGCGCTTTGCCGATAACGCGCCGACCGCGCCGACCGCACCGGCCGCGTTCGCCATGACGCTGACGGAAGCCATCGTCCGCGGGCTGAAGGGCGATGCGGCGCGTCTGGCACGGGAGGCACTGACGGGTCAGACCGGACTGGAGATCGTCGAGAGCTGCCTGATCCCCGCGCTGGATCGGGTCGGTGCGGATTACGAAAGCGGCAAGGCCTTCCTGCCCCAGCTGCTCGGTGCGGCACAGGCGGCACAGGCCGTCTTCGGGGTCATTGAGGCAAACATGGGGGATGCGTCCGCCGCCATGCACAAGGAGAAGGTGCTCATCGCCACCGTCCAGGGCGACATCCACGACATCGGCAAGAACATCGTGCGGACGGTCATGGCGAACTACGGCTACGAGATGATCGACCTGGGGCGCGATGTGCCGCCGGAACGCATCGTCGAGGCCGTCCGCGCAGGGCATGTCCGCCTGGTGGGGCTGTCCGCCCTGATGACGACGACCCTCCCCGCCATGGAAGAGACCGTCCGTCAGCTCCGTACCCTGCCCGAGCCGCCGTCCATCATGCTGGGCGGCGCGGTGGTCACGCAGGAATACGCCGACGGGCTGCGCTGCCACTACGCCAGGGACACCAAGGCCGCCGTCGGGATCGCCCGCAGGGTATTCAAGCAGGAGGGAGTGTAAGCCATGCCCATCAAGATCCCCAACGATCTGCCCGCCGCCGCCAAGCTGCGGAGCGAGAACATATTCGTCATGGCGGACGACCGCGCCGTCACGCAGGACATTCGCCCGCTGCGCATCCTCCTGCTGAACCTCATGCCCACCAAGATCGCCACGGAGACCCAGCTGGCGCGTCTGCTGGGCAACACGCCCCTCCAGGTGGAGCTTGAGCTGCTGATGGTGGAGAGCCATGTCAGCAGGAACACCTCGGCGGAGCACATGCTGGCCTTCTACAAGACCTTCGACCAGGTGAAGAATGCCACCTATGACGGCATGGTCATCACCGGTGCGCCCGTGGAGCAGCTGCCCTTTGAGGCGGTGGACTACTGGCCGGAGCTGTGCGAGATATTCGAGTGGACGAAGACCCATGTGACCTCCACGCTGCACATCTGCTGGGGGGCGCAGGCGGGCCTGTATTACCATTGGGGCATCCCGAAGAAGACGCTGCCCCGCAAGCTCTCGGGGGTGTACCGCCATCGGGTCGTCCACCGGGGGAGCATTCTCTTCCGGGGCTTCGACGACACCTTCATGGTGCCCCAGAGCCGCTACACCACCGTGGAACGGGCGGACATCGCCGCGCGCCCGGAGCTCAAGATCCTCGCCGAATCCGATGAGGCCGGGGTCTACGCCATTTCCACCCACGGCGGACGGCAGATCTTCATCACCGGGCATTCGGAATACGACACGGACACGCTGCGGGGGGAATACCTGCGGGACAAAAATGCCGGACTTGACCCGGCCATCCCGGTGAACTACTTCCCCCAGGACGACGATACGCTGGAGCCGGTCTGCACCTGGCGCTCCAGCGCGAATCTGCTCTATTGCAACTGGCTGAACTACTTCGTCTATCAGGCCACGCCCTATGACCTGAACAAGGTGGGGCTGGTGCTGATGGAGGACTGATACGCCGCCGCATAACGAAAAAGGACTCGCCCTGCATGGGGTAAGTCCTTTTGCATGCCGTCAGCCGGGCAGCTCCCGCGTCAGCTCGTACATCATGATCCCTGCGGCCACGGCGGCATTCAGGCTCTCTGCGCCGCCGCGCATGGGCAGCTTCAGCCGATGGGTCGCCACGGCCTGTACACCGTCGCTGATGCCATTGCCCTCGTTCCCGATCACCAGCACGAACCGCTCGTTCAGCGGCGCATGGGCATAGAAGGGTTCGCCGTCCAGCTGGGAGGACACGACCGATGCGCCTTCCTCCCGCAGCGCCGTCAGCAGACCCGGCAGATCGTCCGTCACCCGCAGTGCCATGCGGAAGATGCTGCCCATGGTCGCCCGCAGCACCTTGGGGCTGAACACATCCGCGCATTGGGCGGACAGGAGGATGCCGTCGAAGCCTGCCGCGTCCGCCGTGCGGATGATCGTGCCCACATTGCCGGGGTCTTGGACGCCGTCCAGGGCGACGAAACGCATGCCGGTGAGGGGGACGTCCGCCTGATGCACGATGGCGGCGATGCCCTGGGGGGTCTTGGTGTCGCACACGGCGGAGAGGACATGGGCGGGCATGGCGAAAACGGGCAGACCGTCGGGCAGGGGGAACTCATCGGTGCGGGTGTCGTCCACCAGCAGCGCGTCCACCGGAAAGGCGGAGGACAGCGCCTCCTCCACCATCTTGCGGCCCTCCACCAGGAACAGGCCGCTTTCCCTGCGCCCCTTGCGCTCCTTCAGCGCCTTCCATGCCGTCACCTTCGGGTTCTTCAGGCTGGTGATATGCTCCATCATGCCATACTCCTCATATCAGTTCACACCGCGGAAGCCCTTGCCCACGATCTCGCCCGTGTTGATGATGAGCACGAAGGCGGACGGGTCGACCAGCTTGACATACTTGCGCAGCATCACGGCTTCGCGCCGCTTCATGACCGTCAGCACCACCGTGCGTCCCTCGTGGGTGTATGCACCCTCGCCGTGCAGCTCCGTCGCGCCGCGCTTGAGCGTCCCGGTGATGTACTTCTCGATCTCCTCGGGCTTGGTGGTGATGATGTGGAAATACTTGTGCGTGTTGATGTTCTCCAGCACCATGTCCACCAGGAGGCTCTTCATCACCAGACCCAGAATGGAGAACAGTCCTGTTTCCATCCCGAAGGCGACGCAGGCCATGAGCGTGATGACCATGTCGGAGCAGATCAGCGCCTTGCCGATGTCCAGCGAGGTGTATTTGCGCAGCACCATGGCGACGATGTCCGTGCCGCCGGAGGATGCATCCAGGTTGAAGAGGATGGCTGACCCGATGGCAGGGAGGGACACGGCGAAGATCAGCTCCAGCAGGGGCTGATTTGTCATGGGGTTCGCCATGGGGAGCACGCGCTCCAGCACCCAGGTCAGGCCGGACATCAGCAGGCTGACATAGACCGTCTTGCCGCCGAACCCTCTGCCGAAGACGGCAAAGCCCAGCACCAGCAGCGCCACATTGATGCCCATGACGAAATCCGCCCGGGAGATGGCCGGGAAATACCGCGCCAGCACCACGGCCATGCCGGTCACGCCGCCGGTGGAGAAGTTGTTGGGGAATTTGAAGAAGTAGATGCCCAGCACCATGATGACCGTCCCCAGGGTAATCATGGCGTATTCCTTGAGGAAGGCGCGCAGATCGGTCTTCGGGGGCATGGCGGGGGTCGTGGCTGTGTTTGTCATGGGGATCAACCTTTCGCAATCATTCTCCGGGGAAAGCGGGTGTCGGCAGGAGGGTCTCCCTTTGCAGCTCGCTGATGAACTGCAGCACGGAGAGGGGGATGTCCTCGCCGTCGCCATAGCATTGGCTGACCAGACGGCGGACGGTGTCCTCCCCGGCGGGGGTCAGCTGTCCGGCGGGATCGAAAAGCCCGGGATGGAGCATCCACATGTGTGCGGGATAGCATTGGTACAGGCTGTGCAGGAGGCTCTGCATCAGCTCGGTGAAGGAACGGCGTGTGCGGATGGGCTTGGGGTCGGCGGCGCTGCCGGTGTCCCTGAGCAGCGCCATGCCGCGTGCCACCCCCAGGGCGGGCAGCGGCGAGGGACGCACCGTCAGCGTCCGCACCGGATGACGCAGCGCCACCGGCGCATGGGCGATGCGCTGCAAGCCGTTGCGCAGCTGGGGGGTCAGGGTGTCCAGCAGCCATGCGCCGCGCCCGGTCAGGCAGACGGTCAGGTCGCCGGGGAAGAGGTGGCTGAGGGTGCTGTCCTCGCCCGTGTCCTCCAGCATCAGACCGATGCAGAACATCGCCGCGGCGTACATCTCCAGCAGGATGGACTGCATATAGGTCGGCCGCTGCTGCTGGAAGCGCGCGTACAGGTGCTGCGTCATCGGCTGACGGTATTCGTCCAGCAGCGCGTCGAGCATGAGCAGTGCCTTGTCGGCATCGGCGAGGTGATCGTGTGCCCGGGCGAACTGATCGCAGAGGGCATCGACGGCGCTGATGAGCCCGTCGCTGCCGCAATCGGCAAAATCGGCGCGGAGCAGACCGGGCGCGCGGAAAAGCACATGCGTCAGCATGGCGGAGGTGCCCATCAGGAGCATCGCGCCGCTCACGGGGAGCCTGCGCCCCTGCACCCACAGGTGGAGCTTGGTGCTGCCGCCGCCGATGTCCAGGACGGCGAAGGTGCCCTTCATGCCGCCCTCGGCGCAGAGGTAGGCGTGGAGTGCCACGGCCTCTTCCGCCCAGGCGACGGGGGCATTTCCGGAAAGGGGCAGTCCGGTTTGGGCGGCGACGGCGGCGGACAGCTCCTCCGCCATGTCCAGCAGCGCCTGTCGACCCTCGTCCCCCATTTCGTCCGCGATGCTCACGCGCCAGCGGATGCTCTTCGCACCGGCCATCATGGCGGTCAGGCTCGCACCTGACATGACCTGATGCAGCAGCAGCTTCCGCGCCCGGACGAAGCGTTCGCCGCGCCGCCATTTCAGCGCCGTGCAGACCAGACCCTGTCGGACGGCCTGCATCGCGTCGAAATGGGTGACGGCGTACACATAGCCGTCGGTGAAGAGGGTGTCGCCATCGCCGATGAGGGCGACGGACGACGGCGTGATGTCGGAGGGCGTCAGGCTGAGCAGGAAGTCATCGGAGGGCATGTCCTGCGGGGAGACGAGCAGGCGCGTGAGATGCTCGGCCTGGGCGGAAATGGGTTTGCCATCCAGGAGGATGGACACGGCGGTGGCGCTTGAACCCAGATCGATCGCAGCCAGGGCATCGGCGGACGGCTCAATGTGCAGGCGGGGCAGCGCATTGGGCAGCGCCCCCAGGCATTGCCCGTCCCTGTGCAGGACGAGGCAGCCGGGATAGGCATCCGTGTGGAGGCAGCGCCAGGGCTGCACCGGGGGAACGGCGGCGGAATCGGCATCGGGGGTGTCAGGCTGATCCGGCGCGGGCAGCGTCAGCCATTCGCCATGGCGGAGCGTGTCGACCTCCACTGCGCCCCCGCGCACGAAGACATGGTAGGCCTGCCAGCGCTCCATGGGGACGCAGGGCCAGACCGCCACGCAGGGGGAGTCCGCCTGAGATAGCACGAGGATCTCCTCCACCGGGTAGACGCGGGTCATGTGCACCTCGCCCTGGGCGCGCAGGAGGAAGGACGCGGTGATGCCGCCGTCCTCGCGGGGCTCGAAGCGGAGCATGTCGGCGGCCAGACCGGCACCGTCCTCTGCGCCGGAAAGGCACGCGGCCAATTCGGCGGACAGCGGCGGCAGCAGCACCCCATCGGCACAGGCACAGCCCCGCTGGAGGGCATTGTCCCCCAGAACATGGGCGGTCAGCTTCGTCAGCCGATCGGAAAACGGGTTGGACGCACAGCCGAGCCATTCCTCCCCCAGCGACTCCCGTAGCAGGTAGCGGATCGCACCGGACGACGCATCCCACGGCCAGGTGAGCGACACGGTCATCTGCACCTGACGGGCGCGGTTCATCTGCACCTCGCGCAGCAGCTCCGCCTCGGCGCGCACCTGGGGCAGCAGGGCGCTGTCCTGGGCGTTCAGCCAGGCGGACAGCGCATCGGCACACTGCCGATTCCAGCGCACGGAGCTCTCCGACAGCAGGAGCAGCTCCGGCTCGATGGCGTTCAGCAACGCCTCCTGATCCGCACCGCAGGCATCGGTCAGCCCCAGTGCGGCGCTGCTCCGGGCAAAGGGCTGACCCTCCCACAGATAGGTGAAGCAGGCACGTCGCGAGCTGTAGCGCACATCCACGGCGGAATACAGCCGCACCAGCGGGTGATCCTCCTGAATGACGCAGTGCTCCTCGCGGACGGACAGAGCGTCGAAGCCGTTCAGGCCGCAGATGGCCTGCATGCGGATGGACAGGGCGCGCAGGGCAACGGCATCCTCGGCGAGGACGGCATCGACGGCGGACTGCTCGGCGCGGGAAAGATCGGCCTTGAAGGCCTCGGCTTCCGGCGAATCCAGCCCCATCATGGTCAAACGCGCCAGCAGGATCGCCCTTTCGTCCGCGTTCAGGTAGGGGACGGGGTCACGCCAGACAGCAGCGTCCGCATCGTACCAGACGGCGCGGGCGGGCAGCATGCCCGAAAAGTCGGTGGGCGTGGCGGGCAGCGTCAGCCCCGCATGGGGATCGGCAATGCCCAGCAGAAGCCGCTGACCCTCCCGCTGGAGCAGGATCAGGTGGAGTGCATCGCGGCGTTTCTCCTCCGGACGGGCGCTGAGCACCCATGCGGCGAAGAGCGAGGCGGTGCTGTCCACGGTCAGGGCGGATACGGTGCAGCCCGCGTCCGGCCAGGCATCGCAGAGCAGGGTCAGGGCGAGGATGCCGCGCCAGACGGTGGCATCGGTGCGCACGGCCTCGCGTTCGGGCAGCACGAAACGGGACACCAGGTCGGGCAGTGCCGCGCCTTCCGCGCCGATGCGGACAAAGCCGGCATTGCTGCTCAGTTCGTCCCGTCCTTCCCGGTCGGGCAGGAAGACCAGTTCCTTCATCCTCACACCTCCTTCATGGCGTTTTCCATCAATGCGGTCAGCAGGGACAAGACCGGTGCGCCGGGCGCGGCAGGGGAGCGCCGCATGCGCCGGAAGGTCATCCTGCTGCTCAGGGTCGCGCGGGGCAGGATCATCTGCGGCCAGAGCGTCTCGATGCGGCGGCGGTTCAGCCTGTCCCGCAGGAGCAGGCACTCGGCCAATTCGGGCAGGAGCATGGCGTTCTCCGCCGGGGCAGCGGGGAGATCCGGCTTGCCGAAGCGCAGACCCGTCTGCCGGGCGCGTTCCACGTCCTCGCGGATGTGCGTCAGGCGGCTGTCCAGCATCAGCTGATGCTGATCCATGCGCTGGAGCTTGGTGCGTGCATCGGTGATGCGGTATTGATCCTCGGGGGCGGCGATGCTTTCGGCATGGTCGATGCGGCGGACGGCTTCGGCATAGCGTTCGCGCAGGGCATCGGATTCCTCCCGGGTGGACAAAAGCGCCTCGGAGAGCATGTCCATCGCGGCCGCGCCGCCCATTTTGCGGTTCAGGCCGTCCTGGACGGCTTCGCGGCGGGACAGCTCCTGCCGGGCAGCGGCGATCCGGCGCAGCGCCGCCTCCGTTTCAGCGGCATCGGCGCTGTTCTTGCTGCGGTAGACCAGATTGTCCTCATAGAGCTCGGTGCGCCTGGCATCGCTGTCCATCAGGGCGAGGCGGCTGACCAGGTCGTTCAGCGCGGCGTAGTGTGCCCCGGCCTCATCGCGCGCGGCGGACAGCACGGAGGCATTGCGCAGGTCGATGGGCAGCGTCCGGAAGATGCCGCCCAGCCAGATCAGGCTGACATTCATCAGCCGGCTGACGGTCGCGACCAGTTCGAGCTGTTCCTCCCGGGGGACACGCATCCGGCGGAAGAAATGCGCGTACCAGCCCAGCAGACCATCGCGCAGGAAAAACGGGTGACGCAGCCGATGCTCCACCTGTGCGCCCAGGCCGCCGACCCAGGCGCATGCGGCCTTGATGAGTCCGCCGTAGCAAAGGCGATAGCGTTCCGCGGCCTTGCCGAAAATGTCCCAGCTGAGCGCACCCTCGGGGGCTTTCACGGTGAAGAGCCCCTCCAGCCAGGCGGGACGGTGCAGGAGGATGTCCAGCGCATACACGGCGAGCCAGTCGGTCAGGCGGGCGTATTCGGCGGGTGACGCACTGCGGCAGGCCTGGGGCAGCGCCAGGAGGCAGACGGTCCTGCACAGCCCGTCCCGCGCATAGGCGGCGTAGGCCTCCTGGGCGGCGGACGCATTCTGTTCATCGGCGCATGCCCCCAGGAGGATCGCCCCCAGGCTGACTCTGTCCTGCGTGCGGCGGCGCAGGTAGCGGCTCAGGGCGGCAATGCCTGCTGCACCCGTGCCCCCGCAGACCGAACCGATCAGCACCGCGCGGACCTCCTCGCCCGCGTCCAGTGCGGCGGACATCTCATCCGCCATGCAGGACAGCGCGTCCTCCGCGTCCTGATCCGCCTCGTGCAGCAGTCCGGCAAAGACGACCTCACCCAGCATCCTGCGGCCATGGAAGCCCTCGTTCAGGTCGAGGGACGCGGCCTGCGGGTCGAACATCGCCTGACACAGCAGTGCGTCCGCCTCGGCATCGGCGGTGAATTCGGCCAGGGTGGACGCGCCGCCGGGCAATGCCTTGGGCCAGGCGGAAAAGGCCAGCTCCGTGCGGAAAGGCCCGTCCTCATGGGGCATGGCCTGATGGATGCGGGCGTAGTCCGCAAGCTTGGCGGCGGCAAGGCTGACAGCGGGCGTGCTGCGGGCGGTGTCCGCCAGCAGGAGATTCAGCCGTTCCGCCGGAAAGACCCCCGCGCTCGCGGCGCAGATCAGCGCGTCCGCAAGCCTTGCGCCCGTACCGCCCACAAGCAGCACATATCGCTTCATGCTCCATCCTCCGTTTCTGAAAAAAGACGCGGAAGCCCCCTCAGGCGAGCCTCCGCATGGTGATTCAACGGCTGTGATAGCCGGTGGGGTTGTTGCGCTGCCAGTTCCAGGCATCGCGGCACATGTCCTCCAGGGTCTTGGTGGCCTCCCAGCCCAGCAGCTCCTTGGCCTTGCGCGGATCGGCATAGCAGGCATCCACATCGCCGGGGCGGCGCGGACCGATGACATAGGGCAGCTCCAGATCGTTGGCCTTGTTGAAGGCATGCACGATGTCCAGCACGGAGTACCCCACGCCCGTGCCCAGGTTGATGATCTCACAGCCCTGATGCTTTTCGGCATAATCGCAGGCTGCCACATGTCCCCTGGCCAGATCGACCACATGGATGTAGTCGCGCACGCCCGTGCCATCGTGGGTGTTGTAGTCATTGCCGTTGACGGTGAGCTTCTCCAGCTGACCGGCGGCGACCTTGGTGATGTAGGGCATGAGGTTGTTGGGGATACCGGCGGGATCTTCGCCGATCAGGCCGGAGGGATGCGCGCCGATGGGGTTGAAATAGCGCAGGAGCACCACGCTCCAATCGGGATCGGCGGTGACGACACCCATGAGGATCTTCTCGATCATGTATTTCGTCCAGCCATAGGGATTGGTGCAGCCCTTGCAGAACATGTCCTCGCGCAGGGGAACCTCATCCGGCACGCCATACACCGTGGCGGAGGAGGAGAAGACCAGCGTCTTGCAGCCATGCGCGGCCATGACCTCGCACAGGGTCAGCGTGGAATCCAGATTGTTGCGGTAGTAGCGCAGGGGGATGGAAACGCTCTCGCCCACGGCCTTCAAGCCGGCAAAGTGGATGACCGCGTCGAAATGGTTCTCGTCGAAAATGCGGTTCATGGCGTCCTTGTCGCACACGTCCGCCTCATAGACCTTCACCGGTCGGCCGGTGATCGCTTCCACGCGGCGGATGGCTTCCGGCTGCGAGTTGACATAGTTGTCCACCACAACGGCATCATGCCCTGCGGCCATCAGCTCCACACAGGTGTGGGTCGCGATAAATCCGGCACCGCCGGTCAGGAGGATATTCATGCTGCTCCATCTCCTTGCTCATCATTGGGGGGTATGCTTCTGTGCCGTATCCTATTGTATCAAAGAAAAGCCCCCGGGGCAAGTGTTCCGGGGGCGGATGAGCATATTTTTCGGATATTTGGCTGATTTTTTGCAATCGGTATCAGACCAGAGCCGGATAAGCCCCGGCATCGTGGAGCTTTTTCAGCTCACCGGCGACAAGCGCCTTGTCCTCCAGGTAGGTCACGCCGAACCACACCGCATGGGTATGGAGCACCTCCACCCGGAGTCCCTCGCGGTGCATGAGGTGATCGATCTCCATGGGGAGGACGCATTCCTTCTTGAGGGGGTCGCCGCCCTCGTCCTGCAGGAAGGCGGACAGATCGTCCTCCGCCGCCTGGAAGAACCACGGGGTCAGCCCCCAGAAGTTCATGGACACCGGCGCGTCCGGGTCGAGGATGCGTCCCTCGCCCTGACCGTCCACATCGCGGATCGTCCCATCCGGGAAGGGCTTGATGCCGTAGGTCTCCGTCACCCGGGTCAGGAAGCCATTCGCGTCGGTCTCGCAGACACCGCGGGTGACGGCACCGTTTTCGGACACGGTGTTCCGCAGGCGATAGGCGACCATGGAGGCCACCCTGTCCTGCCCCTGCATGCGGTGCAGGCTGTCCGCAATGGTGACGAAGGCATCCTTGCCGTAATAGTCGTCCGCATTGAGCACGGCGAAGGGCTCGTGGATGAACGCCCTGGCGGCGAGCACGGCATGCACCGTGCCATAGGGCTTGACGCGACCCTGGGGCGGGACGAAGCCGCCGGGCAGGGTGTCAAACTCCTGGAAGGCATAGTGCACCTGCATCCCGGCGGGGATGCTGCCCTCCAGCAGGCGGCGGAAATCGGCCTCCATGGCGCGCTTGATGACGAAGACCACCTTGTCGAAGCCCGCGGCAGCCGCGTCATACAGCGAGTAGTGCAGCAGCAGCTCCCCGTGGGGGCCGATCTGGGCGATCTGCTTGTTGCCGCCGAAACGCGAACCCATCCCTGCGGCCATCACCAGTAATGTGGTATGCATCCTGTGCGTCCTCCCTTTGGAGATTGTACTTAATGTAGGTAAATAGTACCACACCTGCGGGGGACTGTCAAGGGAAGACGCTCATTTCAGTGCCGTCAGC
>CAZJOA010000010.1:0-33872 GCA_964547515.1 uncultured Faecalibacterium sp.
ACAAATCCGCATACAAGAAGGCCTCCGAGAAACCCTCGGAGGCCTTTTGGTATGCCGCATCACAGGAAGATCGGGTTGCTCCATGCGCGTCTGCCCCTTGCATCGGTCACGACGGCACGGACGTATTTCGCGCCGCGGGGGATGTCAGCCGTCAGGTGCGTGAGGGTGTCGCCCTCGGTGAAGCGGCGGCGCATGGGTGCGCCCCATGTGCGGAAGGTGATGTCCGCCACGGGCGAACAGTCGATGACCGCCTGTCCGTCGTCGCTGATGTGGAAATCCTTGATCTCCGGCCCGCAGGAGGAATAGAATGCTCCGTTTTGCAGCGCCGTCAGCACCGAATCGACATGCTTGTCCGCATTCACGTTCACCCAGCCAAGGCAATGCTGATGCTTCTCGTGCCCGTCGTCCACCGCGCAGCCATAGATGCGCTTGCCCTGGCCGAGAAGCTCGTCCCAGTACGTGGCGTTCATGTCGATCCCGTTTTCATAGGCACAGCCGCTGTTCCACAATTCCATCGCGAAATTGCCCTCCAGCCGCTCGAACTCCCGCGCCGGCGTGCTGCTCCATTCGGGATGGCAATAGAGCGTCAGCTGACCATTGCGGTGGTATTCGTCCAGGAGGGGCTGGAATTCCTCCTGACCGGACACCATGCCCGTTGCAAAGCGCTGATCCTGCTCATAGGGATTGCCGTGTTCCTTTTCCCGACCCAGGACGACCGTGTGGTAGCAGTGGTAGCCGAATGTCGCGGGCAGTCCCCTGTCGATCTCCATGCCCGGGAGGATGAGCAGACCCGTTTCGGGCGCGAAGTTCTTCAGGTTGTAGATGCGATGATCGGTGATGGCCAGAAAATCGTATCCGTTCGCCCTGTGCAGACGCATGACCTCTTCGGGCGTACATTGCCCGTCGGAGCGCGTCGTATGGCAATGCAGGCCGCCCTTGAGCAGCTTGCGGTCACCCTCGAATGCAGCTTGTCGTATCACACGCACCCCTCCTTGTGCCGGTGGAGAGCGCCGGATCAGTTCGCCTTTTTCCAATTCGGGAGCTGCCAGATGTACCAATCCGTGCCGTCGGTCTCCATGATGACCGTCCCGTCGCCGGAATAGAGCTTGCCCATGGAGTCGAAATAGCGCTTCCAGCCGGACTTGATGCTGGCATGGCTGCGGTAGTTGCAGACGAAGACGGCCTCGGGCTGGGTGACCTCCAGGAAGACATCCTCGAAGCCGTTGATGCCGTGGTGGGGCGCTTTGAGAATGTCACATGCCAGCAGGCCGGGATCACAGTTCTCCACCAGCCACTTCTGCGGACGGCTGTCGATGTCGCCGATGAGCAGCACCTTGCTCTCACCGAAGACGATCTGCGTGCACACGCTGCGGGCATTGGTGCCCCAGGGCTCATCGCAGCGCAGGATATGGATCGTCGCGCCGCCCAGGGTCAGCATATCGCCGTGGAAGACCTGGACAAAGGGGATCGCATGCTTCTGCGCCACGCGGACGGCCGTGCTGTGATATTTGCTCTTGTCCTTGAAGTCCTCGCGGACGGCGGTGTAAAATCCGCCGACGGCATAACGGCCGCTGTTCATGATCTTGGTCAGACCCTGGATATGATCATTGTCATAATGGGTGTTGAGCAGGTAGCGGAATTCCGTCACGCCCTCCTGGGCGAACAGCTCCTCCAGGCGGGTGAAATACTGCGCCGAACCGCCGTCGATCATCATGTTCTCGCCGCCGCATTGCAGGAGCATGGCGTCGGAACGGTCGGTGTCGATGGCCGTCAGGCGGAACAGCTCCTTCTCCGACCAGCCCTCGGGCAGCTTGCTTTCGTCATCGATGATGTGAACCTCGCTCAGCGCCAGCGTCGGCAGAAGCAGCACCAGCACCAGGAAGATCATCGTCAGTCGTTTCATCACAGAACCTCCATCAGGGATATTGCCTTTTCATCATACCCCATGGAACAGTCCCTGTCAAGCGCGGAGGACGATGCGAATTGTAAATTCTGCGACACGGTCAGTCCGCCCTGTCGATGGTGCAGCCGCCGATGAACTCCCGCAGCAGGCTCAGCGGGGGGACTTCATCCAGCATGCTCTCGGACACATCCGGGAAGTAGTTGAGCATCTTCACCAGCCGCCGCGCGGTGAAATAATGCGGACTTTCCGGCTCGATGGCCTTCAGGAGGCGGTAGGCGTAATGCCCCAGGACGGGCAGCTCATAGTGCAGGGCGGAATTGAAGACGCTGTCCGCCAATTCCAGATAGGGGAAGATCCACTTTTCCTCCCCCGCGCGGACGCTCGACCACATGGCCAGCGTTTCCTCCGGCAGCGTCGCCCGGAACTGATTGTCCCGCACGATCCGCCGCAGCAGCCGCACATCCGTCGTCCGGATGCGGTTGTGATCGTCCAGGTTGATGCAGGTCATCTCACTGATGAAGATACGGTGGATGAACGCCTCGTCGATGCCCTCCACCATGGCGGGATTCAGCCCGTGGATGCCCTCCACCAGCACCGGCTGACCGGGCCGGAGCGTCAGCGGGACACCATGGGGCTCGCGATTCCCCGTCTGGAAGGAATACCGCGGTATCTCCACCGTTTCGCCGTCCATCAGGCGCTGCATGTGCTCCCGGAACAGCGGCACATCCAGCGTGTGGAGCGCCTCCAGGTCGATGCTGCCATCCGGCTCGACGGGCAGCTCATCGCGGTTGCGGTAATAGTCATCCAGGGAGATCATCACCGGCTGAAGCCCCAGGACGCGCAGGTGGATCGCCAGCCGCCCGGTGAAGGTGGTCTTCCCCGAGGAGGACGGCCCGGCCACCAGCACGATGCGCTTGCCCCGTGCCGCAATGGTCTCCGCGATGTCCCCAATGGCCTTGTCATGCAGCGCCTCGTTCACCCGGATGAAGGCGCGCAGGCGTTTCGTCTCCTTCATCGCGTGCAGGTCGGGGGCATTCTGTACGCCCAGGATCTCGCACCAGCGTGCGCTCTGGTCAAACGCGCTGAGCTGCTTGGGACGCTCGATATAGGGCTTGGGGACGGCAGCGTCCTGCCGGCTGGGGAGCATCAGCGCCATGCCGCGCCCGGACAGGTGCTGCACGCCGAACACCCGCACATACCCCGTGGACGGCGCCATCGCTCCGTAGAAATACTCCCACATGCCGCCGCATTCATACATGTTGAAGAAGGGCACCGTCCGGCGCTTGAGCAGCGCCACCTTGTCCGGCTGACCATCCGCATCAAAATAGGCGATGGCATCCTCCAGCGACCATTCCCGCTTGGCAAAGGGCAGATCAGCCTCCGTGATGCGGTGCATTTCCGCCCCGACCCGGTCGACGTCCTCCGCCGTCAGCGCATGTCCCGGCGTGCGGATGAACACGCCGCCCACGCTGTATTCGATGCGGACGCGCTGTCCGGGCATGATCCGCCGGAAGGCCAGCAGCAGCACGAATCGCAGCGAACGCTCATAAATGCGCCGTCCCTCCTCGTCCTGGAGGGTCAGCGGAAACAGCTCCCACGGGCGGGTCACGGGGTCGTTCATCTCCAATATGCGCCCCTGCTGACGCACCGCCAGCACGTTTTCCCCTTCCGCCGAAAGTGCGCGGAGGCACTGCATGACCGTCATGCCGGCCTCCACTTCTGCCTTATTTTTGCCGCATGTTATCCACATACAATGCCTCCTGCTTATGAGCACCCCATAATTGCCCCTTTTGAGTGCATGAAATTGTGAGTATAAGGCCGCTTTCGCGCGTCGAAAGCGGCGCAAAGCCGCCCCCGACGTTTCGGATAAATCATCATTGGTTTCTCATGGTGTTTCTTGAAAAATAAGTTTTCAAGATACCCATATGCGATTGTTATTCCTCAAAGGGCATGCTGCTGCGTTCCACCTGACGCAATTCCGCGTCCAGGTCGCGCGGATGCCCATGCGCCTGCTCATATTCCGCATCGCGCGCCTGCATCTGAATGCGCTTGGTGTTGACATAGGCGCGGTTGCTGGGCGCAGCCTTGGAGAGGTTCATGCTCATCCGGAGTCCGCCGCCCGGCTGGGGACGCAGCCGCACGCGGATCAGCAGCAGACCATGCTGACTGCACTTGGCCAGGCCGATGAACTTATCCGGCGTCTGCCGGACATAGCCGCCGTCCTCGATCTTGAGCTTCTTGGCGCAGACGGGACAGCGGACGACACGGGCGAACTCACTGTCAAAGGCCTGCTGAACGGTATCGAAGTGCTCGCCGTCATGGCGGTTCTTGCGGTCGGAATGGATGAGCGGCCGCGGCTGCTGCGGGTATTTGAGCACATCCGCCGGGTTGGGCAGCTTGGCGAAGACCAGCGCCGTGTAGTAGGCATCGTGCAGCGCATTATGGAAATAGCGCGTTTCGTCCGGCTGAATGTCCAGCATCTCCATGGCGGCCTTGAGTCCCTTGCGCTCACGGCAGTGATGCACATCGGAGAACAGCCGCTGGATGTCGCACAGGGGCGGCAGCTGCACCTGACAGCCGAAGAAGTCCATGTTCTGCTTGAGCACGCTCACGTCATCGCAGCCCCAGGTCAGAAGGGTATAGTCCTCCCCGCACCAGGCGGCGAACTGCTCCATCGCCTCCAGAAAGCGCGGGGCATCCGCCAGCTCCTCCGCGCCCAGCTGGGTCATCTTCCGGATGCGCGGATGGATCTTCACATAATGGGTCGGCCGGATCGGGATGGAGATGGAGTCCACCACCTCGAAATCCTCGCCGACCTTCACCGCACCGATCTGAATCATCTCAAAGATCAGCCGATCCCCGACCTCGCGATACACATGCGAATCGAAGGACATGGGCTGATTCCATTCCAAATCCACCACAATATAATGCAAAGCAACTATCTCCCAACACTGCATTGATCCTTCCGCATGCCATTTTCACGGAAGCTCAGGTTTCCTCTGCGGCGCACATGCCCGCCAGTGCACCCGTTGACCAGGCGATCTGCAAATTGTAGCCGCCCGTATGCGCGTCCACGTCGATCACCTCGCCCGCGAAGTACAGCCCGCTGACACGCTTGCTCTCCATGGTGGAGGGGGTGATCTCCTTCACCGACACGCCGCCGCGGGTGACGATGGCTTCCTCGATGGGCGCAAGGCGCTTGATCGTCAGCGGCAGGTTCTGCATCCCGTCCGCCAGGCATTCGCGTTCCTCACGGGTGATCTGCGCGCAGACCTTCTCGCCGTCCACCCCGCACAGCCCCGCGAACATTTCCGCCAGCCGCGCGGGCAGCAGCCCCGGCAGAACGCTGCGGAGCATCTTGCGGCTGTTTTCGTCGAAATCCCGCTGAAGCCGTGCATCCAGCTGTTCGCGGGTCAAGCCGGGCTTGAGGTTCAGGGTGACGGAGGCGTCCGCCAGGTTCTCCGGCAGATGGCAGCTCATCGTCAGCACCAGGGGCCCGGATACGCCAAAGTGGGTGAAGAGCATCTCGCCCAATTCGCTGTAGAGGGTCTTCCTGCCCTTTTTCAGCGTCAGGGTGACATTGCGCAGGCTCAGCCCCATCAGTTCCCCCGGCCAGGTCTCGACCGTTTCCACGGCGGACAGCACCGCACTGCGCGGCACAAGGGTATGTCCCAGCTTTTCTGCCATGCGGTAGCCATCGCCGGTCGAACCCGTCAGCGGACAGGACAATCCGCCGGTGGCCAGGATGACCCGATCGGCGGACAGCCCGCGGCCATCCGTCAGCATCACGCCGGACACAGCGCCCTCCCGGGTGACGATGTCCTGCACCCGCGCACCGAAGACGACCTTCACGCCCGCCTCCCGCAGGAGCTTTTCCAGCGTGCGCGTCACATCCGATGCCTTCTCCGTCGCCGGGAAGACCCGCCGTCCGCGCTGCACCACCACCGGGCAGCCGCCGTCCTCCAGCAAGGCCATCATCTGCTGGGGCGAAAAGCAGGACAACGCCGAATACAGGAAGCGCGGATTGCGTGCCACCTCCCGCATGAACTCATCCACCGTGCAGTCATTGGTCACGTTGCAGCGACCCTTGCCGGTGATGTAGACCTTCTTGCCGAGCTTCTCATTGCGCTCCAGCAGGGTGACACGTCCGCCGGTGCGCGCGGCGAAGAGCGCGGCCATCATGCCCGCCGCACCCCCGCCGATGACGATGACATCATGCATGGTTCTTTCCTTCCTCCTCCAGGTACACCTCGTAGGTCTCCCAGATGGATTCCAGCTGACGGAAATGCTGGGTCAGCGCTTCCTTGCGGTGCAGCCCCAGCGCCACCAGCAGCGCGTTGATGAGGGAGAGCGGCGCGGCCAGGCTGTCCACAAAGGAAGCCATGTCCGTCCGGGCGGTGAGGGTCGCATCCGCCATGTCCGCCAGGGGGGACATCGGCCCATCCGTGATGGCGACCACCTGCGCCCCGCAGCGCTTGGCGAACCGCATGGCCTCCAGCGTGCGCGTGGAATAGCGCGGGAACGAAATGCCCACCAGCACATCGTTCTCCTGCAATTTGGAAATCTCCTCGAACACATCCGTCGCACCGGAGGACACCAGATGCACCTGATCGAAGATGTAATTGAGGTAATAGCCCATGAACTGCGCCAGCGGTGCGGCGGAGCGCAGCCCCATGACATAGATGGCGCGGGCGGACAGCAGCCGCTTGACCACGTCCTCGAAGACATCGCTGTCCATCTGCTCCATGGTGGCGCGCAGGTTCTGCATGTCGCTCTTGAGCACCACATCCAGCGCCTCGCGGGGGTCCATCTCCGTGGACATCTCGAACCGCTGATTCGCCGTCAGCCGATGGCTGACAAGCTCCTGCAGGCTGCGCTGGAGCTGGGGATAACCCTCATACCCCATCGCCGCGGCAAAGCGCACGACGGTGGATTCACTCACCCCCACGCTCTCGCCCAGGCGGTTCGCGGTCATAAAAACGGCCTTGTCATAATGCTCGACGATATACTGGGCGATCTTCCTGTGCCCCTTGCTGAGGCGCTTGCCCGACTGGTTCAGCCGGTCGATCATATCCTGCATTTCCTGCATGATGCTTCTCCTGCTCTCTTTGATGCATGGCCGGATCAGGCTGATCCCGCCAATGCGGCAGCATCCATTATAGCGGATAACCGACTATTTTGCAAGTCAAAGGGGAGAAAGCTGCATTTTTCCTGTTCAGCGCAGCAATTCCGCCGGGACCTCCTCAGCCATGCGCTCATAGCCGCGCTTGCTGGGGTGGAGATGGTCGCCCGAGTCGTATTCGGGCAGAAACCAGTCCGGGCGGGTCGGGTCGCGCAGCGCCTGGTCGAAGTCGATGCAGCCGTCGATCAGCCCCGTCGTGCGGATGAAGTCATTGAAGGCATGGCGCATCTCCTGCCGGAAGGGCGCGTCCGTGCGCCAGCCGCCCATGGGCAGCAGCGTCCCCGCGTAGACCTTCAGCCCCAGGTCACGCGCCTGCGCGATGTAGGTCTTCAGCCCGTCGATCAGCATGTTCACCGTGGGCAGGTCGCTCATGGGGCGGAAGGGGTTGACGGCCTCCCCCACGGGGTGGATGATGTCGTTGATGCCCTGCTGGATGATGACGGCATCCGCGCCGTCGGTGGGCACTTCATGCAGGAAGCGCCGGTCGCCCTTCATGCCGTAGCTCTCGTAGGTCAGGCAGGTGTATTCGCGGAGGATGCGCGTCCCGCTGGCGGCACGCCGGATGATCGCCGTATGGGCATGTCCCTCGCGGATGCACCGCAGCTGGAGGTCATCCGGCCAGTCCTGCGCGGTGATGGAATCGCCATAGCAGACGATGGTGCGGTTCTCCCGCGCCGTCAGCACGGACACATCGGACAGGAAGTAGTTCAGCTTCGTCGCGCGGGACGCGAAGGGGTCAAGCTGTGCGTTCCGGGTCTGATCGCCATTGGCGTAGCATCCGCCGCTGAGCTTGCCGCAGGTGAACACCACCGAGCGCATGAGGGTGAAGTCCGCCAGATAGAAGCTGACGGAGACCGTTTCGCCGGCATGGAGGGGGACGTCCACCGGATCGCAGGTGATGCGCTCCCCCGCCCCGATGGTGACGGTGCACGCCCCGCCGAAGGTCACTGGCAGGAACGTCCCGCGCACCAGGAGGGTTGTTTTCGTCAGGGTGATGGCCTCCGTTCCGCAGTAATTGTCGAAGGTCAGGCGGATGGCTTCCCCGACCTGCTGATCGTCCCGTCCCAGCGGGATGCGGATGGGATACCGCAGGGTGATGTCGCGCGCATATCGTTCCGGGCGGTTCTCCGCGATGGAGACCGCGTTCCCCCTGATGCTCACCCAGTGCTTTGCCGATGCTTCCTTCATGCGCATGCCTCCATGTGCGTCGTATCGACCCATTATAGCATACTTCGCACGAAATGGGAACACAAAAAATGGAGGGACTTGCCCTCCGTGCAGGGATCATAGTCATTCACACCCCGTACTTCCGCTTCACCCGCTCCAGCTTTTCGCCGAAGGGCTTTGCCAGAAAGAACAGGAAGACGAAATTCGACACGGCGTACAGCGCGGTATACGGCAGCGCCGTCACGGCGGATGCGGCGTACAGCCCCCAATCGAAGCCTCCGCCGACCCACAGCACCGTCCACACGTCCATCATGAGGGAGAACATCACCCCCGACAGCACACCGTAGATCAGCAGGAGCGCCCGATTCCGCTTCAGCCAGGGCGCGAGTCCCCCCGCCATCAGCCCGATGAAGCCCCAGGCCAGCATCTGAAACGGCGTCCACGGCCCTTGTCCGAAATAGAAATTGCTCAGCACCGCCGCCAGTGCCCCCACCAGGAAGCCTGCTTCGCCGCCCAGATACATCGCCGTGATGACCGTCAGCGCCGTGATGGGCTTGAACAGCGGGATGAACCGCCCCACGATGCACAGCGCCGTCATGACCGACACGATGACCATCCGCCGTCCGCCGGTTTTCTTCTTTTCAAAGCCGGTCAGGAAGAAGAGCAGCGCCATGCAGGCCATGCCGAAGGACACCAGCAGATGCCTTTTCTCGTCGAAGACCAGCGCCCCTAACAGCACCAGCGTCGGCATGACCGCAAAGGGCAGCGCCACACGCAGCACCTCCCGAATGCGCCTGTTCCGGATGACGATCATGCCCGTCCCCCCTCTTGCAGCAGGGCGGCAGCGTCGTCCACCGTCACCGCGCCGTCGAGAATGCCCCGGCTCATGCGGCTGATGGCCGTGGTGTAGAAGTGGTTCTGCGCAAAGAATGCGCGCGGCGTGTCCTCGGAGACGATCCGTCCGCGAAAGACAAAGCAGCACCGGTCGGCGCATTCCGCGGCGAATTCCACATCGTGCGTCACCAGCACGAGGGTCATGCCCTGCGCCCGGAGCGCCTTCAGCACCCCGATGAGCCTGGCCTTCGCCGCAGCATCCACGCCCTTGGTCGGCTCGTCCAGCAGGAGCAGGCGCGGCTGCGTCGACAGCACCTTCGCCAGCGCGAGCAGCTGCTGTTCGCCGCCAGACAGGTCATACGGGTGACGCTCCCGCAGGCGCGTCAGGTCAAAGGGCAGCAGCGCTTCGGCGGCCTTGACCTCTGACAGCTCCTCGCCGACGGTGCTGCACAGGAAAACGCTCTGCACATCCTGGGGCAGGAGGGTCAGGCAGCTCCGATAGAGGGTCTGCCCCGGATATTGCCGGAGCTTCCGCCCGAAAACGCGCACTTCGCCGCTGTAGGCCTTGTTCAGCGCCGCCGCCACCTTCAATGTGGTGGACTTCCCCGAGCCGTTCCCGCCCAGGATCGCGCATATCTCGCCCTCCCGCACGGTGAAGCACATCCCGCTGAGCACGTCCGGCGCGTGTCGGTCGTAGCGGAAATACACATCGCGGAATTCCAGCGCGGGGGGATGCTTCTCGTCCAGGGGGACTTCCGGCGGAAGCGAACGCACCGTCCCCGCCTGACCCGCGATGAACGCGCGTCCCTCGCGGACGTCCAGCGGACAAGCCCCCGTGGCGTTCACCCGGTGAAAGAGCCGCACCGCCGCAGGCATGAAGGGCAGCATGTCCGCCCGATCCCCCAGCCGGCTGACGACCTGCCGGGGTGCATCGTGCTCCAGCACGCGCCCGTCCGCCATGACCAGCAGCCGGTCGCAGGCCGGGATGACCTCCTCCAGCCGATGCTCCGTCATGATGACCGTCAGCCCCAATTCCCGGTTGAGGCGGCGCACCGTGGCGATGAAGTCCGACGCGGCGATGGGGTCGAGCTGGGCGGTCGGCTCGTCCAGGATGAGCAATTCCGGCTGCATGACCATCACTGCGGCCAAATTGAGCAGCTGCTTCTGACCGCCGGAAAGGGTCGAAACGTCCTTGTCGAACCAGTCCTCCATGCCGAAATAGGCCGCCATTTCCGCCACGCGCCGCGCCATTTCCGCCTGGGACAGCCCCATGCTCTCCAGCCCGAAGGCCATCTCGTGCCACACGCGATCCGTCACGATCTGCTGCTCCGGGCGCTGCATGACATAGCCGATGCGCCACGCCGCGTCCCGGTCGGTCAGCGCCCCCTGTGCCACGCCATTCACCGTGATCGTCCCGGTGAGCGTCCCCAATGGGGCGATCTCGCGCTTGAGCAGGCGCAGCAGGGTGGACTTTCCGCAGCCCGTCGCGCCGCATATCGCCAGGAATTCGCCCTTCTCCACCGTCAGGGTGATGTCCCGGAGGACGGGCTGTTCGCCGTCCGGATAGGTGAAGGTCAGATCCTTGACCGCAAGCAATGCCATTTGAGCGCCTCCTTTCCGGTGATGAGCGCGGGCAGCAGCGTCAGCAGCCCATAGGACGCATAGCCCAGCAGCGTCCGTGCCGTCAGCGGGGTCATGCGGAAGGCCGGATAGTACACCGTGTCCGCATCCGCCAGGCCGAAGAGCGTCAGCGCCGTCAGCGCCAGCGTCGCCCCTAACAGCAGCACATCCCCCCGCCGCCAGCGGAAGACCGTATAGCGGCTTCTGCGGCCGATGCCATAGCCCCGCGCGGTCATGCTGTCCGCCGTGATGATGCCGTTCTCCAGCGTCCAGGTGACCATGACGGAGAAGATGCGCAGTCCGCCCCGGATGCGGTCGATCAGGTTCTCCTCCCGGTACAGCCCCATGGCACGCTGACTCTGCTCCACCTGCGCCGCCTGACGCGCGAACAGCGGCACATACCGCAGCGCCATGGACAGCAGGAGCGCCAGCTTGGGCGACAGCGTGCCGAACACGCACAGCAGCTTCTCGCTGGTCATCACCCGGGTGAAGGCGCGGAACCAATACAGCACCGCCAGCACCATGCAGCCCGCCGCCATGCCGTAGATCACGGCCTCCAGCGTGACGGGATTGCGATTCAGCACGAAGAGCACCGTCACCCCCCGGTGGGACACCAGCGGGTTGACCAGCGCCATGCCCGCAAAGAGCACCAGCGCATACAGGTGATTCCGCCATGGACGCATGCCGCCCAGCGCCCCCAGGCAGATCAGCGCCCCCAGCAGGGACAGACCCAGCAGCACCGCGTCCATGGAGAACATGCACAGCCCCGCCGCAGACAGGAAATAGACGGTCAGCGCCGTCGGATGATGCTCGTCAAAGCCGCACATGCTCTCCCCTCCCCTGCCATCAGAAATCCCTGCCCAGGTCGCGCGTGTACCGCCATTCGATCACGTCCCCCGGCGCAAGCACGCATTGGTCGCACCCCACCGACGGCGCTTCGCCGTTGACCAGATACATCCAGCCGGACAGGTCGCCAAAGTCAAACTCGTACACATTGCCGATCCCCTGCACATACATCATGCCGGTGGTGCCGCTGCTCTCCATGTGGATGGCGAAGGCGCGGGCCGCGTCCGTCAGGAGGGTGTACGCCGTGTCCCCCGATGCGATGGGGAATTCCGTGTCCGCCAGGATGACGCCGTCCGCCGGGATATGCGCCGCCTGACCCGCCACCACATCGCAGCGGATGGACATGCGCACCTGTCCGATGGTGTCGGACTTTTCCAGCGCGGTGACGGCGTAGAAGTCCGCCGCGGGCTGAATATCCGTCAGCAGGAGGACGGTCAGCAGCAGCGCCGCCGCAATCCCCACGGCCAGATAGCTCTTCGGGTGACGCTTCCCCCGCAGGAGCAGCACCGCACAGGCCACGACCGCCATTGCGGCGATGACCGCCGTGCCGATGGCCTTGTAGCTCCACGCCGCATGCAGCTCGCCCGGCATGTCCGCTCCATGCACGATGTGATACAGCGCGGGCGCGCCGTCCCGGAGGCGCTGACAGGCCGTCAGTGCCAGAAAGGCCTGGATGGTGGCCGTCTCGCTGTATGCGCCGCCTGCCACATGGCTGAACGAGCCGTCCGCCAGACGATACCGCGCCAGCACGTCCAACAGGGTCTCGCCCTCGCGGATGAACCGCATGTCCGTCAGCGGGTCGATGTCCAGCGCACACAGCGCGATGATGACCTGCGCGGTGCTTTCGGCGTTTTCCACACCATAGGAGGCGAATCCGCCGTTTTCCAGCTGCCGGGCGGACAATAGGTCCAGCGCCCGCGACACCGCATCGGCGCATTCGGCGCGATCGGGCGCAAGCGCTTGCAGCACCATCGCCGTCACGTCCACATCGGACGTATCGCCCGTGACCGCCCACCCGCCGTCCGCCCTTTGGAGGCTCAGCAGGGTCTTGACGGCCTCTTCCGCCGTGCAGGACGGGCTCTCGAAGCCATTATGGAGCAGGTGCAGCCCCCAGACCCAGCTCATCACGCCCTGCTGACCGATGGTGTCGGACAGGGTGTCCGCCGTGAAGTCCGCCGCATCCGCAGCATCGCCCGTGGCAGACAGCGCCAGCACCAGCTTCTGCCGGGTGGCCGCCGCACGCACCGAATGCGCCGCCGGATAGTCCGCCAGGGCCTGATGGCACGCGGACAGGTCGTATTCGCTGCCGTTCAGGGCGATGGCGTACCACTCGCCGCCCGTGCCCATGGTGTCGGGCAGGGCATTTTCGACCCAGGACGCGATGTCAGCCGCACCGGCCTGTGCCGCCTTGAATGCAAGAATGCCTCCGGCAAGGCCATCGACCCTGCCGGAAGCATCCTCCGCCATGCCCGCCGACAGCGAAAATGCCATCAGCAGGCACAGCAGGAGGGTGATGATCCGCTTTTTCACGTTTATTCTCCAACGGTCACAACGCACACGGGGGGAACGAGGGTCATGCTCTCGCTGACGGCGCTGACGACGTATTCGCCCGCCTCGGCGAAATGCAGCACCGCGCAGCCGTTCTCGTCGGTCACGGCTTCGGTCTTTTCGCCATTCACGGTCAGGGTCGCGTTCGCCACGGACAGGGTCACGGGGGCCCAGCTCTCGTCATAACCGGCAGCGTTCAGGGTCAGCGCCACATCAGCATTCACTGCGGCCGCCGCCACGGGCGCGGTGAAGAAGGTGTAGGTATCGCTGTACGCCGTCAGATCGGTATACACAAAGGCCTTCACATGGTCGCCCGCCGCAACGGGATCGGCCAGGCTCATGGCGGACGCATCGTTCAGGTAGTAGCCGTAGCTGCCGCCATTCTCCACGCCCCACAGCTTCGTCAGGGACTTGCCCCACTCGCTGTCCGCCGCGCCGAAGGCTTCCGCGCCGTCCGCATGGTAGGCCACATGCGCCGCCAGCAGCACATCGCAGATGGTCAGCGCACCGTCGCCGTCCGCATCGGTCAGCGCCACCGCCGCATGGGTCAGCACCAGTGCGCCGGTGTCATCCGAGATGGACACGAACGCCACGGGAGCTTCCTCCGTCGCCGCAGCGAAGGTGAAGAGCATCAGCAGCGCACACAGGAGAGAAAAGAGTTTCTTCATGGTTCGACCTCCTTATGGGTCGTCGTTGTCGTCGGCTGACACGCCCCAGCCGACTGCAAACAAAGACACCTCCGACGTCATCGCCGGAGGTATGCAGCATGAACAAGCCGTGTGCAATGCATGGCAAACACACCGCCTCTGTTCCGGCTGCACACTTCACGCCAAACTGTGTTGCCGCGGAAGGGTACGGCAGGTCTCCTGGCTTGTGGCGACGCGGCCGAAGCCGCGGTGACGCGCCCCTTCTCAGGGATGACTCCCCAATGGGTGGATTGCGCGCCTTCTGACCACTCACAGTAGTGGCGGCTGCTCCGGTTTTTCACCGGATTCCCTTTTGCGCCGCCCCGACAAGGCTGTGGGGCGGACCGTATTTCCGCTTATTCAGTTGACGGGGATATTGTATCACGTTCGCCATGCCGCGTCAAGCGTTGACACCGCCGCGCCGGACGGCTATAATGGTAGCAAATCCCCATCAGGAGGCCGCCTATGCACACGCCCTTTCACGATCCGCTGATCCTCCCCCTGCCCGACGGCTACCTCGGCCTGAGCACCGATCTGGGGCTTGCCGGTGTGACCGCGCGCACGTCCGCCGATCTGTCCGAATGGTCAGCGCCCTTCCCGCTTTTGCCCGAAACGCCGCCGTCCGTCCTGCATCTGGTGGGCACGAAGCACTTCTGGGCACCCGAACTGGTCAAGCGCGGCGACGTGTGGCGGCTGTACTGCTGCGCGAGCCGTCCCGGCCTGACCCAGAGCGTCATCGGGCTGGCGGAGTCCCCCGATCCGAAAGGGCCCTTCGCCTATCGCGGGGATGTGGTCGTCTCCCAGCACAGCCCCGACCACAACCACGCCAACGCCATCGACCCCTGCGTCATTGCCGACCGCGAGGGACGCGACTGGCTGATCTACGGCAGCTTCTTCGGGGGCATCCGCATCCTGCCGCTGCGTCAGGACGGCTTCCGCGACGCATTCGACGAGGGCAAGTGCATCGCGGGCGGCGGACATCGCGCGGTAGAAGGCGCGTACTGCCGATACGACCCCGTCCGCGACCGGTATGTGCTCTTCACGTCCTGGGGCGATCTGGGGGTGAACTACCACATCCGCGTGGCGTATTCGGCAGACATCACCGGCCCGTATGTGGATTCGCAGGGCTTCCCCATGACCGACCCCGACCCCATTCACGTCCCGGGGGACAAGCTCATCGGCGGGTACAATTTCGACCTGCCCGACCTGCCCGGGGTGATGGCGACGGGGCACAACAGCCTTCTGGAGGACGCGACGGGGCTGTATGTCGTGCACCACGCCCGTCCGGAGGGCGACCGCCGCCGACCCTTCCTGCAGATCCGCCGTCTGCTCTTTGCGGAGGACGGCCGCGCACTGGCCTGGCCGCTGACGCGGGATGCCCATCCCCTCGCCATGGCAGACTCCCTCCCGGAAGCCTGGCGCTTTGTGTACCTGAGCCGCCACAACACCGGCGTGGTCTACGGGCGGCAGGTGCATCTGGCGGACGCAAAGCCCGACCGCGCGGGGGACAAGCTCCGCCTGACGCTGTTCTGCAAGGACTGGGAGGGCTTCGTCCACCGTCAGGGCGAACGAACCGCCTGCACGCTGCTCTCCTCAGACGGCGAAGCGCTCTGGGGTGTGGCGGAATGAACCGCATACACGCATGCAAAAACGCCTGACTCCGCAAGGGAGCAGGCGCTTTCGCTTATTCGGAGAAGTCAGCCGTATCGGGCAGCACCGTGGCGACCTCCGTCAGCCGTCCCAGGACGACGTAGCGGGCGTTGTCGAACACATAGGTGCAGGTGGACAGGGTCACAAGGCGGTCGGCGGATGGGTCGACCTCGACATGGGCATCGAAGTCCGACTTGTCCAGCGCATGCCCGATCAGGGCGCGCATGTCCTCCTCGTCGCTCAGGGCAATGTCGTAGCAGATGTCCTTGCCGTCCGTCACATAGGCCGCGAACACCTCGACGAGGTACACCGCGTCCGCCCGGATAAGCACCATGAAGGGGTGCGCCTCGAAATAGCCCGCGCCGTCATAGTCTGTCAGGCTCTCGAACATGCTGCCGTCGCGCATGTGGTGGCCGAAGATCAGCGTGTTCGGGTCGGCGAGGTCGGGCAGGTTGCGGTAATCCATGAAGAGCGTGCCCGCCGGGTTGGACTTGCGGTTGAACATGCGCGTGAGGTAGTAGCTGTTGTTCGCGCACTGCACCACGGGGTAATCGATGGGCGTGTTGGGCGCGTAGATCCAGCAGCGGTAGTCCTCGTTGATCCCGGCGAGCTTCTCGTGGTCGATCTCGTCCAGCCAGCGCCGCAAAATGGCGCGGGTCACGTCAAGGGCGCTTTCGGCATCCGTGCCGCCCAGGGGCGCAAGCAGCGCCAGATACGCCTGACCGAAGGCATTCCCGGACAGCGCCGCATAGCTGTCCGCCAGGGTGACGGCGGGTTCGGCGATGTCAGCCGGTTCGGCGGATTCGGAGGTGTCAGCCGGTTCGGCGGATGCAGCCTCCATGGCGAACGCATCCCGCAGGAAGGGGAATGTCAGCGCGCGATAGGCGGCATTCTCCAGACTGCGCGTCTCCTGTTCCGCCGCCGTCAGGGACTTCCAGAGGGTCAGCTCATCCCATTCCTTCACGCCGGACGCGGCCTGAAAGAGGGCTTCGACCAGGGTATGCAGTTCGTCGCTGGAGAGGGCATCCACCGGGTTGGGAGCGTCCTCCGCCAGAGCGCAGGGGAACATCAGCAGTGCCAGAAGCAGGCAAAGCAGCTTTTTCATGCGAGGAAGCCCTCCTTTCCGAGGTTGCGCAGGCTGTTGTAGTAATCCTCGCTCACGCCGTATTGGTATTCGCGCAGGACGATGTAGCCCACCACGGCGACCAGCGCCAGAACAAGCAGGATAAGCAGGAGCTTCAGCCACGCGGAACTTTTGTTTTTCATCACAGACCTCGCTTGATAGCAAGAAGGCCGGCGGCAATGAACGCCCCGGCCTCCTTTGTGTGTTGAATTTGGGTCAGTTGGCGGCCTTGCGGCGCTTCATCTGCACCAGCACGATGCCGATGGCCAGCAGGATCATCCCGCCGGAGATCAGCCAGGTGGACAGCTCGAAGCGGTCGCCGGTGTCGGGCGAATCGCTGTCGGGGATCTCCTCGACGAGGAAGGTCCACGGGACAGTGCCGATGGCGTTCATGTACTCATTGCCCAGGTCGAGCGGAACGGTCAGGGTGACGATCAGCTCGGTGGAGCCGGCGCGCTTGAACGTGCCCAGCAGGGTATTCTCGGTCAGCTGAGCCGTTTCGGAAGCCGCCGCGTCGAAGATCTCCTGATTGCGGCAGCTGACCTGAAGGTTCAGGCGGCTGAGGAAATCGCGATCCTTCTCGGTGACGGGGTCAACGCGCATGTACAGGCGGACGCGGGAATCGGCGTTGTTCTTGACGGTGATGCGCTGGGTGAGGACATCGCCGGGCATAACATTCTTGAAGTTCTCAAACAGGTCGGTCTCCGAATATTCGCTCCCGGGGAGGAACACGAATTTCTCCGCGCCCCCCTCGTAGCTCACCTTCGATGCGGCCAGGGCGCTCCCGCTCAGGAGCATCAGCGCGCACAGGAGGCAAAGCAGCTTTTTCATTGTTGTCCTCCTTTACTGCGCCGTTGCCTTGGCAAAGGCGGCTTGCGCGGTCGTTGCGCCTGTTCCCTCGGCCTGGATGCCCTGGGCGAGGATCTCCACATGGAGGGTGTAGTCTTTCGGGGCTTTGCCTGCCACCGGCTGACAGTCGGTGAACAGGATGCCGGTGGATGCACCCGGGGCAACGGCGTTCGTGTGATAGTAGAAACCGTCCGTTCCATCCTCCCAGCCAGCCTTCGTCCAGGTGACGGTGTAATCCGTGCCTTCCTGGGGGGCTACACCATACACCTCGCCAGCGTCGTTCTGCCAGGTGACGATCACCGCCGCGCGGATGTACGCGTCGATACTCTTGACATTTTTGATTTTCACGTCTTTCTTGACGTTATTCGCAAATGTTTCTTCGATTTCAACATCGACCTCAGCCGGGGCGAAGGTATTGGTGACTGTCTTCGGGCCGTCCTTCAGGTACGCCACCGTGCTGCCGACCGCGCAGGTCAGCAGCAGGGCGACGCAGACGAGCAGCACGAGAGACTTCTTATTCAGCTTCTTCATTTCTGCTCATCCTCCTTAGTTGAAAGAGTTCTCTTCGTAGTCTTCATCATGCAGCCACTTGTTGTTGCGCTCGCTGTTGGTGACAGTGACAACATTCTCGTCTTTATCCGCAACCAAGGTAATCTGGCCGCTCGTGGGCGCATACTCGGTCTTTCCGTATCGGTTCGACCAGTTCTTGTCCTCGGTGACGGTGTAGGTCGTGCCGACCTTGAGGCCGTTGATGGTCACGCTGCCAGTGCCGTTGATGACGACCTTGATATTGGTTTCTCCGCCAGTCACGTTGAAGATGAAGCTCTCGTTATCCTTGACTTCGTCACCCACCTTCGTGATGGTCAGGCTGGTGATGTCCCACTCGAACTTGGCGTAGTAGGTCGCGGCGACGTTCTTGCCGTTGGTCTTCTGGGGGGTGATCTTGTTGTTCGCGTCCACCCAAGTGGAGTCAACCGCCTCCGTGCAGGCCTCGTCCGTGTACCAGCCGACGAACTTGAAGCCATCGCCCGCGGTGGGGGTAGAGCCATTCGGCGTGCCGGTGAGAACCTTGACATTGCTGTCAACATAGCTGCTCAGCGTGCCGCACCCATCAGGGCCGACCACCTGATACTTGATCTCGATGGTCTCCTCCTGATAGTAGAAGATCTTGACGTTGTTCTTGGCGACATTGGCAGGGTCTTCGATGGCGATGGTGATGGCCTGGTTCTCAGCGCTGACGAGCTTATAGCCGTCGATGGTCTTGGCCTTCTCGGTCACCTGCGCCTGATAGCGGGCGTTACCGATGGTGGAGTCCGCCAGCACCTTGTCCGTGCCCTGCTCCAGGAACTTGAACTCATAGGGGTACTGGATGCGGTCGTAGTACAGGTTCAGCACCAGACCCTCACCGGTCAGCTGGCCGCTGGGGTTGCTGACGTATTTGCTGTCCGCAGCGGACAGGCGGTACTGGAAGCCCTCGATGGTCTTGGGTGTCTCGGTGTACGTCGTGCCGATCACGCCGTTGAGGATGGTGTTGGAGGTGTACTCGGTGTAGCTATCGCCCTCGATGTTCTGCGTCCAATGGATGATCTGCACAGGTGCATGCTCGGTATCCTGGACATACCAGAAGATGATGACGTTCTCCTCCTCGTTGGCGGAGAGGATCAGGCGCTTCTGGTAGGCATCGGGTGCATAGCCCTGGATGAACTCGAACTTCTCGGTGATGACAGCATCGCGGGTCGACTTCGTCACTTCGGTCTTCAGTACCTTGTTCGTATCCTTTTCGAGATACTTGACAGTGTACTGCACTTCCTCCTTGGGAATGTAGACAAAGGAGTATTCGTTCCCGCCCTCGATGTTCAGCTCCAGGTTGTGGCTGTTGGTCGTGGGGAAGTAGCCGGACTGATAGCCCTCGTTGAGCTCCGCACCGACCTTGGCATCGAAGGTCTTGGTCGTACCGGCCAGGTTCTTGCCCGTGGTGGCGGGGGCGATCTCCGTGCCGTCCTCCAGCACATACTTGATGGTGTAGTCCACCATGACGTTGGAGCTCCACTTGGCGTAGATCTTCATGTCGCGCGTGATGGGCATGGAGAAGTCGAACGCCTTTTCCACAGGGGTCTCATCGTCGGTCAGGTAGAACCAGCCCACGAACTCGTACAAATTGCTATCGGGATGGGTGGGCGTTGCAGGCTCGGTGGCCAGGCCACGATGGGGCACGACCTGGGTGTCGCCGATCTTGTCCTCGGCCTTCATGTCGGCAGTCTTGTAGACCTCCACATTGTGGGTCTTGGGCACCCAGTGGGCGTAGAGGATGACAGGGCCGGCGGGCATGGTCGCGCCGGTGAAATTGAACTTGCCGGACTCGTTGAAGAAGGGGTTGTCGTACCAGCCCTCAAACACGTAGGCATCCGCCTCCAGCGTGGCGGGGTAATCGGGGGTGAAGTTCGTGCCGGAGATGTCCTGCTGGTAGTAGAAATCGCCGCCCTTGCCGGACACCTCAGTGCCGTAGTTGATGAACTTCAGGTTGTACTTGTTGCGGAGATAGTAGAGGGAGTAGGTGTTATCGTCATCAAAGTAATGCCTGTTGTCCTCACCCCACCCATTTGTACCTTTTGCATCTTTCTGCGTATAGCCAGTGATGGGGAAATAGTCTTCATCATAGGTTAATCTAAGGGTTCCATTCGACTTAGCAGTTGTTGTATGGTACAGATAGTATGTCTTCCCGTCCTCAGACTTGGTGGTTGCACCGGCAGGAGCAGTCATGCCCGTCGGAACTTCCAGATAATAGTACCATGTATATGTAGAACCATTAGAACTCTGCTTTGTCATGGTTACATCATAACCAGGCATCTTTTCAAGGAAAGAATAATCGTACCCAGTAATACTTGATTCGAACATATAGCCTTGATCCAACAGAGACTTGATGGGATCGTTCTCCCACACATCGGAGATGTCAGCGTCGTACTTGCGGGTGACGGTGTAGTCGGAGTAGGAGTAACAGCTATTTCCGTGGGTATGCGCTTCCAGACCTAAGGTGCAACAATCGTCATTGTGTCGAAAATGAGGCCAGCCTGTACCGCCGTTCTCACAGCAAGAATCGCTATGCCGATGCTCTTCCTTACCACAGGTTATAGTTTCCAGTGCATCTTTGAACGTAATGGTATACGTATTTCTGGTGAAATACACATTCAGCACGGTCGAGCCATCGCCATCAACGGTCTTGGTCTCGGTCTTTTCGGCGTTGAAGGTGAAGTGCTCATTGTCGCGGCCGGTAAAGTTGGTGTCCTTATAGTCCTCGCTCTTGATCTCCTTGCCAGCCAAGGGCTTGGGGTCAACCGAAACACTGCCAGCCACGCTGTAGTTGGTGTCGTTGGCATTCTCATACCAGAACACGACGGTCAAGGACACATTTTTCGCTTCCCAGCTGGCGGTGAAGGTGGTCTTCTCAGCCGGCATGGTCGCGGGGATGGTCTTGTCCCAGCCCTTGAACGTGTAGCCCTCGCGGATGGGGTCAGGTACTGTGCCAATGGGCGTGCCATAGCGGGCGTAGATGGGGTCAGTGCCGTAGCCGCCCTGCAGGTCGAAGGACATGAGGTAGTAGTAACGATCGTAATAGATCATCACCGTGGTGGAGCTATCCGCCGCGATCTTCATGTCCGTGTCGTACAGCAGATTGTAGAAGCCCTCATAAGAGGTCTGCAAACCCTCTCCAACCGCAGACTCGGTGTAGCCCGTCTTGCTGTCGGTGCTGACCAGCGTGTACTGATCATTGTCGACATTCTGCTGATAGTGCTCCACTTTGAAGCTGACAAGCGCCGGGCTGTACGTGACGGTGTAGGTGTAATCCTTGTCTGCGGCGGTGATGTCAACCGTGACAGAGGCCTGGTCAGGGGTGTAGCCAACCACCGTGGGGCTGGTGACGTCCTGCTCGTAGTTCATGCCCGCGCCGATCGAGCCCGTCCAGGGGCTCGCGGCCTGAGAGCCGTTGGTAAACACATAGTTGATGACGATGGAGTAGTTCGCGGGGGCTTCGCCGTCTCTCGCGTTCGGGTTTGCGCCCTCCAGGGACAGCACGGGCGTGTCGCGGTTCTCGGTGGACAGCGCGGGCATTGCCGCGGCATGCACCGCGACAGGGGCGGTCACGGTGAACGCTACCGCACCTACAACGACCAGCTGACCGTTCTCCTGCGTCACCTGACGGATCACGCCGGCAGTGCCCTTCAGCATGGCATAGTTGACGCTCAGGGACGGGCCGCTCTTGCCGGTGATGTTCACCCACACGTCGGGCTCGATCTCGATCTGCCACTGACCCGCCTGAAGGCTCTGCACGGTCACGCGGTCGTTTTCGTTCATCTGGCAGGTCGACTGCGCCAGCGAAATGGTGGTCTCGTTGGCGTAGGGCTTGCCTTCCGGCTGCACGGGGATGTCCGGGATGACAGTCTTGCCGGCGTCGCCCGGATCAGTCACGGTCAGGTCATTCTGCACCTTGTTGACCAGCTGCTGCCACTGATCCAGCGGCAGATTCGCCGGATCGAAGCTCTCTGCGGATGCTGCAAGCGCGCTGAAGATCATCATCAGCGCCAGCAGCAGAGCCGTCAGTTTTGTCATTCTTTTCATGGTGTTGACTCCTCCTGTCTCTGCTGCTTAGTTGGCCTTTGCGCGCTCGGATTTCAGGGGCACGATGTTGCCGTTGTCATCCAGATAGGCGACATACAGCCCGGTCTCCAAATCGCGGATGTAAATGTGGAAGGGATCGAGGGGGTGCTTCTCCGCGCGGGCGACCTCGACCAGATTGCCGTTTTCGTCGGTCACCACCAGGCGATAAGCAACGGTGTAGCCGTTCTCATCAACGATGGGGTTCAGGCCCTGCTCGATGCGCCAGGGGCAGGAAGCGTCATGACCCTCATGACCCGGTGCGGGCATGGGGTAATTGCATGCGCACAGGAGATCGTAGACCTCGGGATGTGCCATCGCCGCATGCATGTACGCCGCGAAATAACGGTCGTACTTCTTGCCGTCAGCCGTGTAGCCGGGGGCGGACTTGAGCGCCTCCAGGTCGGCGTAGATGGTCGAGGGCGACGCATTGTTGGCGATCCAGGACTGGATCAGCGCACATTCCGCCGGGAAGAGGGCGCAGTCCGAGAAGTCCTGCAGGCTCGCGTCCGCATTTTCGTCCGCCGGACGCTGGGTGCTGACTTCTTCGGTAGAAGAGGCATCCAGCAGGGTCGGATAGGTCTCGTTGTGCTTCTTTTCGCAGGAAGACCAGTGCGCCTTTACCTCATCGGCGAGGTTCTTGCCGTTGAGGGTGATGTTCCAGGTCAGCGTGAGCGCCACGTCACGATCGGCCGGCGTCATGTTCGCCAGCTCCTCGATGTACTTGCACAGGTCAAGCGTGATGATCGTGTAGCTGTAGGCGGCGCTGGTGGTGTTCTTGCCGTTGACGGTGGCGACGCAGGTGAACTGCTTGCCGACCTTGTCCTCGGTGGCATAGAAGCACAGCATGGCGGACTTCGCGCCGGTGTAGGTCAGGTCGTCATCCGCGATGGCGATGCCGTCCGCATACCACTGGTAGGCCGTGGCGTTTTCGACCATGTAGGTGAACTTGACCTCCTCGCCGAGGATGGCTTCGGCCACGATGGGCGCGGTGGCCACGTCGACCTTGGTGATCTTGCTGGTGACGGTCGAGCCGTCCGCCAGGGTGGCGATGCAGTAATAGCTGTAGGTCGTCTTGACGGCAGATGCGACCCTGACCGTCAGGACGGACTGATCTTCATTCTTGTTTTCGATGTTTTCTTCGGTCTTGCCGGTCGCAGTCTCGGTGATCCTGACCCACTGGTAGGCCGTCGCGCCGTAGACCTCGAATTTGATGTTGATTTCCTGGCCTAAGATGCCCTGGACGACCTCGATGTTGACGACGCGTTCTTCCACGCCAAGCTGACCATCCGCATGCCACGGACAGTTCTCGCTATGCGCCGCACCGGGGGCGACGAGGTTGGTGAGGGTCTGCGGGCAGCCGTTGCCGCAGATGACGGCGGGCGCACCGGCGGACACATGGGCGCTGTGGCACTTCACATACAGGTCGAAGGCCGCGCGGTCGTTCTCCAGCAGGTTCTGGAGGAAGGTGTAGGCTTCGTCGGCGGACTTTGCCGCGAGGACGGAATACAGGCAGGCGTTCTTCTCGCCGTTCGCGCCGCAGACGACGCACGCAGGCGCGGTCTCGGGGGCGGCGGTGGCGGCGGGCTGCGCAATGGTGTCCAGCTTGACCAGATCACCGCGGATATAGCCCTTGTACTCCTTGTAGGTCACGCCGTACCACACATAGCCGTCCTCCTGCTTTTCGGCGGAGGTGACGAGCAGCGCGGTGCCGCTCTTGTTGACCATGGTGACCTTCTTGCTCTTGGTGGTCGGCTCTTTGCGCATGTAGACGGAGTCGGTGTTCGTCCAGGCCGCGATGCCGCCGGCGGGGATGGTGACTTCGTCGCCCTTGCTGACATCGAGACCTGCGCGGGACATGAGGACATTCAGGTCGACATAGGACTTGAACGCATTGCCCTCGATCTGATAGGTGGCACGGGTGACAGCGCCGCCGTCGTTGCCGCAGATGACAGCCGCATAGCCGCCGCTGACATAGGCCACGATGCCCATGCGCTTTTCGCCGCCGATCTGGAGCAGGGCGATGTCGCCGACGTTGGGGTAATTCGAACGGGTGATCTTCTTCACCGCGTTCCAGCCGTTGAGCTTTTCGACCAATGCGTCATAGGTGGCGGCATGGGGGAACTGCTTCTCGGTCAGGCCGGCCTGATCGGCGACCCAGCTGACGAACTGCGCGTCCCACGCGGTGGGCTCGGACAGCTCCAGCCATTCGCCGTAGAGGGTCATGCCGTCAGCGGACTGGCCGTAGCCCACCTGGGACTGCGCCACGGCGATGAGGTCATCGCGCCATTTGCCGGTCTTCTGCACGGAGGCCGCACGATCCGTCCAGGTGGTGCTGCCCAGCGCGCCCATGACGGACGCATTGGCATCGAGGATGGCATCGAGGTCGCCGACCTCACCGTCCCCCTTCGTCTGGAGTGTACCTTCGGTGGACACGGTCATTTCCACGTCGCCCTCGGCATAAGCCAGCGCGAACGGGGCATTCGCCGTCGCCAGCAGCGCGACAGCCGCCAGCATCGAAATCACTCTGCGCTTCATTTCCGTATCCCTCCTTTACTGATCGATCGCCTGGACAAGGGTCTTCATCGGCTCGCTCCAGCCCTCGGCCTTGAGGGGATCGCTGCCATTATTGGCGCTCTGCACGGCCTGTGCCAGCACGTCCACCTGAACGGTCGCGTCCATATACTCATTGGTCATGGACGGCTGGAAGGTGACATGGGTCATGAGGGGCTCGGTGCTCTCGCCGGGCAGGAGCGCGCGATGATAATAGTAGAAACCGTCGTGCTCCGACCACTGTTCGGTGTTCAGGTCCATGCTGATATGGTCGAAATTGAGCACCGCGTTCGACCCGGGGGCGGCGGTGATGGTCTTGTCGATGCTGACGCGCGCATAAAAGGGCACGCTGCCGGTATTCTTGACATAAACGACCTTATCGACGACCATACCGGGCATAACGCCGCTGATGCCGTCCTCCGGCCAGGGCTGACCGCCGGTGGTTTCTTCCACCAAGTCCATATAAAGGCAGCCGGTGGTGATGACGTTGTAGGCCGTCTCCTCCGCGGTGAAGTAAGCCACAGTGCCGGTGGCGACCGCCGCGAGGCAGATCATCAGCAGCGTGATGCAAAGCGTCCGCCGCTTCCAGACATGGGATTTGCGATTCATCATCATAGTGCATCGCTCCTTTTGCTTCCTATTATATATACAGGATGTGGACGAACCACTGATTTGAGGTTAGCGCGCCGCACGGGCACGAGGGACTGACCGAGCGAAAAACCCGGTCAGCCCACCGTGCCACCGCGCCCAATGAACGCGGTGGCGGGGTAGGGATATTTGCTTACCAGAGGTAGTCAGCGACGTCCTTGGTGCCGCCGTAGTACAGGTTGATGGCCTTGCAGACGTTCTCCACGTTGGAGAGGGTGTCGTCATAGATGGTGTCAGCCTGAATGCCGATGGCATTGATGACCAGCTCCCAAGAACCGGTGTAGTGCTCGTCACTGCTGAGCACATGGCAGCCGGTATGCAGGGAATTGGTGCACTGCTTGACACCAATATCCATCTTGACGCCCTGGAGCAGGTGGTCGGTGTTCCAGTAGTTACCCTCAGCATCCTTGCCAGCGCCAACGTAGGAGTTGTCGCCGTTGAAGTGGATGTAACCATTGTACCACTGGGTGCCGATCTGCTTCTGACCCAGATAGCCGACCTTGGTCTGGACGGTGAAGGAATCATCGTAGATGAGGTGGAGGCTGCTGCCGGCGTGATTCTTGGTGGTGCTGTCATCCAGCGCAGCGGGAATCCAGATCTCGATCCACATGAAGGCATCGCGAGAGCCGGTGTTCTCGACCTTGACATACTTGGGCAGGGTCAGGTCGGGCACAAGCTCCTGCTCGGGCTCGAGCAGCCAATCGCGGTAGTCATCATCCTCATGGAAGCTGTCGGGGTCATCGACCTCGAGCCAGTCGCCGTTGGTCTCATTCAGGGCAATGTCGATCTTGCCGACGGTGAAGACGTTCTTGGCGGTCTCGGTGTCGGTGAAGTAAGCCAGCGTGCCGCCGACGGCCAGGATGGCCACCATGGACACGGCCAGCGCGAGGAGAACCAGCTTACGCTTTTTCATGTTGATTTCTCCTTATGCACGAAGTTTGGGTTGGATTACTGCCAGTTGGTGACAGTGCCGCCCCAGGGATTGAACTGAGCGCCAAAGGCCTCGGTGATGGCAGCGTCAGCGCTGTCAAAGCCAGCAGCCTGCACGGCAATGGCGTACACAGGGCAGCTCACGTTGCTCCAGTTCCAGCCCTGATCCAGGGTCAGCTCAGAGCCGAAAGCGTAGTACTTGCCATTGGCATAGTCGAAGGTCTTGTCGAGGTAGACACCGTCAATAAGACGCTCAGTGGTAGCGCCGGAAGCAACGGCGGTGTAGTAGTCAGCGAAGTAGACATTGTACTTGATGCCGCTCATGGTGGTCTCGAAGTAGTTCCACTTGGTCATACCAGTCGCAGCATCGGTGTGCTTCCAGATCCACTCAACGCCGTCAGTGGAAACAGGCGCGCCATTGACCATCTTAGTGCCGAAGTTGAAGTGCAGGGTGTTCAGGCCAGCGTTGAAGGTGTCATAGCCGTCGTCCAGAGCAGAGGGAATGGCGAAGAAGGCGCGAATGTAAGCTTCCTCAGAGCCGGTGTTCTTGACGGTAACGACCTTGTCCACGTAGTTCTCAGCGGTGGGCAGGCCGAACTCGTCCTTGGTGCCCTGCGCAGAGCCGACGATGGGGTAGAGCTTCTTGTTCTGGGTGAAGTCTTCGAGGGTGGTCTTGTTGTTTGCGTCGGTCTGGCGCTCCTGCTCGATCAGGTCGATGGTGACGTTACCGACGGTGAAGGTGTTGGTGGCCTGGTCGGTGTCGGTGAAGTAAGCCAGCGTGCCGCCGACGGCCAGGATGGCCACCATGCACAGGGACAGGGCCAGAACCAGAATCTTGCGCTTAGACATTGTTTTGTACCTCTTTCTTTATTTTGTTACCATTGGGGGAACGAAGTTAGGGGATTAGTTGCTGATTTCAGCCCATGCATCGGCAGCAGTAGTGAAGCCTTCCTTCTGGATGGCATAGGCAGTGTACTTCATCTCCACGTTAGCCGAAGCCATGAGAAGGTTTCCTTCAGCCAGGTTCTCCCAAACAGTAACCTTGTCGTCCCCAATCAGATGCCAGTGAGGATTGTCGGTCACAGCGCAACCGGTAACGCCGCAGGTCGTCGTTTCGGTGGCAGAAACCTCGCGGTAGTAAACATTAGTCGGAACGCCATTGCCGCCAGTGCCAGTGCCAGTGCCCACAGTCCAGCCATTGACACTCTCATTCAGGTTGTTGGTGTAAGACACATAGTCGCCAATATCATTATGTTCGAACTTCACGAACAGCCAAATGTCAACGTCCGTTTCGTTGCGGTCGACAGACACGATGGGGTTCTTCGCGTACTCCTTGCCGGGGATCAGGTGAGCCGTCCAAGCATCGTTCACCTTGTCGCCGTCCGAATCGGTGTTCATGGTCTCAGTCAGATTGATTTTGATGCCCGCCGGGCTGAAGGTATTGGTGATAGTGTTAGTCGTAGACTTCAGGTAAGCCACAGTGCCGCCGACAGCGACGACGACCAGCAGCAGGGCGGCCAGCGCGATCAGCAGGATGCGGTTGCGCGTGTTCTTGCTCATGTGCGTTCTCCTTTACGTTTTGTTGGTGGTGGGGGGAATTGTTGCCTTAGGTGGTGGGGAATTGCAGCGTGAAGCCGGAATTATCCCAAGCAGCCTGAGCGTTCGCGAAGCCGTCAGCCTGGATGGCATACGCGGTGATCTTGATCTGGAGCTGAGCGGCTTCAGTGCTGTTGGGCAGCACAGCATCGTCGGCCAGCATGAACTTTTCGAAGATCTTGAGATCCTTGTTATTGCCGTCCAGCGTGTTGACAGTGGAATTGTAGACAAACAGCTTGCCAGCAGTATGGCCTGCGGGAGTCATGTCCGTCCAGCCATTGGCCGTGATCTGAGCGGCGATATTCTGATAGCCGCCCGTAACAGAGGCAGCCTCGATGTCGGTAGCAGTCGTCGCACCGGTCGCGGTATACAGCAGATCAGTCTTGTTGATGTAGACGAACACGTAGCAGTTCTCGCTGCCAGCCGCCAGATGCACGGTGGGGTCCTTGGTGTACTCGTGGCCGGGGATGAGCTTGTAGCTGTTCACGAGCACGCGCGTGGCGGGGGTGAACGTCGCGGTCGGGTCTTCGTCCGCCAGCTCAGCCTCGGTCTTGCCATTAGCATCCAGAGGTTCGCCATACACGTTGACCTTCGCCTCGTCCAGGCCGCCATTCAGGCTCTCGTCGAAGGAAACATTACCAACGGTGAAGGTGTTGGTGACAGTCTTGGTCGTGGCGGTCAGGTAAGCCAGGGTTGCGCCAACGGACAGGCTCACGAGAAGGACGGCACAAGCGACGAGCATCAGGACACGACGGAGTTTCGAGTTCTTCATGAAAATACCTCCTTACATAATAGGAAACGATTTTGTGGCGCGACCTGCGCCGGGGTGGGATGCCAGGGTTGCGTGGGTTTCCGCGTGACCGGGCGCAGCTCCGTCAGCACGGCCGACAGCATCAGCACCGCCGCGAAGGCAATGCCTGCGATCGCGCCAGCTCCCGACTGCAGCCAGGTGGAGGAAGCCCAGGGGTACGGATCGATTCTGCCGGGAGCGCGTGGACGCTCCTTGGCGGCGCGGATCGCGGGGATCAGCCCGCGCACGTCCGCCTGTCACACCGCCAACGCAACCATAACGGTGACCTGCGGGCGCGCACGATCGCACGCTGCCGGGGTTCTCATCTCGTCCTATCAACCTCTTTCATCCGCAGTCCAGGCCTCGGGTCGCCCCGGGGGAAGTACCCGCCCGCTATGCCATTTTCTGACAAATAGGGGGGGGCGAACGTACCCCAAAATGAGGGCCGTTCTTCCCTTTTTTACAGTGCTATCATACCATAAACTGCAAGCGCCGTCAATGCGGAATCCGCAGGTTTTTTCCGGTTTTGGAGATGAACACAAGTTTTTGTGTACAGCGTTTTTTCGTTCGGCTGACGACCCTTTTGCCGCCTTTTTTTGTTGAATCTGGTGGGCTTTTTATCACCATAAACATTATATATGAAGAAGTATTTTTCGTCAACCTCTTTTATTCGCCGAAGAAAGCGATTTCATTTTTACCCATTTTTGATGAAAAACGGGTGTCAATATCTGTCACTTCATGTGCTCCAGCAGCTCCCGCAGCCCCTCCCCACGGCGGAGGCGTTCGCCCCATGTCCGCGCGTTCGCCGCCATGTGGGCGTATTCCTCGTCGGTCAGCGCCGTCAGCCGCGCGGGAATGTCCGCCAGCGAGTCCGCCACCAGCCCCAGCTGCGCCTGTGCCACGGTGTCCGCCAGCCCCGACCACTTCCACACAATCAGCGGCATGCCCTGCGTCAGGCACAGGCTCGCCTCCCGTGGCGAACGGAGCATCATGTACGCGCTGTCCTGGCTTTCCGCCCAGATCAGCCCGAATGCCCCGGGTAGGGGAACATCAGTGCTCCATTGGCTGACGTGACACGCGATGTCCGCCGGTATCGCTCCCGCATACGCCGGACGCGCCGTCCCCACGATGCACACCGAGGCCGACAGCGTCCGCACCGGGATGTCCGCCCGGCTGATGCACGGCGGCAGACCCACCGGCAGCAGCGCGTCCGGCGGCATGCCCTGGCTGCACAGATAGCCGGCCATGCGCTCGTTCTGGACGAGCACGCGGTCGAACCGCGGCAGCAGCGCCTGGTCGCTCCAGCGGGAACGGGCATCCTGCACCGACAGCAGGCTCGGCAGGTCGTGCACATAGGCGGCAGTCTTCGCGCCCTTCCACTGGATCAGGTGGAGCGCCGCGCCCAGCATGCCCTCCCAGCGCCCGATGCGCCAGGGATACTGCACCAGCAGCAGGTCACCATGATGCAGCCGGAAAAACAGGCGCGTCCAGAGCGCCAGCGTGCGAACGGCATCGACCGTCCGCCCCCAGGGCGACTCCCCTGCCCCCGCCGCAAACGTCAGCGCCACATAGCCCGCGTCCCGCGCGATGCGCTGCACGTCCTCCTCGGCGGAGGTCATGCCCTGCGCCGTCACCCCCGTCAGCACGAATCGCCGCCGGTATGCGCTCTGCTCCGCCGTCAGATGCTCGAAGCGCTGCGTCAGCCGTTCCGCCGCGTCATCCAGCGCATACCCCGCGCGGGTGATCGCCGCGGTGTTGTCCGGGCGGACACGCTCCGCCGCGCCGTCCAGCACGTCCAGCAGGCATTCCGCCCAGCGGTCGGCATTCTCCGGCGGCAGGAAGGTCACATCCGGGGTCAGGGCGGCCTCCTTGGGGTACGCGCTCGACAGCACACAGGGCAATCCCGCCGCCTGCGCCTCCACCGCCGCCATGCCCATGCCCTCCGCACGCGACGGCATCGCAAACACGTCAAACGCCTGCAGCAGCCGGGGCACATCGTCCCGCTGCCCCAGGAAGAGCACCGCATCCGACACGCCCAGATCGACCGCCTTCGCCTCCAGCGCCAGCAGATCAGGCCCTTCGCCCACCATCACCAGACGCGCACGGGGTTCACGCTGATGCAGCCGCGCAAAGGCATCCAGCAGGAACGCGCCGTTCTTCTGATATTGCAGCCGCCCCACATGCCCCACGACCCGGCAGTCCTCCAGGCCATAATGGGCACGCACCTCCGCCCGGATGTCCGCCCGATAACGATAGCGCTCCACGTCCACCGCATGCGGGATGATGGCACAGGGCAGATCCATCGCCGGACAGGCCCACCTCGCCGAGGCCTCACTGCTCGCCCAGAGCACATTGGCATACCGCGAGAGCGTCCGCCGCTGGACACGATGCGCCGCGCCCTTGCTCTTGCCGCTCAGGGTCGGATCGACATTCTGCGGATTGTGGCTGTGGGCGATGCGCACCGGGATGCCATACTCCGCCGCCAGCTTCAGCGGCAGCAGGTCGTTGAACATGCATTCGTTGTCCCAGATGACATCGTATTCCCGGGCATGCTGCGCGAAAAACGCACGCAGCTCCCGGCGATAACCCACCCGGTCGCCGTTCCGCAGGGGAACATGGTAGGTCTGCCCCAGCGCCTGACGGCGCTCCGGATACGCCGCATGCTCATACCGGGTCAGGAAGTCAAACCGGACGCGGCTGGGATCGATGCGTCCGCAGCAGGTCATCAGGAAGTTCTCTACGCCGCCGGCGGTGTCCGTCATCCCCACCGTCAATATGCGGATCGGCTTCATCGTGTATTCCTCCCCTGGGAACAGGTTTTGTCGGATTCATCATAGCAGATTTTGTCCGGCTCTGCAAGAGGGGGGGAATCTGTTGGATAAGGTTGACAAGCATGCAGCGTATATAATGTATATATCGTTCCAATTCGTTTCCATTGTGCGCAAAAGCAAAGGAGGACTCCCCCATGAAGCACCTGCGGAATCTCTTCGCTTTCACCCTGGCCATCCTGCTGGTCATCGCTCTGTCCGCGGCTCATGCCGCATCGGAGTACACCCAGGTGGACAAGACCCCGCGTATCGCCAAGAGCACCAAGCTGAACAGCAGCTCCGACCCCTGCGAGATACGCAAAGCCCACAACAAGGACGGCAGCATCGTCCGCCTGGCGGAAAAGGACACCGTGCTCTACCTGACGGGCGCGGTCAAGAACACCGCCGGGAACACCTGGTATCAGACGGAGGACGGATACTTCGTCTACAATCAGGATGTGACCATCGCGGTGGCCGATGCCAGCCATTCGGAAAAGGCCATCACCGCCATCGGCGTCAGCAAAAGCGCCGACTGCTGGCTGAAGGAGAAGCCCTATGAGGCGGCGGCAGATCAGGGGAAGTCCGTCGCCAAGGGAAACATCGTCGTCATTACGGCCAAGGTGACCAACAGCTACGACAACACCTGGTACAAGACGGCGGACGGTCGCTTCATCTACAGCGGCGACCTCGATGTGCATGAATACACCGTGCTCTTCTCCATTACGGCGGAGTTCACCAGCACACAGAAGTGCTCCAGCCGCAAAGGCCCGTATGAGGCCGCCGCAGCTGCGTCCTCCATCGCGAAGAACGCCAAGGTTCATGTGACGCAGTTCGTCGTCAACAAGTACGGCAACATCTGGGCACAGCTCACCGATGGCAGCTTCCTCTGCTTCTACGATCAGAATGCGAACGAAACGCGCATGACATATGTCGACGCGTCCGATGCCATCAGCGTCAGCAGCGTCCAGAAGCCCACCGGCAACCTGACCCCGGGTGCCTCTTGCAGTCTGCGCGGCATCATCAAGACCCAAGCCCCCGTCTACAGCATCACCGCACAGGTGATTAACAGCACCACATCGGCTGATGCCCTGTCCCCGGTGACGGTCAAGCCCAATGACGCGAAGCTCCGCGAATTCGACATCAACAAGAGCATCAACGGCACGAACATCAACAAGTCCCTCACCTTCGGCAAGCTCCCGACGGGCGTATTTCAATACCGGATCGGCGTGCAGTTCGGCTTCGAATACAAGGGGAATGTCCTCCTTCTGGGTACGGCGGCCGCCGTCATCGAGAGTGATTTCTCCGTAGGCACCTTCGCCAACGACCCCTACCCGCCCAAGGGCAGCACCATGCTGGAGATCGCCCGCTCCCAGATCGGCTATCAGGGCAGCAACACGGCAGACAACCTCACCGGCGCGAACGTCACCACGAAGGGCAAATACACCAAGTATGCATCCACCGACGGAAAGCCCCATGAATGGTGCGCGGCCTTTGTGATCTGGTGCGCCCGACAGGCGGGTGTCCCGAACATCAACTGGACGCTTCAGGCAACCCCGGGCATCACCGCCAATTCCCAGAAGAAGGATGCCGTCGTTTTCTTCGACCTGACGCCCCATCAGAAGGCGACAGCCACAAACCATGCCTACTTTGAGAATGGCATTTACGTCCGGGATCGCGCCAGCTTCACCCCCGATCCCGGTGACCTGATCTTCTTCCTCTGGAACGATGCTCGCGACAGCGCCTCCTTCAGCCATGTCGGCATCGTGTCCGACGTGCGCGACGGGCGCGTGTACTACATCGACGGCAACGGGACAAACCTGACGGTGACAGAACGCAACAGGCCGCTGACGGATCGCTGCATCGTCTGCTACTGCAAGGTGGAGGGCGCATACACCAATGTCCCGTCGCCCGATCGGGTCACGCGCATGGACGCATATGCGGGGCAGACCATCACCATCCCGGTGGGCGTTGACTACGCCATCGGCATGAAGGACGCGACCCTCCGCATCGACCTGGGGGACGCACCGGTCACGCTGGTGTCCATCACGGCGGCGCAGGGCTGCGCCAACGAGGTGACCCTGCCCGAAACGCTGGACAAGCCCATCACCCTGCACAACAACAGCGGCATTGCCGCCGAGACGGTGGCGTATGTGACCATCCGCGTGAACGGCAGCATCACGCCGGGCGAATACACCATCACCGTCACCGGCACGGGCAGCGCAGCGGCTGTGACCGGCACAACGGTGCTGACGATGAGCGGCCGCCGCATCCCCGGCGATGTCAACGGCAGCGGCGTGGTGAACATAGATGACGTGGTGCGCCTCCAGCAGTATCTGGCGACCAGAACGGTAATCATCAACCCCGCGAATTCTGACGTGAACGGCGACGGCCGGATCAACATGAACGACGTGCTCCTGCTGATGCAGTTCCAGGCTGGCTGGAACGTGACGCTGCAATAAAAATCGACCTGCCCACCGGCATCCTGCGGGG
>CAZJOA010000011.1:0-32383 GCA_964547515.1 uncultured Faecalibacterium sp.
GGATGGTATCCATCATGCCGGGCATGGAAGCGCGGGCGCCGGAACGGACGGAGACCAGCAGGGGGTTCTCCTTGTCACCGAACTTCTTGCCGGTGATGCTCTCCAGCTTCTCAACATACTCCATGATCTCCGCCTGGATCTCGGCGTTGATCTGACGGCCATCCTCGTAATACTGGGTGCAGGCCTCGGTGGTAATGGTAAAGCCCTGGGGAACGGGCAGGCCGATGTTGGTCATCTCGGCCAGGTTCGCGCCCTTGCCGCCCAGCAGCTCACGCATGTTGCCATTGCCTTCGGTGAAAAGGTAGACAAACTTCTTCGCCATGGGAAACACTCCTTTTCTGAATTGGGGCGGAAATCGCTCTCCGCCGCTCGGAAAAAGCCGGGAAACCGGTTTTGCTTCCCGGCTGATCCAGCTTTCAACGTCTTATTATACAATGTATCTCGCTTTTTTGCAAGCCGATTCCCTGCTTTTTGCCCATTATTTCGCAGGATTCCGCGCATGATAGTGTTTACAATCGTACTGTCAGCCGTGTCATCCGCCGCATATTGAAGCCTCCCCCATCATTTCTGACGGGAGAGGCTCGTGTTGTTTCCTTACGCCTGAATGGCTGCCTTGGGGTCACGGGGTTGGGCGGCATCCTTCAGGGTGATGGCCTTCTTGGGGCACTTCGTGGCGCACACGCCGCAGCCGGTACACGCCGCGTTCACCTTGTGGGGCTGCTTCAGGCTGCCCTCGATCGCGCCGAACCGGCAGTTCTTCGCGCAGATGGTGCAGCCGACGCAGGTATCCTGATTGATCTGCGCCGCCTGACGGGGCTTGAGCGCCACGATCGCGCCGGTCGGGCAGCTCTCCGCGCACAGCTGGCAGCCGGTACACCTGCTGTAGTCCACCACGGGCAGGTTGTTCACCATGGTGATGGCCTCGAACTGACAGGCCTTGGCGCACTTCTGACAGCCGATGCAGCCGACCTTGCACACGTCCATGACGGCCTTGAGCTTATCGGTGTTGCGGCAGCGCACGGCCACGGCGTTCTGCACGGACTGCAGCTCCATGACGTGCTTGGGGCAGGCCGCCACGCACTTGCCGCAGGAGGTGCACTTCTCCTCATCCACCACGGGCAGCTTGGTGACCGGGTCGATGTGGAGCGCGTCGAACGGGCAGGCCTTGGCACAGGTGCCCAGACCCAGACAGGCGAACTTGCAGGCCTTGTAGCCGTCTCCGATGGTGCAGGCCGCATTGCAGTCCGCCATGCCCTGATAATCAAACTTCTGCTTGGCGGATTCGCAGCCGCCCTGGCAGATCACGCGCGCGACCTTGCGGTTGGATGCATCCGCCACGGCGACACCCATGATGTCCGCGATCTGCGCCTTCGCATCGGCGGAACAGACGGGGCAGGCATCCGCCGGCGCTTTGCCGGAGGCGATGGCTTCCGCGCAGCCGTCGCAGCCCGGGAAGCCGCAGCCGCCGCAGTTCGCGCCCGGCAGCGCCTCACGCACCGCGTCGCGCTTGGGGTCGGAGGGCACTTCGAAGGCCTTGGAGGTCGCAGTCAGCACAAGGCCGAGCACCAGCCCGATCACGCCCAGGATCAGCACAGCAATGATGATCTCCATATACGCTCCTCCCCCTTTGTCAGATCAGTCCGCCGAAGCCCTGGAAGGCCACGGCCATCAGTCCCGCAGTGATCAGCGCACCGGGGAAGCCGTCCATCCACTTGGGCAGCTTGGCCAGCGCCAGCTTCTCGCGGATGCACGAGAACAGCAGCAGCGACAGGGTGAAGCCCAGTGCGCCGCAGCAGCCGTTGAAGGTGCTCTCCAGCAGGTTGTAGCCACTATCCGTGTTCATGATCGCCACGCCCAGCACCGCGCAGTTGGTGGTGATGAGGGGCAGATACACGCCCAGCGCCTGATACAGCGAGGGGGACAGCTTCTTCAGCGCCATCTCGACGATCTGCACCAGCGCGGCGATGACCAGGATGTACGCGATGGTCTGCATGTACTCCAGCTGGAACGGGATGAGCAGGTACTCATTGACCAGCCAGGTGGCGAAGGACGCCAGCGTCATGACGAAGGTGACGGCCATGCCCATGCCAATGGCGGTCTCGAACCGCTTGGACACCCCCAGGAACGGACAGATGCCCAGGAACTGGTTCATGACGAAGTTGTTCACCAGGAGCGAGCTGACCAGGATGACAAAGTACGTGTTCATCAGGCCGCCTCCTTCCTTGCCGCACGCTTGCGCAGCGCATTGACCAGCACCAGCAGGATGCCCAGCGTCACGAAGCCGCCCGGCACCTGCACCATGATCTGCATCGGCTGATAGCCCGCGGGCATCACCGACAGGCCGAAGAACGTGCCGCTGCCGATCACCTCACGGATGCAGCTCAGCAGCGTGATGGCACAGGTGAAGCCCAGACCCATGCCCAGGCCGTCCGCGATGGACAGCAGGGGCGGATTCTTGAACGCGAAGGACTCCGCACGGGCGAAGATGATGCAGTTCACCACGATCAGGGGGATATACATGCCCAGGGACTGGGACAGCTCAGGCAGATACGCCTTGAGGAACAGCTCGATCATCGTCACGAAGGACGCGATGACCACCACGAAGGACGGGATGCGCACCTTCTCGGGGATGAAATTGCGCAGCAGGCTGATGAACAGGTTGGAGCACACCAGCACGGCGGTGGTCGCCAGACCCATGCCCACGCCGTTCGAGCCGGCGGTGGTGATGGCCAGGGTCGGGCACATGCCCAGCATCAGGCTGAAGGTCGGGTTCTCCCAGATCAGGCCATTGAGGAAGACGCTGACAAAATTCTGCTTCTTAGCCATGCTTCTTCACCTCCCCAAACGGACGCGGCACGGTGAAGCGGTCGATCATCGGGGTCGCCACGTTCATGAACAGGATCGCGAACGAGCAGCCCTCCGGATAATTGGCGAAGGCGCGGATGATGAACAGGAAGAAGCCGCAGCCGATGCCGAAGATCACGCGGCCCAGCCGGGTGACGGGGCTGGTGGCGTAGTCCGTCGCCATGAAGAACGCGCCCAGCAGCAATCCGCCGGCCAGCAGCTGATACAGCGCCATTTCCGCACCGTCCTTGATGAGGTAGCAGACGAACACCGTCCCGATGAAGGACACGGGGATGCGCCAATCCGCGATGCCGCGGATCAGCAGATACACACCGCCCAGGATCAGCGCCAGGGAGCAGGTCTCACCCAGCACGCCGCCCTGACGACCCAGGAACATGTCCAGCAGGTTCAATCCCTCGGTGATGCCGTCATTGAGCGTCGCCAGGGGGGTCGCGCCGGTCACAGCGTCCGCCATGAACTGGAAGGGCTGTGCGTTGGGGTATGCGCCCATCAGGCCGCTCCAGCTGATGAACAGGATGGCGCGCGCCGTCAGCGCGGGGTTCATGAAGTTCGAGCCGATGCCGCCGAACATCTGCTTGACCAGGATGATGGCGATCATGCCGCCGATCAGCGCCATCCACCACGGGGCGGTGGCGGGCAGGTTATACGCCAGGAGCAGGCCGGTGACGACCGCGCTCCAGTCGGCGATGGTCACCTTCTGCTTGGTCAGCTTCTGCCAGGCGAACTCGCTGAGCACGCAGGTCAGCACGCTCACCGCGATGAGGATCGCGGCGTTGAGGCCATAGAGGATGATGCCCGCGATCCCGGCGGGTGCCAGGGCAAGGCAGACCTCCTGCATGATCCGCTGCGTCGTGGCCTTGTCGCGCAGATGCGGAGAGGAGGTAACAGCGTAGTTGGACATGATGGAACGTCACTCCCCTTTCTTACTCTTTTGCAGCAGCCGCCTTCTGCGCGGCAGCCTTCTTCCGGGCGGTGATGACCCGCTTGCCCACCCGGCAGGACTGGGTCAGCAGACGCTTTGCGGGGCAGACAAAGGTGCACGCGCCGCATTCCATGCAGTTGAGCACGCCCTTCTTTTCCGCCTCTTCATAATTGCCCGCACGCACCAGCAGATCCAGCTTGGTGGGCAGCAGGCGCATGGGACAGGCCTGCACGCAGCGGCCGCAGTTGATGCAGGGGTTCTCCTCCGGTTCGGCGGCCTCCTTGCCCAGCGCCAGCACGCCGGAGGTGCCCTTCGTCATGGGGATCTCCGCGCTGTGCAGCGCCATGCCCATCATCGGGCCGCCGGAGAGCAGCTTCACCGCGCCGGACTGCAATCCGCCGCAGGCATCGATCAGGTTCGCCACCGTCGCGCCTACGCGGATCAGGTAATTGCCGGGGTTGTTGACCATGCCGCCCATGGTGGTCACGCGCTGGATCAGCGGCTTGCCCTCGCGGATGGCCTGCTGGATGGCGTACACCGTGCCGACATTGCACACGACGCAGCCCACGTCGATGGGCAGACCGCCGGTGGGCACCTTGCGGCGCGTGCAGGCATAGATCAGCTGCTTTTCGCCGCCCTGGGGGTACATCACGGGGAGCGCCTTGACGGTGATGCCCTCCACGCCCTTGCCGGCAGCCAGCAGCGCCTGGATGGCATCCATCTTGTTCTCTTCCACGCCGATGATGGCTTCCTTCACATCCAGCGCCAGCATCATCAGGTGCAGGCCGTCGATGATCTCGGCAGACTTCTCCAGCATCAGGCGATGGTCAGCGGTCAGATAAGGCTCGCACTCCGCGCCGTTGATGACCAGCTTCTCGATGGTCTTGCCCTTGCCGGGGGTCAGCTTGACCGACGTGGGGAAGGTCGCGCCGCCCATGCCGACGATGCCCGCCTCACGGACGATCGCCTGCAATTCCGCCGCCGTCAGCGTCTCCGGATGGTCGGAGGGATGCAGCTCCGTCCAGGTATCCTGGAAGTCGTTTTCGATCACGATCGCAGGCACGACGGCACCGCTGGCCACCTCGACAGGCTCAATGCCCAGCACCTTGCCCGACACCGAGGCATGCACCGGTGCGGACACGAAGCCGCCGGCCTCGCCGATCTTCTGACCCATCAGCACGGTGTCGCCCTTCTTCACCAGGGCTGTGGCCGGTGCGCCGATATGCTGGCTGAGCGGGATCACCACGCGCTGGGGCGCGGGCAGCTCGCGAATGGCATTGCCGCTGTTGACGATCTTTCCATTCACGCCTTCGTGCGGATGTGTGCCGCCGGGAAACATTTTCTTGCGAAACACGGTCGGAGGTCCCCCTTCCCTATTTTGCAGGGACGGCAACAGCGTCCCTAAAGCATACATAATTCATTATAACATATTTTTGTGTCATCCGTACAGGAAATTTGTGTACAATTTCCGTGTCGCGGATTTGTTGAGGATTCCCATTAGGCGCGGCTAACATCCCGCCCATGCCGTCATTTTGCGCCGGTACGCGCGGCCACCTCCAGCATATGCGCCGCATGGGCACGGGCGGATGCCTCGCTGCCGTCCGCGCCGCCCAGCATACGCGCCACCTCGCCGATGCGCTCCTCGGGGGTCAGGCGGCGGACGAAGGTGTTCGTGCGCTCCCCTTCCACGCGCTTTTCCACCAGGAACTGATGCGCGGCCATGGCGGCGATCTGCGGCAGATGCGTCACGCAGAGCACCTGCCGATGCCTTGCGATGACATTCATCTTTTCCGCCACGACCTGCGCCATGCGGCCGGAAATGCCCGTGTCGATCTCGTCGAAGACCATCGTGCCGACGCCGCCCTTCTCCGCCTCCAGGCTCTTGATGGCCAGCATCATGCGGCTGAGCTCGCCGCCGGATGCGATCTTCGACAGGGGCTTGAGCGGTTCGCCGGGGTTGGGCGAGATCATGAACTCGATCACGTCGTCCCCCACGGACTGGGGCATGAGCACCTTGCCTTCCGGGCGGAGGGCGAAGTTCACCTTGAAGACGGTGTTCCCCATGCCTAGATCCTTCAGCTGATCCATCATCTGCCGCTCGAAGGTGTCCGCCAGATCATGCCGGGCGGCGGTCAATTCCCGCGCAAGGGCACGATACGCCGCCAATAGCCGCTTGTGCTCCGCGCCCAGGGCGGACAGCTGCTCATCCATGGAGGCGTAGCTGTCGTACTCCTCCTGCATGCGTGCCTGTTCTGCCAGCACCGCCGGGATGGTCTCGCCGTACTTGCGCTCCATCCGGCGGATCAGATCCAGCCGCGCCTCGACCTGTTCGGCACGTGCCGGGTCGAATTCGCCCTTCTCCGCCAGGTCGCTGAGCTCATAGCCCAGCTCCTCCAGCTCATAATAGGAAGATTCGCAGCGCTGCGCCAGCACATCATACGGCGCACCCAGGGGGATGAGCCCCTTCAGGGCATTCATGGCCTCCTTGACCCGGACGAGCACGGATTCGCTGTCCTCGCTGGCGGAGATCGCCCGATGCGCGGTCTGGATGGCAGTCGCGATCTTCTCCGCATGGCGGAAGCGCTCCTTCTCCGCCGTCAGGCTCTCCTCCTCCCCCGGCTTGAGCCGTGCCTTCTTCAGCTCCTCCAGGGATTTCTTCAGCGCGTCCATCCGGTATTGCTTCTTCTCGTTTTCCCGCACCAGACGGCCATACTGCCGGTGGTTGACGATAAACGCCTGATACGCCGCGTCCACCCGCGTCAGAAGCGCCTGATAGTCCGCCCCGCCGGCGGCATCCAGGAAGAGCAGATGATACTGGGAGTTCATGAGGAACTGCGCGTCATGCTGACCGTGCACGTCCATCAGCAGCGCCGCGGCCTCCCGCAGGGCGCTCAGGGGCATGACCACGCCGCACACCCGGCAGAGGTTGCGTCCCGAACGGGTGATCTCGCGATAGAGCGTGACCGTGCCGTCGAAGTCCTCCAGGGCATGCGCCTGCGCCCAGCGATGGAGTTCGGGCTGATCGGCGGCATCGAAGATCGCCTCGACCCACGCCTTGTCCGTCCCGGTGCGGATCAGCTCCCGGTCGGCGCGTCCGCCCAGGACGAGGTTCACCGCGTCCACCACGATGGACTTGCCCGCGCCGGTCTCGCCGGTCATGACATGCAGCCCCGCGCCGAATTCCAGCGTCAGCTCCTCGATCAGGGCGATGTTATGCATCCGCATGGATAAGATCATGGCTTGATGCTCCTTGTCTTGTGCGTCACTTCATCATTTCCCGGATGCGCCCCACGATTATGGGGACCTCCTCCAGGGTGCGGATGACCATGAAAATGTTGTTCTCCCCCGCGATGGAGCCCAGCACCTCCGGCCAGTGGAAGGTGTCCAGTGCCTCACAGGCCACGGATGCAGACCCCGACAGCGTCTTGACCACGATCATGTTCCCCGCCGCCGCCACGGACACCACCGATTCGGCCAGCATGCGGATGAACCGTTCGGACAGGCCATTCTCCGCCTTGTCCGCCGTGGCGTATTTGTACGTTCCCTGGGGGGTGAGCACCTTGAGCAGGCGCAGCTCCTTGATGTCGCGCGAAACGGTGGCCTGCGTGACCTTGATGCCTCGCCGGCGCAGCGCATCGGCCAGCTCCTCCTGGGTCTCAATGTCGTTCTCGTCGATGATCTCCAGGATGGTCACCTGGCGGACGCTCTTCATAGTCGTTTTCCTCCTTGGAATTTATCTTGTCCACTCCGTCAGCTTGTCGCGGACGAGCTGGAAAAAGTGCTGGGGCTTCAGGCGGATCAGCCGCACGGGACGCGCATCCATGCAGATATGCACCTGCATGCCGCTGTGCAGGGTCATGCAGGTCTGGCCGTCCACCTGGATGTCGGCGGACTGCGCGTCCTCCCTGCACAATTCGAGGATGATCTCCGCGCCCCCATGCACCACCGTCGGGCGATGCTGGAGGGTATGGGCGCAGATGGGCGTGATGAGCATGCAGTCCACCCGCGGGGAGATGATCGGCCCGCCGGCGGACAGCGAATACCCCGTTGAACCGGTGGGCGTGGTGACGATCACGCCGTCCGCCACATATCGGCCGGACAGTTCGCCGTCCACCCAGGCGCTGATGGTCGTCAGCCGGGCGCTCCCGCCACGGGACAGGACGGCATCGTTGAGCGCATGCCAGTGCTTGTCCCCCGCGCTGACGCGGAGGACGCACCGCTCGTCGATGGTGTAATCCCCTTCGAGCACCGCCTGGAGCGCCGATTCGATGTCATCCGGTTCAGCCTCTGTCAGAAAGCCCACACGCCCCAGATTCACGCCCAGAAGGGGCGCATCCCAGCGGAAGGCATGCTGAACGCCGCGCAGGAGGGTGCCATCCCCGCCGAGGGTGAGAACGAGATCCAGCCCGTCCGCCCCGGACAGCGGGGGCAGGGACAGCGCCTGCGCCGCATCGTCCTCCGCATAGACCGCGGCATGGCTCGACCGCAGGAAATCCGCCGCACGCCTGGCATAATCCAGCGCGTCCGGCCGCATGGAATGCAAAACGATCCCGATCCGATGCATGGTGTCCTCCATATGGGGTCACATCTCCGTGTGCGCCCGGGCGACCAATGCCCGGATGATCTCCGGCGTGCAGGGCTCTTCGTCCTGCGTCCGGACGGTGATCTTCGCCAGGAACTCGATATTGCCCTCCGGCCCTTTGATGGGCGAATAGTCCAGCGCCTGCACCTGCCAGCCGATCGTCGGACAGAAGTCCACGATCTCCTGCAAGACATCCTGATGCACCTTCGCATCACGGACGACACCCTTCTTGCCCACGCGCTCCGGCCCGGCCTCGAACTGGGGCTTGATGAGCGTGTAGAACACGCCCTCCTCGCCCATGAGCCGGGCGGCGACGGGCAGGATCAGCCGGATGCTGATGAAGCTGACATCCATCACCGTGACGGTGGGATGCAGGGGCACCATCTCCGGGGTGAGGTGACGGGCATTGGTGCGCTCCATCAGGGTCACGCGGGGATCGTTGCGTAGCTTCCACGCGAACTGCCCGTACCCCACGTCGATGGCATACACATGCGCCGCGCCGTTTTGCAGGCACACGTCCGTGAAGCCGCCGGTGGCCGCGCCGATGTCCATGCAGACCCTGCCATTCAGGTCAGCCCGGAAGGACTGGATGGCCTTCTCCAGCTTCAGTCCGCCCCGGCTGGCATAGGGGTTCGCATTCCCCTTGAGGAGCAGCTCGTCCTCCGGCTTCACCGTCTCGCTGGCCTTGTTGATCCGCCGCAGACCCACATAGACCTCCCCGGCCATGATGCTCGCCTGTGCCTTGGCGCGGCTCTCGCACAGACCGCGCTCCACCAGGGCGACATCAGCCCGCTGTTTCTCGCTCATGCTTGCTCTTTCCTTCCCTGTGCATCGGCATCGGGGCTTTGTCCCCCGCCCATGGCGGACAGGATCGCCGCCGTCAGCTTCTCCGCCGACAGCCCCAGCTTGTCCAGCAGGAGCGTCCGGCTGCCATGGGTCACGAAGGCATCCGGCAGCGCGAAGCATGTCAGACGCACCTGCAATTTGCTTTCCATATAGAATCCGGCCACCGCCGCGCCGAAGCCGCCCGTGCGGACATGCTCCTCCAGCGTGAACACCGGTGCATGCGCGGCCTGTCGCAGGCATTCCGCATCCATGGGCTTGACGCTGGAGCAGTTCACCAGCGCCGCATGGATGCCCCGTTCCGCCAGCAGATCATGCACGGCGATGCCGGTCTCCACCATGGAGCCGACCGCCAGGAGCGTACAGTCCGCCCCCGATTCGAGCGTTTCCCACTGCCCGGGCACGAATTCCGCCCGGTTGGGATAGCGTTCGCTCAGGTCGACGCTGTTCTTGCCGTAGCGGATGGCACACGGGCCGTCATGGCTGACCGTCCAGTCCATCATCGTGCGCAGCTCGCCCACATCGCGCGGCGCAAGCACCGTCATGTTCGGCGCGGGCAGCAGCGACGCGAAGTCCCACACGCCATGATGGGTCTCGCCGTCCTCGCCCACCAGGCCGGAACGATCCAGCAGCAGCGTCACATTCAGGTCGGGCATGCACACATCGTGCAGCACCTGATCGAAGCTGCGCTGGAAGAACGAGGCGTACACCGCGAAATACGGCTTGAGTCCCCCCGCGGCCATGCCCGCCGCCATGGTGACGGCATGCTCCTCGGCGATGCCCACATCCAGCATGCGATCCGGATGACGATCCTGAAAGTGGTTCAGCCCCGTGCCGCTGGGCATGGCCGCCGTGATGGTCACGATCCGGTCATCCCCATCGGCCAATTCCGCCAGGCGCTTGGCCATCACCGTCCCGTAGGACGGCAGGGCGGACACATTGCGGCGGTCGCCCGTCTCCACATAGAACGGCGGCGTGCCGTGGAAGATCTCCGGCTTGCGCTCCGCCATGTCGTAGCCATGCCCCTTCTGGGTCAGGACGTGGATGAGCACCGGCTCACGGGTGTCCCTGACCTGCTCCAGGGTGCGGATGAGGCTGGACAGGTCATGCCCGTCGATCGGGCCGTAATACCGGAAGCCGAGGGCATCGAAGAAGCCCTCCTGCTGCTCATCCATCAGCATGGATTTCACCGAATCCTTCATCCACTGCGCCACGGCGGCCAATGGTGCACCCACCAGCGGGATGCGCCGCAGCCCCGTGCGGACGGCATGCTTGGTGTCGTTCCAGCCCCGCGATGCACGCAGGTGCGTCAGGTGCTGACTCAGCGCGCCCACATTGCGCGCGATGGACATCTCGTTGTCGTTGAGGATGACGATCATGGGGGTCTTGCTGTTGCCCGCGTCATTGAGGGCCTCATAGCACATGCCGCCGGTCATTGCGCCGTCCCCCACCAGGGCGATGACCTGATGCTGCTGCCCCAGCTGGTCGCGGGCACGGGCCAGCCCCAATGCCGCCGAAATGGCGGTGGACGCATGCCCCGTCTCGAAGGCATCATAATCGCTTTCGCTGCGTTTGGGGAAGCCGGACAGTCCGCCATAGGTGCGCAGGGTGTGGAACTGCGCGAAACGCCCCGTCAGCAGCTTGTGCACATAGCTCTGATGTCCCACGTCAAAAACGAGCCTGTCCGTGGATAGGTCGAACACGCGATGCAGCGCCAGCGTCAGCTCCACCACCCCCAGGTTGGAGGCGAGGTGTCCGCCGCGGCGGGCGACGGTCGCGATCAGCTCCGCCCGGATCTGCCCCGCCAGCGCGTACAGCTCATCGATGGACATCTCCCGGAGCACACGCGGCGATTCGATCTCGTCAAGACGCATGGTTCTCCTCCTCGGCTGTGTTTTTCATTATCAATAGTATCGGCTGATCCGCCGCTCCAGCAGCGGCAGCCTGTAGCCCCGGCCATGCCAGGCGCATTCCATCAGCCGGATGCGCAGCGCCAGCACCACCAATGCCGCCGCGACATAGATCAGCCAGCCCGCCAGCGTCAGCAGGAAGCCCAGATAGGGCACCTGCCCCACCAGCGCACTGAGCAGCGCCAGCAGCAGCGCACCGCAGAGGTGCACGCCCGTCAGCGCGACGGACTGCACCGCGAACCGGCGGATGACACCGCTCTTCTTCTCCGCCCAGCACAGGAAGGCCGCAAAGGGGCTGAGCATGGCCGCCATGGTGCAGGCCAGGCGGACACCGGTGTTGGTCGCCAGGAGGGTCTGCTCCTCCCCCTGCGGCGGATGGAGCTCACGGGGCGGCTCGGCGGGGGTCTCACGTCCCGCACGCGGATGACGCACCGTGCTCACAGCTTCGTCCCCTTGCTGCCCTTCGCGCCCTTTGCGCCGCCCAGGCTGACATTCTTGAGGATGTCGGAGGTGTAGGCGTAATTCCGCAGGTTCTTGTCCTCATGGGCGCGAATGGCACATGCCACCATCCGGTCGATCAGCTCGGCGTACTTCACACCCGCATTCTCCCACAGGTAGAACGCCAGTGAGCCCGGAATGGTGTTGATCTCGGTGATGAAGACCTGATCCGTGGCGCGATCCCACATGTAATCGATGCGGACGACGCCCTTGCAGTCCAGCATGCGGAAGATGTCGCAGGAGAGCTGCTGAAGCCGGTCGCGCATGTCCTCCGGAATGGGCGCGGGCAGGATGCGATGCAGGCTCGCCATGCCCTTGCTGCCGCCCCCGGCCAGGTACTTCTCCTTGAAATCCAGGAATTTGTCCGCCGAAATGGGCATCTCGATGGGGCTCGCGGTCACGTCGTCGTCATAGCCCAGGACGGAGCAGTTCAGCTCGATGGGCTTATCCAGACCCTTTTCCACCAGCACGCGCCGGTCATAATCGAAGGCCAGGTCAAGGGAATCCGCCAGCTCATCGCGGTCATCCGCCCGGGAAACGCCGATGGACGAGCCGAGGTTCGCCGGCTTGACGAACACGGGATAGCCCAGCTTCTCCTCCACGGCGGACAGCACCGCCGCACGATCCTTCTCCCACATGGAGCGCGTGAACCAGCAGTCCGGCAGGATGGGCAGATCCGCGCCCCGGAAGAACTGCTTCATCATGATCTTGTCCATGCCGATGGCGCTGCCCGCCACGCCGGTGGACGTATAGGGCAGATTGGCCAGCTCGAGCATGCCCTGAAGGGTGCCGTCCTCGCCGTTGAGGCCGTGCATGACCACCACGCATGCCTGGAGGCGCGCCGCGACCACCGTTTCCTGTTTGCCGAAGAGCCCCTTGCCCGGACGGGTCGTCAGCAGTGCTCCCGACCCTGCCGTCATGTCCAGCCAGACCTGCTCCACGCCCCGGGTATCCGCGCTGAAATGCTGGTAGGTCTCGATCCGCCGCAGCGCTTCGCCCGTGTACCACACACCCTGTTCGCTGATGTAAACGGGAATCACGTCGTACTTCTCCGGGTCCACATGGTTCATCAGCTGCACGGCGCTGATGATGCACACCTCCCGCTCGCAGCTGCGAGAGCCAAAGATCACGCCAAGTTGGGTCTTCTCCATAGGGGTCATGCCTCCATCTATTCACAAAAAATCAGGCTTCGGAATAATTGTCGGGCAGGTCGTTCTCGAAGAGCGCCACATCGCCGGGATGCCCGATCCGGCGCAGGAGGTCAGCCGCCTCGTCCAGGGAGGACACCACATGGATGTCCGCCTCCGGGAAGCCCGCCTCCGTCAGGCCACGGTGGATCGGGTCGGTGTGCCTGCGCCCCACAAGGATGGCCACATCCACGCTGTCCGCCATGGCCTTGCCGAATTCGTGGTTGAATTCGTCCTCGCCGCTGCCCAGTTCGACCATGCCGGGCGTGATGATGATGCGCCGCCCGGGGAAGTCCTTCAGCACGCGAAGCGCCGCCCGTGCCCCGTTGGGGTTGGCGTTGAACGCATCGTCGATGATGGTCACGCCGGCGGACGGGAGCAGCTGCAGGCGGTGCTCCACCGGCTCGAGCCTGGCGATGCCCCGCGCGATCTGCCGCAGCGTCATGCCCAGATGCAGCCCGACGGTCGCCGCCAGGAGGATGTTCTGGATGTTGTGTTCGCCCAGCAGGCGCGTTTCGCAGGGGATCTCGTCATTCATCGTGTGCAGGACGAAGCTGCTCCCCGCCGGGGACACATGGATGTCCGTCGCCCAGACATCGGCATCATCCGCATGGGGATGGATGGAGCACAGGCGGCGTTCCTTGCGGGTCTTGTCGAAGAGCTCACGGCAGATGCCCTCATCATCCGGGAAGAAGCAGCAGCCGTCCGCCGGAATGGCATCCATCAGCTCATACTTGGTGGACTTGATGCGCTCCAGCGTGTGGAAGGTGTCCAGATGCTGCGGGCCGACCGAGGTCAGCACGCCATAGCGCGGATGCACCAGGCGGCACAGCTCCCGGATGTCGCCCACATGGCGCGCGCCCATCTCCGCCACGAAGACCTGATGGGCGGGCATGAGCTTCTCACGGATGACACGGGTGACACCCATGGGCGTGTTGAAGCTCGAGGGGGTCACCAGCACCTGGAATTTCTCCTGGAGGATCGTGCCGAGGATGAACTTCACGCTCGTCTTGCCGTAGGAGCCGGTCACGCCGATCCTGATGAGGTCGGGACGTGCGGCAAGCTTGCGCTGCGCATCGCGGAAGTACATCTCGCTCACGAGCTTCTCGATCGGCCAGGCGCAGAGTCCGCCCAGGGCGATCCACACAGGCAGCAGCACCGGGAACAGCCCGATGAAATACAGCCGGGGCTCTTCGCCCGTGAGCAGAAAGCCCACCAATGCGCACAGGAGCGTGAACACCACCGCCGACACGGCACAGGTGCGCCTGACGCGCATGGTGACGACGAAGGGCTTCTTGGCCTTCTTCACCTGGAGGACGCTCCTGCACCACCAGCCGCCCAGAACGGCCAGGGCATCCGCCGCCAGCGCCACCCCGACGCGCAGGACACTGTCTTCCGGCAGAAAGCGGTCGATGCTGCGGTGGATGAGCAGCAGCAGCGTCAGATACGCCGTCATGAGCAGACCCGGCAGCAGAGCACGCAGCAGATTGCGCTTCAGCGTGCGGAAATAGCCGGGGAACTGATAGCTCTCCAGCTGAAAATAGTGCATCAGGCTGCGTCCCGCCACCAGGGAGGACACGCCCACGCCCAGGGCGATCAGCCATACGACCAGTGCATTCATCAGGTCATCCACCCATCCTTCATGTCATTGTTTCCACCAGGAAGCTGCGGGCGATGGCGTTGAACCTCGCCGCCTGTTCAAGATATGCAAAATGCGTGCCGCCGTCCAGCACCACCAGGGCGCTGTCGGGGATGTCCCGCTCCATCTGCTGACCCATCCACAGGGGCGTTTCGGTGTCCCGGTCGCCCCAGACCAGCAGCGTGCTGTTCCGGATGTCCCGGAGCTTCTCCGCCTGATCGTAATTGACCACCTTGACGAAGGTTTTGCGCATTTCCGGCGACAGCGCGGCATAATCCCGCGAACCGTACCTCTGCACCAGCGCCTCCTGCCATTTGTCCGGCAGGCTGCCGAAGATGCGCATTTTCCGTGCCCATTCGACCCAGGCCCTGCGCTTCTGATAGGCGCTTTTCCGCCTGGCGGACCTCTCGTCCGACCGGTCGCGGATGCCTGCTGCACCCGTCAGGATGATCCGCTCAAACAGTGCCGCGTCCGACGCGGCCAGCTCGATGGTGATGCGTCCGCCGAACGAATGCGCGATGACGCTGCACGGCAGGAAGTCCAGCTTCGTCAGCAATGCCCGGATGCACGCGGCGAAATCCGGCACGCCCCAGGGTTCGGGCGGCTGACTGCTCCTCCCATGCGCCGGGAAATCCACCATCAGCACCGTCATGTCCTGCGAAAGCGCCTGCGCCACGGGCTTCATCAGCTCCGTGGAGCAGCCCCAGCCATGCAAAAGCACCACGCGCTTCCCGCCGTGGCCGATGATCTCATAGTGCACATCCACACCGGACAGGTGCATCTCCATGCTCAGCCCTCCTCACTCATGGGTCGATCTCCATATTGCCGTTCATGCGCCAGATATAGCGGCACTTGCACGCGGAGATCAGCCAGCGCGTCTGGATGCTCCGGGGGACATGCACCGTGCGCTCCAATTCGCAGCCCAGGCGGATGCAGGTCTTGCGGCTGGCCCAGTTATCCGGGTCGCAGGTGATGACCACGCTCTCCTTCCCGTGCAGGAGGATGAGCGGCCGCAGCAATTCGCACGCGCGCCTGGCATAGTAATGCCCGCGGAAGGGCGGATCGACATGGTAGCCGATATGCCCGAAATAGTACACGCACTCGCTCTCGCCCAGACGGAGCGAAATGCGTCCGGCCTCCTTGCGCTGGCCGTGTTCGACGATCATGTAATCATAGTTGCGGCCAAATCCCATTTCCTCCTCCGGCGGATACAGCCGCAGCGGGATCAGGTCGATCACGCCGTCGGAGAATTCCGGTTTGCTGCCGCGTCCTCTGAGAAACCACATGTCAAAGCTCCTGAATCCGCACCTGCTCGAGCAGGCGCTTGAAATCCTGCGGACGGATGAGCTGTGTGCCCTCCGTCATGACGGAGGCCGTCCCTGCGGCGACACCGGCACGGAGGGCTTCGCGCATCGTCCCGTGGGTCATCAGCCCATGGAGGATGCCGCCGATCATCGCGTCCCCCGCGCCGACGGTGGAATGCACCGTCACCGGGATCGCCGGGGCATGGAAGCACCCCGCCTCCCCCAGGTAGAATGCCCCGTCGCCCCCCATGGAGACAACCACATGGCGCACGCCGGCCTCCACGAAGGAACGCGCCGCCTCGCAGACATCCTCCAGCGTATGCACCTCGCGGCCGAGGGTTTCCGCCAGCTCCTGCTGATTTGGCTTGATGAGGAAGGGGCGGGCCTTCACGCCCTCACGGAGCGCCGCGCCGCTCACATCCAGAATGCACCGCACGGGCGAAAGCGTCTCGATCAGCCGACGGTAGGTATCCGGCGGACACCCCGGCGGCAGTGATCCGGTGATGACCGCGAAGTCGCTCCCGCGCGTCCTTTCCGCCGCAAGGGCGAAGAAGTCCGCCCGATCCTGCCCGGTCAGCGCCGCGCCGGGTTCGTTCAGCTCGGTCACGGCGAAGCCATCTAGGGACACGATCTTCGTGTTGACGCGGACGGCGCCGTCCACCGTGAGGAAGGCATGCGCCGCGCCCTCGGCTTCCAGCGCGGCACGGACGGTATCCGCCCCCGATGCCCCCGCACACCCCAGCACCTGCACCGCCAGACCCAGCCGGCGGCACACCAGCGCCACATTCACGCCCTTGCCGCCCACATCCGTGCGGCTGTCGCGGATGCGGTTCACCGCACCCGGCCGGAAGGCATCGACCGTCACCGTCCTGTCCAGGGCGGGATTCAGGCAGATCGTCGTCAGCAATGCAGACTCCCCCATCTAAACTATTCCACTTATTATAGCATGTTTATTCATTCTATGCAATATCCCCTGCCCGGGACAAAATTGATGGCGGACACCCCACACCGAGGCGTCCGCCGATTATCATTCGATCCGATAGGCCGTCAGGGCGTTCCGGGTGGTGATCTCAGCCAGCTCCGCCACCGTCAGGCCGCGCAGGGCTGCGATCTTCTCCGCCACAAATCGCACATGGGTCGGTTCGTTCCGCCGTCCGCGCATGGGCTCGGGCGACAGGTAGGGGCTGTCCGTCTCGATCAGCAGCCTGTCCAGCGGGACGTTCATCGCCGCCTCCTGGAGCTTGGGCGCTTTCCTGAACGTCACCGGCCCGGCAAAGCTGATGTAATACCCCATTTTGAGGTATTCCCTCGCGATCTCCCAGCTGCCGGAGAAGCAGTGGATGATCCCGCCGGAGAGCTTCCCCTTCTGACGCTTCATCAGGTCGAGCATGTCCTGATGGGCATCCCGCACATGGTACGCCACGGGCACATCCAGCCGGTAAGCCAGCTGCATCTGCTTCTCGCACACGTCCATCTGAGCCTCGCGCGGGGACAGGTCGTAGTAATAGTCCAGCCCGATCTCGCCGATGGCCTGCACCTTGTCCTCCTTCAGCCAGGCCGTCAGGGTGTCCAGGTCGCCCTCGCGATAGCCCTTGGCCTCATGGGGGTGGATGCCCACCACGGCGTATGCCCCCTCGTGGGTCTTGGCGAAATCAGCCGCATGCCGGGAGGACGCCATGTCCGACCCGACCACGGCATACCGGCTCACGCCCGATGCCGCCATGCGCGCCAGCACCTCGTCCCGATCCGCATCGAACCGCGCCTCATCCACATGGCAATGGGAATCAAAGAGTTCGAGCCTCATTTCCGTTTCCATCTCTGCGTCCATCATATCAGCCGATGAGCGCGCCGTCAGCCACGCCCTCGCCCACGGAGGCCAGACGCAGGTTGCCCTCGTCATCCACCGCGGAGAGGATCATGCCGTGGGACTCGATGCCCATCATCATGCGGGGCTTGAGGTTGGTGATGGCCACGATCTGCTTCCCCACCAGCGCGGCGGGGTCGGGATAATACTGCGCGATGCCGGAGAGGATGGTGCGCTCGCCGTCCTTGCCGAAGGACAGGCGGAATTGCAGCAGCTTCTTGGACTTGGGCACGGCAGAGCATTCCAGCACGCGACCCACCTGAATCTTGGACTGGAAGAAGGTGTCGATGTCGATGGACTCCGGATAGGTCGGCTCCTCGTGCTTCTTCTCTTCCTTCTTTTCTTCCTTCTTCGCGGGCTTCTCGGCCTTCTTCTGCTCCTTCTTGGCGGACTTTTCCGCCGCGTCCCCCTGAATGTCGGAGGGGTTGAGCACCTCCAGCTCCTTCTTCACGTCGATGCGCGGGAAGAGCGCCTCGCCCTTGCAGACCTTCGTCCCGGCGGGCAGCTGTCCGAAGGTCTTGAGGGAATCCCAGGTCTTGAGGGCTTCATCCGTCACGCCCAGCTGCTTGAAGATGCGCTCCGGCGTGGTGGGCATGAAGGGGTAGATCAGCACCGCCACATAGCGGACGCATTCCGCCAGGGTCAAAAGCACATTGGCCAGGCGGTCCTTCTTTTCGGGATCCTTGCCCAGCACCCAGGGCTGGGTCAGGTCGATATACTTGTTGCACTCGCCAATCACCTTCCAGATTTCCGCCAGGGCCTGGCTGTACTGGAGCTTGTTCATCTGCTCCTCCACCAGGGCCGGCAGTGCCTGGCAGTGCTGCTGCAGGGGGGTATCAACATCCTCGTCCGCAGCATCCGTCCAGGCAGGCACAATGCCGCCGAAGTACTTCTCCAGCATGGCTACCGTGCGGCTCACCAGGTTGCCCAGGTCGTTGGCCAGGTCGGCGTTCATGCGGGTCAGGAAGGCCTCGTTGGTATAGTTGCCGTCGGCACCGAAGGGCATCTCCCGCAGCAGGTAATACCGCAGCGCATCGCAGCCATACCGGGCCACAATGGGCTGTGCGTACTGCACATTGCCCTTGGACTTTGCCATCCTGTCGCCGCCAAACAGCAGCCAGCCGTGACCGAAAACCTGCTTGGGCAGGGGCAGTCCCAGGGCATGGAGCATAATGGGCCAGTAAATGGTGTGGAAGCGGACAATTTCCTTGCCCACCAGGTGCACATCCGCAGGCCAGTACTTCTGCATCAGCTGGTCATGATCGGTGCCATAGCCCAGGGCGGTGATGTAGTTGCTCAAAGCATCAATCCACACATACACCACATGCTTGTCGTCAAAGTCCACAGGCACGCCCCACTTGAAGCTGGTGCGGCTGACGCACAGGTCCTGCAGGCCGGGCCGGAGGAAGTTATTCAGCATTTCGTTGGCACGGGCAGCCGGCTGGATGAAATCCGGGTGGGTTTCAATGTAGTCAATCAGCCAGTCCTGATACTTGCTCATGCGGAAGAAGTAGCCTTCCTCCTTCATGGGCTGGCAGGGACGTCCGCAATCGGGGCAGACCTTCTCACCATTCTTCTCCACCAGCTGGGAAGCTGTCCAGAAGGACTCGCAGGGCGTGCAGTACATGCCCTCGTACTCGCTTTTGTAAATGTCCCCCTGCTCGTAGAACTGGCGGAAAATCTTCTGCACAATCTTCTCATGCCGTTCATCCGTGGTGCGGATGAAATCGTCATACTGGATGTTCATCAGCTCCCACAGCTTTTTGGTTTCTGCCACAATCTTGTCCACAAACGCCTTGGGGGTCACGCCGGCCTCGGCAGCCTTCTGCTCAATCTTCTGGCCGTGCTCGTCGGTGCCGGTCAGGAAATAGGCGTCATAGCCGGTCAGGCGCTTGAAGCGGGTCATGGTATCGGCCGCCACGGTGGTGTAGGTGTGGCCGATGTGCATGTTGCCGCTGGGGTAGTAGATGGGTGTGGTGATGTAGAAGGTCTTCTTCTGGCACATGGGGTACTTCCTCCTTTTGGGGCAAACAAAAACGCCCCTCTGATTTTTGAGGGGCGGAAAGTCCATTTTCCGCGTTGCCACCCTGATTTATCGCTTCGCATACGGATAACGGCGCGACCCGTCACGCCCTACTGACATGCGGCGGACACCGCATTCCCGTTCAGGCATGATGCTCAGGAGCCATGTTCCCCCGCCGGTGCCGGCTGCTTTTCACCATCCGCAGCTCTCTGATGCGTGCACGGGGCAGGGTACTCTTTCCCTCATTGCATGGGAATATTATAACCGCAGGCTTCGCCGGTTGTCAAGGGATAATCGGGCGGACGGCGGCGATTTTCGGCTGACGCTCCGCCGCCGGGACACAAAAGGCAGCGATTCTCGTCGCTGCCGTGCTTTGCCAGTGGATGAAGATGCCCCAGGATGACGATGCGTGCTGTGATTCACCCGCTCTTAAAGCAGGTAGGTGCCCTGCCGCCTGCATTTGTCGTCCCCTGGCGCATTGCTGCGGGGGCATGACATAGCCGAACTATAGACCCGGGCTCCATTTTTTGAAATGTGGGGAAAAGCAGCAACGCTGTCTGAACACCCCAGGAGCATCCCGTGGTTTTATTATATGCACCGCCGCGCCGGATGTCAAGAGGCTTTTTGAAACCTTTTTCTGACATTTTTGAATCCTGCGCCGGTGCGTCCGTCCCCCGTATGCTATCCGGCGGACGGCTCGCTTATGTGCGGAAATGGCGGATCAGCCGCAGGAGCTCCTCCGGTGCATCCGTCCCCTGCGGCAGTCCCAGGTCAGATGCCGCTCGCAGCAGCAGCGCGTCCGACATGATCTGCCGGGGCTTGCAGCCGCGCTTCTTCGCCAGCGCATCCCGCTGCCAGGCCAGGAAGAAGGCGTACACATCCCGCTGACGCATGCCGCCCAGCTCCGGCAGATGGCGCATCGGCGCACCGTTGCGGCAGGCGCTGCACTTGCCGCAGCGCTTCACGCGCTGTCCCAATGCGGCGGACAGTCCCGCCGGGATGCACCCGTCCGTCAGCAGGACGCGCAGGAGCGTATGGAGCTTGCGCCGCCTTGTCAGCGACCGCAAAAACGGACGCAGCGGCCCTTCCCCCAGCGCATGGGAGAGACTCCGGGCGACCATGGCGGAAAAGGCCACCCGACGCGGTTCGAACAGGAGGATGCAGTCCGCCGGTTGGCCGTCTCGGCCCGCGCGTCCGCACTGCTGCACGCAGTCGATGACGCTCTCGGGCAATTCATCGTGGATGATGCGCCGGATGTCGGGCACGTCGATGCCCATGCCGAAGGCCGTCGTGGCGCAGAGCACCTCCACCTCGCCGTCAGCAAAGCGCTGCTGCACATCCATGCGCATTTCGCGCGCCATGCCCGCATGGTAGAACGCGGCGGACACCCCCTGCGCCGTCAGCAGGGAACAGAGCTGTTCCGTCCGGACGCGCGCACGGCAGAAGACCACCGTCTTGCACGGCTCGGCGCAGCACAGGCGGACGATCTCCGCCGTGGCATCCAGCGTGGTGCGCAAGGTGTAGATCAGGTTTTCGCGCAGGACGGACAGCACGACGCGCTTCGTCCGCCGCATGGTCAGCGAACGGGTGATGTCCCGCTGCATGGCGGCATCCGCTGTGGCCGTCATGGCGCAGAGCACCGGGCGGCTCGGCAATCCCCGCAGAAATGCGCCGATCTCCCCATACGCCGGACGAAACCGTTCGCCCCACTGGACGATGCAGTGCGCCTCGTCCGCCACAACCAGCCAGGGCGGGACGCTCCGGCACAGCTCCCGAAAGCCCCGCTGGGCAAGCCGCTCCGGCGACACGAACACGATCCGCGATGCGCCGCCCTTCAGCCGCGCCATGGCGGCATTGCGCTCCTCCGGGGACATCAGGCTGTCCAGCGTTTCGGCGGGAATGCCGCGCTCCGCCAGGCGGCGCACCTGGTCGCGCATGAGGGCGATCAGCGGCGAGATGACCACCGTCAGCCCCGGATGCACCACCGCCGGCAGCTGCCAGCACAGGCTCTTGCCCGCCCCCGTGGGCAGGATGCACAGCACGTCCCGCCCGGACAGGAGCGCCTTCACCGCACCGTATTGCCCCGGGCGATAGGCCTCCAGGCCGAAGATCGCCGTCAGCGCCTCCTTGCAGCGCCGCCTGAGTCTGCGCTTCATCAGAATCGCCGTCCTCCGCCGCCATGGCTCACGCCCCGCGAGGAGGTATGCACGCCGCTGCCGCCGGAGCGTCCGCCGCCGGAACGCCCGCCGGAGCCATTGCCCGTGACGATGGGCGAACGGTGGACGCGCTTGCGCAGGAAGACCTGGTCATCCCGCACCAGCGTCACGGATGTGTTCGCCGACCGGTCGTAGGTATAGGTCGAGCCCTTTAAATTGTAGGCCGCGCTGACGGAGAGGTACACCGCCGCGGCGACTGCCAGTCCGGCGATCGCTGCCACCGCCGCCTCCATGGGCGTGAGCGCGTTGTAGAGGCCGCCGATGCGCTCGCCCGTGACCTCGTCATACCGGAAGAAGCCCTCCCTGCGCCCCGCGTCCATCCAATGCGAAACGCGGTTCAGCGCGGCGATCATCGCGCCGCCGTAGTCCCCCTCCACCAGCCTGTCATAGGCGTGGTCAAGGATGTCCTCCTCCCGATCGTCATTGATGTAGTCGATCATCACGCCGCCCGTGGAAAGCCACATCGCCCGGTTGTGCATGTCCAGCAGGAGCAGCATGCCCGAGCCGTCCGCCCCCATGCCGTAGCCCCCGTCGTCGTAGTATTCATCCGCATAGTCCCGCACGCGCCACAGGCTGTCCGACGGGTCATAGGGCGTATCCCGCGTCGTCAGCACCACCAGATCCACCTGATGCTTCTGCTCGATCTCCAGGATGATCTCCGTCATGCGCCGGCATTCGTCCGCGCTGAACACGTTCGCGTCGTCGATGACCTGCCCTGCGCCGTCCGCCCGAGCCGTCAGGGACAGCAGCAGCACCGCCGCCATCAGCAGGAGCATCCGTATCGTCCGCTTCACCACAGGAAAGCACCCCCTCCGCACAGCAGCAGGAACACCGCCGCACCCGCACACAGCGCCGCCGCCATCAGCCGCTTCTTATCGATGGGCAGCTTGCCGCAGACGCGCCCGGTCTGGCCGTTCATCATGTAATAATAGGGCTCTTGCTCCTTCCCGCCGCGATAGGTCAGCACCCATGCGGGCAGGAGCACGTATTTCTGCCGGACGGCGGTGGGCTTGAAGCTCGTTTTGCCCTTCAGCGTGTCGAAGCTGCTGTTCGCCTTCATCATGCCCTCGGCGTATCCCGTCGCCTCGCGCACCATCTCGGCGCGGGCAGCGATCTCCGGGATGTCCCGCTTTTCCGCCAGAAAGCCGCTGAGGTATCCGCCCGAATACGGCTGGATGCCGCTCACATCATAGGGGTGGATGCCGTCGGAGAGCTTGCCGTCCGCCTTTTGCAGCGCCTTGCGCGCCATCTGACGGAACGTCAGCCGACCCTCCCGGTGAACCCGGTACTCATGGGTGGTGGTGATGACCTCGCGGGACGTGGTGCGGATCGTCCGCGTCGTGCCCTCGCCATCGAAAACGCCTTCGCCCTCGATGTCCGCGACCCACCAGGGGTAATACACGCCGGAGAACATCTCCAGCTGCGCGTCATTGAAGAAGCGCCGGTCGAGGAACTTCTTCCGCCGCAGATGCGCAACGAACTGCGCTTCCGCCGCCTTTTTGTCCAGCTGGAACGGGATCACCCCGTCCGGGCGGAATTCCTCCGACAGCCGATCCTCCAGCACCACCGGGCTATGGCAATAATAGCAGCGCGTCGCCGCCGTGGTGTCATCCGTGACGATCTCCGCGCCGCAATTCTGACAGTGATAGCCCCGCAGCGCCCCGGTCGCGGTGTCCGCCGCCCGATCGGCTGACGGCTCGTGCAGCTCCTCCTGCGAAAGCACCTGCCCGCAGTACAGGCACTTGAATTTCTGCAGCGACGGGTCGAATTCCAGATACCCGCCGCAGCAGGGACATTTGAAGGTCCTCGTCTCGCTCATGCCCTTCCCTCCTCCGTCTCCTTGGGATGCCCCTATTGTAGCATTTTCCCGCCCGTTCCGCAAGGGGTGGACATATCCGGCGCAAGCCTTCCGCGCCATTCAAGACAAAAAAAGCAGAATTCGCGTCGTTATGGCTTGACGGAATTTGCTCAAGCGTGTATGATAGCATTGGTGATTGATGTGTGTTTCAATAGGGTAGGCGGACGCTTCACGGGTGACGGCTGCCGTGTTGTAACCATTTACACGAATTCCCCACAGTCCCCCCTAAAAGATTGAGAAAGGACGATGTATCATGGAATTTCTCGAGAAGCTCTCTCTGGCCGGTCTCGTTCCCGTTATCGCGATCGACGACGCGGAGGACGCTGTGCCGCTGTGCAAGGCGCTGGCGGACGGCGGTCTGCCCGTGGCTGAGATCACCTTCCGCACCGCTGCGGCGGAGGAATCCATCCGCCGCGTGCATGAGGCGCTGCCCCATGTGGCGCTGTGTGCCGGTACGGTGCTGACCACCGAGCAGGTGGATCGTGCCATCGCCGCCGGTGCTGCGGCCATCGTGTCCCCCGGCCTGTCCCCCGAGATCGTGAAGTACTGCGTGGAGAAGGACATCCCGATCTGCCCCGGCACTTCCACCCCCTCCGACATTCAGGTGGCGCTGTCCTTCGGCCTGAAGGCCGTCAAGTTCTTCCCCGCTGAGGCGGCCGGCGGCCTGCCCATGATCAAGAACCTCGCCCCCGTCTATCCCGGCCTGAGCTTCATGCCCACCGGCGGCGTCAACGAGAAGAACATGCTGGATTACCTGGCCTTCGACCGCATCCTGTGCTGCGGCGGCACGTTCATGTGCCCCAAGGACATGATTAAGAACAAGGAATGGGACAAGATCACCGAGATGACCCGGTCCGCGGTGAACAAGATGCTGGGTCTGGAAATTCGCCACATCGGCATCAACACCGAAAATGCGGATGAAGCCATGGCCGAGGCCAAGAAGCTGGCTGCGCTCATGGGCATGCCCGTCAAGGAGGGCAACTCCTCCAACTTCGTCGGCACGGGCTTCGAGATCATGAAGTCCCAGGGCCGCGGCAAGCATGGCCACATCGCCATCGGCACCAACAGCGTCAAGCGTGCCAAGTGGCATCTGGAGCAGCGCGGCTACAAGTTCATCGAGGAGTCCGCCGTGGTCAAGAACGGCAAGCTCATCGCCATCTATCTGGAAGACGAAGTGGCCGGCTTCGCGGTGCATCTCGTCCAGAAGTGAGGGTCTTCGACCCGTTTTCCCGCAATCAGGTTGACTGAACGTGCCATCAGCATGCGCAGGGTCCGGCTGGCACATCAAGGAGATCCAGGCCGGGAGCACGCAGGAAAGCTGCTGCTGCGTCTGGCCGACCCGGAAGGACAAATAACACGACAACAATACATGGAGGTATACCACAATGGGCAAGATCATTACCTTTGGCGAGATCATGCTGCGCCTGAAGTCCCCCGCATACGAGCGCTTCTTCCAGTCCCCCAGCCTGGAGGCCACCTTCGGCGGCGGCGAGGCGAACGTTTCCGTGTCCCTGGCGAACTACGGTCTGGAGACCGCGTTCGTCACCGTGCTGCCCAAGAATGACATCGGCGAGGCCTGCATCCGCGAGCTGCGCGGCTTCGGCGTGGACACCACCAAGATCGTCCGCAAGGATGGCCGCATGGGCATCTACTTCCTGGAGACCGGCGCTGTGCAGCGTCCCTCCAAGGTCATCTACGACCGTGCCGGCTCTGCCATCTGCGAAGCCAAGCCCGGCGACATCGACTGGGATGCGGTCTTCGAGGGCGCGACCTGGTTCCACCTCACCGGCATCACCCCCGCCATCTCCCAGGGTGCGGCTGACCTCTCCCTGGAGGCCGTCAAGGCCGCTCAGGCCAAGGGCATCCATGTGTCCTGCGACCTGAACTACCGCAAGAACCTCTGGAAGTACGGCAAGGACGCCAAGGAGGTCATGACCGAGCTGGTGAAGTACGTCGATACCGTCATCGCCAACGAGGAGGACTTCCAGAAGTCCCTCGGCCTGAAGGCGGAGTCCCAGTCCGACGTGGAAGAGGGCGAGCTGAACATCGAGAACTACAAGGCCATCGCTTCCCTGGCCATGCAGACCTATCCCAACATCAAGCGCGTTGCCATCACCCTGCGTGAGAGCAAGTCCGCCACCCACAACGACTGGCGCGCCTGCCTGTACAATGGCAAGGACTTCTTCCTCTCCCGCAAGTACTCCATCACCGACATCGTCGACCGCGTCGGCGGCGGCGACTCCTTCGGCGGCGGCCTGATCTACGGCCTGAACACCTACGCGGACGAGCAGACCGCGCTGGAGTTCGCCGTGGCGGCGTCCTGCCTGAAGCACACCATCATCGGCGACTACAACCGCGTTTCCGTCGCGGAGGTCGAGAGCCTGATGAAGGGCTCCGGCAACGGCCGCGTCCAGCGCTGATTCCCCATCGCACCCCATGGCCTCCGGCGAACAAAGCGTCGGAGGCCTTTTTCGGAGGCTGACATGATCCATTTTGCATCGGATGCGCCGGACGCTTCCGCCCTGGCTGACCTGCGCCAATCCGTCGGCTGGAATCGCATGGAGCGCGATCTGCGTGACCCGCGCCTGTCCGCCATGCGCCATCTCTGCGCCTATGACGGCGATTGCCTGGTGGGCTACGCCGCCGCCGTGACCAATGGCGTGACGGACGCCTACATTCAGGACGTGATCGTCCGCCCGGCCTATCAGCATCGCGGCATCGGCACGCAGCTGATGACCCGCATGCTGACGCAGCTGGAAGCCGAGGACATTTACATGGTCTCCGTCATCTATGGAGAAGAAGCCCTGCGCGCCTTCTACGAGCGTTTCGGCTTTGCCACCCTGCTCTGCGGGCAGCGGGAAATGCGCCCCGGGCGGGACTGATCCCAAAGGAGGACATGCCCATGAAGCTCAACGCACAAACCGCCGCCATCCTTGACGAACGCTTCGGCCATGATACCCTCATCGCCCTTGCCACGGCGGATGCAAATCGCCCTTCCGTCCGGACGGTCGATGCCTGCTATGCGGACGGTGCATTCTACGTCATCACCGATGCACGCTCCGCCAAAATGCAGCAGATTGCCGCAAATCCGACCGTCGCCCTGTGCGGCGACTGGTTCACCGCCCATGCCACGGCGGAAAGCCTCGGCCATGTCCTGCGCGGCGAAAATACTGCCCTGATGGAGAAGCTGCGTGCCGCCTTTGCCGCATGGTACATGAACGGACACGTCAACGAAGCCGACCCGAATACCATCCTCCTGCGGCTGACGCTGACCGACGGTGTGCTGTTCAGCCACGGCACGCGCTACGACCTGGAATTCTGACACAGCAAGTCACCCCCTCCCGAATGCCTTGTCCGGGAGGGGGTTTTTATACTAATTTCCTTCTAAAGCATTGCATAGAGCGCAATGTATTTTTCGTTCTGGCAAAGCTGAGTGGAGTGAGGCGTACTGGAGGTACGTTGACCGGAACGAAGCAAAGCCGAGAATGAGGTCGGGCTTGCCCGACTAACGCAGTACATTGCTTGCAATGTGCAAGTGTAGCCAGCGCCGGACATTTGTCCGGTGATGGCCGATATACGGAAAATCCATGCGCGAATGCATATGGTTTAGATGGGAATTAGTATTAATTTATTCGATGGTGATGTCGCCGGAATTGCTGCTGATCCTGCCGCTGACCGTCGGGCCGCCGTCCGTCGTGCGGTGGCTCACATGAACCTCGCCCGCGCGGGTGGCGGTGCTGATGGCGATCTCGCCGAGGTTGTCGGGCAGGTCGACCTCCACATCGCCGGACACCGTGTTGCCCGTGATGCTCCGGAGCTGCTCCCCGCAGGACAAGTCCACATCGCCGCTGACCGTCCGGAACGTCAGCGTCTCCATGTCGGCGTTCACCTCCACATCGCCGCTGACGGTGTTGGCGTTCAGCGTCTGCATGCAGCCGTTGATCGTCATGTTGCCAGAGGTCGTGCGCACGCTGACATTATCCGCGCGGATGTCCGCCTCCACATCGCCGGAGACCGTCGTCACATGAACCTCCCTGGCGTGGATGTTCACGTCCTCCACATCACCCGAGGTCGTGCCGATGGCCACTTTGTCGGCATGGATGCTCGCATCGCTCACCGTGCCCGAGGTCGTGCGGATATTCACCTCGTCCGCGTAGAGGGTCGCTTCGTTCACCGTGCCGGAGGTGCTCACGATGTTCGCCGACTGCATGTGCTGATCCTCGCGCTGCCCGATCTCCACATCGCCCGAGGTGGTGGTGACGGACAAGTCCGCCATGGTCACATGGTCGATGTGGATCTCGCCGGAGGTGGTGCACAGCCGGACGTGGGGGGCAGCAGCTTCCGGCACTTGCAGGGTCACTTCGCCGTCGCCGAAGCAGAAGCCATTCCTGAATGCATCCTTGAGCGTGTCATTAAGCGACCGCACCATGCTGCCGATCTTGGAGAAGTCCACCTCCAGACGGCCATTCGACGACCGGACGAAGCCCTCCACATCGATCTTGAGGTGCTTTGCCTCATCGCGGGCGGACTGCTCCGTCTGGCGGGTGCGTTCATCGGCCTGCGCCTTGTCCTCATCATGGCGGATGCAGAGCGCCCCGTCGTTCACCGACACGCTGACACAGGGCGAATCCTCGTCATTCCAGCGGACATGGTAGTCGCCGTCCGCAGAAGGCTCGACGGTCACGTCCTCCGCGGTGAGCTGGAGGTCGATCCTGCGGATCGTCGCCGCCGTGTGGGTCACAAAGCGCTCGGGCTCGTCGTCCTCATCGTCCTCCTCGCCCATATCGTCCAGGAAGTCGAGGTCGTCATCGTCCTCATCGTCCTCGTCTTCGTCTTCGTCCGCATCGCCCACCTCGACCCTGACCTTGCGATCCTCATAGACGGTGTGGCGCTTGCGGCGCTTATACGGGCGGAGCACGTCCTCCATGCCGCTCAGGCTCTCCACCACGGCGGAAATGGCGTCATCCTCCGACAGGCCGGAGGACACCAGGTCATTGTAGCGCTCCTGGCAGTTGTTCATCACCTCATCGCGGATGGCGGAGGTTTCTTCGTTCATGTCCACATCCTGGAACATGATCTCAACGATGCGAGCCACCGTGTCATTCATCTTCATTTCTCATTCCTCCAGCAGAAGCAGATCGATTTGTGCCCGGGTTTCCTTCCAGGCGGTCTGGTCAGCCGTCAGCTTCTCCAGCCCGGTATCGGTGATGGCGTAATAGCGCCTGCGCGCGCCGGACATCTCATCCCCCCAATAGGAGCGGATGAGTCCCGCGTTTTCCAGCCGGCGGAAGGCCGTGTACAGCGTGGCTTCCTTCATCTCGAACGCACCGGCGGACAGAGCCGCCACATTCTTGTTGATCTGGTAGCCGTAGCTGTCCCCATCCGACAGCTGGCGCAGGATAATGGCATCGGTATAGCCCCGCAGAATATCAGCAGACAGCGCCATGGGTTCACCTCCAATGAGCATTGTGGTTTCGTGGGACAGCCAAGGACATTTCGCACCCTGCCGGATCCGGTGCAGGGGGACGAAGGCCTCAGCAGGGCAAGATACTTCATCTGGTGATGTATCTTGCGCATATAGGATACACCCAATTACCTCGCCTGTCAAGGTATCTCACAAACTTTTTTTGTTTTTGGCGTACAAAAAGCGCTGTCCCCATCAGAGACAGCGCCGAGCTCCCGTCACGCGGGTCTAACATTCTCCGGCAGCGCACCCTTTTCGCCATTGATGGCATCCGGCTCATAGAAGGACGGCAGCAGCTCGTGCATGCAGGCCTTCATGTCGCCATGGGTGTCCAGACAGCGGCGGAGCTTCTCCAGCATGTCCTCCACCTGCGCCCAATCCACCTGCTCCGGGCGGGCAACGAAGATGCGCTCGCGGCTGGTGGCGGTGGAGTTCTCCTCCGTGCGCAAAAGCTCCTCGTAGAGCTTCTCACCCGGACGCAGACCGGTATAGACGATCTCCACCGGGGGCAGGGTCGGGTCGGAATAGAGCTGGATCATGCGTTCGGCCAGCTCCCTGATCTTGACCGGCTGACCCATGTCCAGCACGAAGAGCTCGCCGCCCTTGGCGATGGACGCGGCCTGGAGCACCAGGCTGGCGGCCTCCGGGATGGTCATGAAATAGCGGATGATGTCCGGATGGGTCAGCGTCACCGGTCCGCCGGAACGGATCTGCATCTCGAATTTAGGGACGACGCTCCCGTGGCTGCCCAGCACATTGCCGAAGCGCACCGCGGTGAACTGCGTCCGGCTCTGCTTCTTTTGCAGCGCCTCGATGATGATCTCCGCCATGCGCTTGGATGCGCCCATCACATTGGTGGGGTTCACCGCCTTGTCCGTGGAGATCATGACGAAGCGCTTCACCTTGTGGCGGACGGCGCATTCGGCGGTGTTCAGCGTGCCGAAGACATTGTTCTTGACGGCCTGTTCGGGTGCGTCCTCCATCAGCGGGACATGCTTATGCGCCGCCGCATGGATGACGATGTCCGGCCTGACCTCGGCGAAGACGCGGTCGAGCGTGTCCACATCGCGCACCGATCCGACCCGCAGCTGGAGCGTATTGCGCACCATCGCGCCGTAGCGGTTCTGCAATTCGGATTGCAGGTCGTACATATAGTTCTCGCTGATGTCATAGATGACCAGCTGCGCGGGAACGAAGCCCATGATCTGCCGGCACAATTCGCTGCCGATGGAGCCGCCGCCGCCCGTGACCAGCACGCGCTTGCCGGTGAAGAAGGCCTGCACGTCCGTCATGTCCAGATGATTCTCCGCCCGACCCAGCAGATCGGCGATGTTGACATCTCGCACGCGGCCGGGGGCAGTGCCGTTCATCTCCTGGGGCGCGGCGTACATCCGCACGCGGCAGGAGGTCGCCACACAGGCCTGGATCAGGGGCGCAAGGTCGCTCTGGGGCGTGGCGATGGCGATGATGATCTCTTCGATGTCGTATTGCTTGGCGTATTCGGCCACGCGATCCGTCCCCAGGACGACCGGGACACGGCCGATGCGCGTGTTGCGCTTCTCCGGCGCGTCGTCCACCGCAATGACGGCCTGTACATCGCCATAGCGCCCGGCCTGGACATCCCGCAGCACCTGTGCGCCCGCCCAGCCCGCGCCCACGACCATCAGCCGACGCTGCTTCCGGCGCTGGAAGAGCCCGGTATGTCCCGCCTGACCCATCAGGCGGAAGCTGAAACGGCTCGCGCCCACCATCAGCACCATCAGCAGGCATTGCACCAGATAGATGGGACGCGGCATGAGCAGCAGGTTCTCCGCGCGATAGGCCGTGAAGGTCAGCAGCGACAGCAGATACGTCAGCCCGGACGCAATGACCGTCCCCGTGCCGATCTGCACCATGGTGTCCACACTGGCATAGCGCAGCAGGCTGCGATACAGCCCCAGCGCCGTGTAGCTGCCCACCGTCATCACCGCCAGAAGCGGCATCGTCCGCCAGATCTTCTCCAGCGTTTCCGGCGGATGCATATCATAATAGATCTGGAGCGCCAGCACCAGCGACAGACAGGCCAGAGCCGCGTCCATCAGCATCAGCAGCGCCGTCGTGGGCACACGCCGACGTGTGTCCCTCTTATTCTGCGTCATGTTCAGCACCTCATTCCGGGGGACGGCCGCCATGCATATCCATCGGCGGACTTCCCCTCAGCAGCGATCATATCCATGCCATTTTATCATATTTCGGGGGGACTTGCAATGCGTCGCCCGTGGTTTTCCAATTTTCATGATGACAAATCCGCCTGAATATGGTATAATGCCGACGCACATCTCTCATACCGAAAGGAGACATCCCTATGTCAGTCATTCAGGCCGCATTGCTGGGCCTTTTGCAGGGGCTGGGCGAATTCCTGCCCATCTCCTCCTCCGGACACCTGCTGCTGGGGCGGATGGTCATGGGTCTCACCATCGACGAATCCCCTGCGTACAAAATGCTGGACATCCTCCTGCACGTCGGCACGCTGATCCCCGTGCTCATCGTGTTCTGGAAGGACTGGTGGGCAATCCTCAAGAACCCCTTCAAGTCCAAGACGCTGCTGCTGCTCTTCATCGCGTCCCTGCCGACGCTGGTGGTCAAGGTCATCTTCGATGATTTCATCGACGGCTGCGACACGGGCTGGTTCCTGGGCGTGAGCTTCCTCATGACGGCAGTGTTCCTGCTCCTGGCGGAATACATCAGCAGCCGGAAGCCGAAGAAGGAATCGAAGCCCAGCTTCCTCCAGGCCATCGTGATGGGCTGCATGCAGGGCATCGCGCTGCTCCCCGGCGTGAGCCGCAGCGGCTCGACCATGGCGGGCGGACTCTTCTCCGGGCTGGATCGCAAGGCCGCGGCGAAGTTCTCCTTCATGATGAGCGCCCCGGCCATCGCGGGCGCATTGCTGCTGGAGGGCAAGGAAGCCCTCGACAACGGCTGGTTCGCCGACCTGGCGCTCGTGCCGACCCTGGTGGGCGTGGTCGTCGCCGGTGTGACGGGCTATCTGGCCATCCGCTTCATGCTCAAGCTGGTCACGCGCGTCAGCCTGAACTGGTTCGCGCTGTATGTGGCCATTCTGGGCGTGATGCTGCTGGCGATGCAGCTCTTCGGCTTCCCGGGGGTGACGCCCTTCGCCCCGCCTGCGGACACCGCAGCCGCCGCTTCCCTGCTGATGCTGTAAATTCCG
>CAZJOA010000012.1:0-6710 GCA_964547515.1 uncultured Faecalibacterium sp.
GGGTCGAAGCCCCCGGCGACAGCAAAAAAGGGCGCTCCCGGTCAGGGGAGTCGCCCGTGGGGTCAGTTCGGTTCGCTCAGGCTGGCCTGGAGTTCGGCCCAGGCCTTGTCCACCGCCGTCTGGTGCTTGGTGGCGTAGGGCCCGATGGCCGTGACCTGGCCGATGGTGCGCGGGAAGTGCAGGCACGCATGCCCGGGGAAGTTGTTGTCCGTGCGGTGCTGCACGCCGTGGGGCACGGAATGCGTCGTCGCGATGCGGATCGTGCCGTCCGCGAAGATGACCCACACCACCTGGGGCGTCCAGTCCTTTTCGCCGCAGACCTGGTTCATCTTCGCCGTGTCAGCCGGAGTCAGCGGCTCGATCTCCGCATGCTTGCCGTAGGAGAACATGTGCACCTGCCAGGAAATGCCGGATTCCGGGTCATACAGCGTGCAGTAGGGGTACTTCTTGCATTCGCTGCGGACGGTGGAATACCAGTATTCATACTTGACATTGCGCGCCGACACGGCCACGCCGCCGACGATGGTGGCGGTGCTGTCCGGGGGGACGGTGACGCTGGGCGCGCTCTCCGGGGAGTCCGCATTGGCGCTGTTGAGCGCCGCGATGGTCAGGCTGCCGGCCACGCCGTCCGCCGTGAGGGCGTTCGCCTTCTGGAATTCCTTCAGCGCACGGTAGGTCTGCGTCCCGAAAATGCCGTCCGCCGTGCCGCTGAGGTAGCCCAGGCTGATGAGCGTCTGCTGCATGGCCTTGACGGAGGTGTTGCTGTCCCCCTTCTTGATGAGGGTGGCCGTGATGCCGGACGGCTGGGGGGTGACGATGGGCGCGGGGGTCGCGGCGGCATTGGCGATGGCTGAGGGGCTGAACAGGCGCTCCAGCGTGCTGACACCCGCGATGGAGTCACGCACAAGGCCATTCGCCTTCTGGAAGTAGTACACCGCTTCTGCCGTGTCCGTGCCGAAAACGCCGTCCGCCGTGCCGCCGAGGTAGCCCAGCTCGATCAGCCGTGCCTGCATGGACGCGACGGCATCGCCGGACATGCCCTTCTTCAGCAGCGTGTAGGTGACCTTCAGGCTGCCCGCCAGGCGACCGTCATACATGATGGCCGAATCGGAATAGAGCAGGCTCTGCGTGTCGAAGCCAGCCGCGCCGTCCACCTTCAGGCCGTTTTTGTCCTGGAAGGCGCGGATGGCTGCCGTGTCGTCCGCCTTGCAGCGTCCGTCCTGCGCCGAGGTGTAGTAACCCAGCGCCTCCAGCCGGTTTTGCAGCCGCAGCACCGCATCGCCGGTCACGCCCTGCTTGATGAGCACCACATTGTCCCGGGTGATGGGGGGATCGGTGGGTGCGGGGGTCACGGTGGCGGACGAGGGGGTATCGGGTGTGGCGAGGGGGACATAATCCGCCGCGAGGGCGAGGTAGGAGAAGAGCACCTCGTAGGTGGCAGCACCGGCCACGCCGTCCGCCGTCAGACCGTTTTTCGTCTGGAAGGCCTTCAGCGCCGCGACGCTCTTTGTGCCGAATTTGCCGTCCGCCGCGCCGGTCAGGTATTTCAGCTCGATCAGCCGCTGCTGAACAAGCGCTGCATCCGTGCCCTTCGAGCCGGAACGCACGGTGGCCTTGGGGGTTTCCATGGGCGGGGGCAGGGTGGGTTCGGCGGTGGGGGTGGGGGAAACGGTGGCCGAGGCCGCCAGTCCCTTGCCGAAGAGCAGCTGTTGCGTTTCCGCGCCGCACACGCCGTCCGCCTTCAACCCGTTCTTGCTCTGGAACGCCTTCACCGCCGTCACCGTGGCGGAATCGTACGTCCCGCTGACCGTCCCCGTGGCATACCCCAGTTCGATCAGCCTGGACTGGATGGTGCGGACGATCAGCCCCTTGTCACCCGTGCGGACATTCAGCCCGTCCAGCGCCGGGAGCGTCTTGACGGACACCTTGCTGCCCGCGGCGTTCACCGGCGTACCGTTGAAGAGGAAGGCCTGGAGATTCGCATCGGCATAGCCGGTGATGGGGTAGGAATTGGCCTTTTGCAGCGCCATGACGGCCTGTGCGGTGGCAGAGCCGTACACGCCGTCCGCCGTGCCGCGCAGGAAGCCCAGCTCAATGAGCGCCTCCTGGAGCGCCATGACCTGATCGCCGTCCGCGCCGGATTGGAGGAGCTGATAGCTGGTGGTGCTCTCCGCCGGATCGGCGGTGGGCGCAGCGGTTGGGGTCGGGGTCGCGGCGGAAATGGTCGCCAGACGGATGTAGCTCTTCGAGGCCCAGCCCGTCATCCCGGCATAGGTGACATTCACCCATGACCCGCTGACCTGATGCACCGTGACGGTCGCGCCCTTGGGGATGGTCGTCAGCTTTTTGCCGGAGGTGGATGCCGTTCGGCGCAGGTTGACATTGCCGGTGGTCACGGTGGTATAGGGATAGCCCGTGGAGGTGAATCCGGCGGATGTGCCCAGGGATGCGCCGCTGCCCTCCTGCACATATTTCTTGAAGACATAGCCCGTCTTGCCGTCGTATTCGACCTGATAGAAATTGCCCTTTGCGCCCAGCACCTTCACCTCGTCCCCCTGGGGGATGCGGCGGATGATGTTGGACTCATACGAGTTGGCGGTGCTGCGCATATTCGTGTCGGCATTCACCACGCCGGTGAAAGGGTAGCTCGCCGCGATGGCCGCGCCCACGGTCAGCAGCAGCCCGGCCAGGGCGATGAGCAGCAGCCGCCTGATCTTCGATGGTTCCCAATTTCGCATGGTTGGTTTCCTCCGTGTGTCTTCCCGCGTATCGGGGCGGATGATACAGCATTCCAGCATTATTGTACGCCATGCAGCGACCCATTGTCAATGTAAGTTGTAACATTTCAGCCATGGGGGGACGGTTTTCCGTGCCCGCGGCGGATGGTCATTCCTGGGGGCGGAGGGAGATGGGCGCTTCCTTTGTCAGCCCCATATAGAACATGCGCGCGCGGACGCTCTCCACCGGGCGATGCATATCGGCAGCGATCTGCTCCGGGGAGCACCCGCTGGCGTGGAGTCGCTGGAGCTTCTGCACGTCCGATAGCGTCCACGGCGGGAGGAGGGGCTGTTCATCCGCGTCCTCGTCCTCAGGGGGATATTCACCCGTCCTGATGATTCCCAGATTGATGATTCGGCGGAATACCGCATAGGAAGAGCGCTGGAGCGCCTTCGCGATGCGGTAATTGGATTCGCCGCGCTCGTACATTTCCAGCAGGGTCTTGTCATCGTCTGCCGTCCAGGGCTTTCCCGCGCGCGGATAGCGGGACTTCCGTCCGTCGGCGGCCTCCGACTCGTCAGCCGTATCCGCCGCGTCCGCCTCGTTCCGCAGCGCCACCAGTGCTCGGTGCAGCGCTCGCAGCACAGCCGGTTCCTGACAGACATGCTCATCCGGCAGCATTTCGCCCGTCACCGGGTCGATCCCGTCCAGCAGCGTCTCCAGAAGGGTGTAGGCATCCTTTGCGTTCATCGTGTTGACCTCCCATGGTGGTTCGAAGGGGGAATCCTGGCGCACGGAGCGTTTCTATCCTTCATTATACGTTCTTGACGCGCGGATTGCAAGGGGCGGGGGAACATTTCTTCTGATGCGGGCAATAAAGACCCCCGAGGACGTTGTCGGACGGTAGTCCGACCAGGACGAGGGGGGACTTCGTCCCTGCTTCACGCGATTGAGTTGATTTTGCTTCCATATAATGCCCGCGTGGGGCGGGGCAAACGCGAAAAGGCTCTCTTTGCGGAGAGCCTTTTCGCGTATTTGCCGAGAGGTGCATGCAAGGGGCTTGGTGAACACTCCATGCGGGGCTTGCATGGAGGCAAAGTCAACCGAATCGCGAGAAAAAGGGAGGATGCCCCCCTCGTCCTGGTCGGACTACCGTCCGACGACGTCCTCGGGGATGGGTCGAGAACCCTCGGTGATGCGGATCAGCCCCTCGTGCATGACGATCAGCACCAGCAGGATCACGCCGATATAGACCGGGTAGAGACCGGCGGAAATGTGGTTGGCGATCAGGCCGAACAGCGGCGGCATGAAGGTCGAGCCCAGGTACGCGCTGGCCATCTGTACCCCGATGAACGCCTGACTCCGTTCCGCCCCGAACCGCAGGGGCGTGGAATGGATGATGCACGGATACACTGGCGCACAGCCCAGCCCGAAGAGGATCAGCCCCGCCTTCGCGGCCACCTCCCCCAGCGGCAGCAGCAGCACCGCCACGCCCGCCGCCATCACGCCCAGTCCCACGCGGATCAGCTGCGTGTCACTGAAGCGTCCGGCTGCAAAGCCGTTCAGCGCGCGTCCTGCCGTCATCCCCAGGTAGAACAGGCTCGCACAGGCTGCCGCAGCGTCCTCCGTCAGCCCGTGATGGAACACCAGAAAGCTGCTCGCCCACAGTCCGGCGGTGGACTCCACCGCGCAGTAGCAGAAGAACGCCAGCATCACCTGCTTCGCGCCGGGAAGGGTGATGAGTGTCCGCAGCGGAATGGCTTGCGGGGCGACCTCCCTGGTCGCTCCGCCCTCCTGCACGGCAATGCGCTTCTTCCACAGCGGCAGGCTGATGAGGATCAGCAGCGTCAGCCCCACCTGGATCAGCCCCACCGTGCGATACCCCAGCGGCCAGTTCTCCGAACCCCCGGACAGCGCCCAGCCCATGATGTACGGTCCGACCGACGCGCCGATGCCCCACATGCAGTGCAGCCACGACATGTGCCGCGAGGAATAGTGCAGCGCCACATAGTTGTTCAGCGCCGCATCGACGCTGCCTGCCCCCAGGCCATACGGGATGGCGAAGAGCAGCAGCATCCAGAATTCGGTGCAGACCGAAAAGCCCACCAGCGCCAGCGCCGTCAGCCCGACGGAGATCACCGTCACCCAGCCCGCTCCCAGGCGGCGCGTCAGACGGTCGCTTTGCAGGCTCGAAATCACCGTTCCCATGGCGATGGTGAATGTCACAAGCCCCGCGTAGGACAGCGGCACCTCCATCCGCGTGTACATGATCGGCCAGGCCGATCCCAGCAGCGCATCCGGCAGTCCCAGGCTGATGAAGGCCGCGTAGATCACGGCCAGAAGCAGATTCGTCATCGGTATGTCCTCCATGATGATTTCATGGGGGATTGTAGCATAAATCCCGCAGGGTGACAAGGCCTATTTTGCTGACTTCCCATCCGCTTTGGCTGACTTCCCATCCACGGCGGACGGCTCGTCCTCGTCGGACGCATCCGCTTCGGCGGATGCGTCTCCCTCGTCCTGCGCCGTATCCCCCGGCGGCTCTTCGGCGGACAGCGCCGCCGCACGCCGCGCGACCTCATCGTCCGTCAGGAACAAGACCTTGGGCGACGGCACGCACAGGGCGATCACCACCAGCAGCAGCCCCGCACAGCCCTGCCCCGCAAATCCGCCCTCCAGCAGGAATTTTTCGTCCAGCGTGACCCGGAAAACCGTTGCCTCCGCGTAGGGTGCGGCCAGCCGCAATGGCAGGAGGATGCCCTCCATCAGGGGCATCAGCCAGGTCATGAAGGCGCAGCCTGCCAGGACGCACAGCGCCTCCAGGGGCGTGCAGGCCAACCCGGCGAAGGCCGTCCCCGGCGTGAAGCCGCAGCACCCCGCCGCCGCACCCAGCAGCGCACCGCCCGCGATCGCCCCCAGCGACAGCGGCAGCACCCGGATCGTGTCCACATCGATGACGGCCAGCCAGCACAGCAGTGCCGTCAGCGCCATGCCCCAGCCCAATGCGCTCAGGCCGCTGCGCAGGGCACAGGAGCGCCGCAGGCCGAGGGCGTTTTGCATGGCGGACGGGCGGACAAGCTGCGTCCAGTGCAGCAGCAGCCCCGTCAGCAGTCCCAGCACAGCGGGGATGAGCCAGGTGCTCATGCCTTCGCCCTCCTTTCGGACAGGCGGACGACGGTGAACCCCGCCGCGAGGGCCGCCGCGCAGAAGGCATACGCCCCGGCCGAGCCGCTCAGCAGCGCGGACAGGACGTTTCCGCCCGCGACCCCGATGCCCAGCGCCATGGCCGCGCCGCACGCGAAGCAGAGGATCAGGCGGCGGACAGAAGGCCGAGCGTGCGAGGCCTTCGCCGGGAAGCCGCCGGCGCTGCGAGCCCGCGCTGCGCTGCGCAGCAGCGAAGGCAGCGCGGCGAGCAGCCCCCCCAGGGTCATTGCGGCGCAGAGAAACAGCGCCGGACGCTCGCCCCGGAAGGCCGACAGGGCATCCGTTTCGCCCAGGAAAAAGCGGATCGCCGTCAGCGCCGTCGCAAGGAAAAACCCACGCCAAAGGGGATGCTGTCCGCGCATAAGATCACCTCGCGGATAGCATCCCCCGGATGGGCGGAAGCATGCATGCTTCATATAAAAAGGGCGGCATCGGGGAGGCCATGGGCTGAATCAGGATAAGCGGCATCCCGTCCGTACCGATCCCGGTTTTTCATGCGGACTCACAGTTCGAGGACGCTTTCGTCCTGTGTGTTTTCGGCGGACGCATCGGGCGCGGCGGCGATGAGCGCGATGGGGTCGGGGGCGGTCAGCGCAGTGTCCGCCAGACCGGGCACATAAGCCATCAGCAGGGCCGCAACGAGCACCTGATCCAGCAGCTTCGGGGGCTTCATGGGATTCCTCCTTTCGGTTCGTTCCATCGGACGGCTTTATCATAGCGCCGGATTGTGTCGCCCGGATGAAGCGGCCATGAATCGAAAATGAAATTTGCCCCATGGCGATGCATGG
>CAZJOA010000012.1:6810-30738 GCA_964547515.1 uncultured Faecalibacterium sp.
CCCCCCTTTTCCAGCATAGCAGGCGCGATCCTGTGAAAAACTCTCCCTGAAAACGGGGTTCAAGCGACCCGACCGGGGAGGTTTTTTTGATGAGGAAGCCCTCGACACTGCGGCGGGCGGCGGGCGTGGTGGTCTCCATGCTGCTGGCGGCCAGCTGGTTCTCGCCCATGCAGAAGACCCTGCGGACGCTGCCGGAAGCGCTGTCCCTGACCCAGGGGCAGAGCAGCACCCTGACGCTGGGCGGGCTGACGCTCACGGGGGACGCGCTGACCGTCACGGCCACGCAGGATGAAAGCCTTGGCATGGTGGGGGCGGTGGACGTGTCCGTGGCGACCACGGGGACGACGGAGCTGCTGCTGTCCCTCTTCGGCATCCCGCTGAAGCGGGTGGAGGTGGAGGTCAGCCCCGAAAAAAGGCTGATCCCCGGCGGACAGGCGCTGGGCATCGCCATGCGAACGGAGGGCGTGCTCATCGTCGGGGTGAGCGACGTGGCGGAAGGCATCAGCCCGGCGCGCAATGCCGGACTCGCCGCCGGAGATGTCATCCGGAGCATCAACGGCACGCCCATCACCACCGCGGAACAGCTGACGGAGGTGCTCAATGCCCCCGGAACGGCGGATGTGTCCCCGCTGGAGATCGCCTATGACCGCGCGGGGAAACGCCGCATGACACGGCTGACACCCTATCGCGAGCCGTCCGCCGGGAGCGTCCGCCTGGGAGCATGGGTGCGGGATTCCACCGCCGGGGTGGGCACGCTCTCCTTCTACGACCCGGACAATGGGCATTATGGCGCGCTGGGACATGCCATCACCGATGGGGATACCGGCGCGGTGCTCTCCGTCAGCGAAGGACAGGTGCTGCGCGCCCATGTGGTGGCGGTGCAGAAGGGTCAGCCCGGTGCACCGGGGGAACTCAAGGGCAGCTTCCTGCGGGAGGGTGAGGTGCTGGGGGACATCCGCCGCAATTCCGTCCTGGGCATCTACGGCACGCTGGACAAGCCCGCGACCAACGCCCTCTATCCCGACGGACTCCCCATCGGCCTGCGTTCCGGGGTGCATACCGGCGCGGCGACCATCCTGTCCACGGTGGACGGCGAGGGCGTGAAGGAATACGCCGTCGAGATCACCCGGGTGAATCAGCAGAGCAGCCCCGCGCCCAAGAGCATGGTCCTCCGCGTGACGGACGAGCGTCTGCTCAGCCTCACCGGCGGGATCGTCCAGGGAATGAGCGGCAGCCCCATCCTCCAGGACGGGCGGATCATCGGCGCGGTGACCCATGTCTTCGTCGGCGATCCCACCCAGGGCTACGGGCTGTATGTGGACTGGATGCTGGATGCGGCGGGATAAGAGCGCGGACACTGGCTCGCGCCTCATTTTGTTGACTGATTGGCACTTGTGTGGTATGATTGGGAAAAAACCACGGAAGGGGAGGGAACAGACGAATGCAGATCACCATCGCGGAATTGGAGGCCTATCTGCTGGATTATTACGGCCAGGGCGGCATCGACCAGAGCCTGTTCATGAAGCTGGTGGAGGAGATCGGCGAGGTTGCCGAGGTGCTGAACAAGAAGGCCGGGCGGAAGGCCGCCGGCGACGAGAACCTGCGCGCGGAGCTGGGCAAGGAATTGGCGGATGTCATCCACTACGCCATGGCCATCGCCGCGCTGAACGGGCTGGACATGAACGCCGTCATCCTGGAGAAGGACAAAGCTGCGGCGCTCAAGTATCACCACGCGGTGAACCTGGAGGAATTCATCCGGAAAAGCAGGGAAGGGGAGGGCTGATGAGCCCTTCGATGCGTATCATCGCCAAAGCTCAGGCCGCTCCGTGCGAAATGCGGAGCGGCCTTTTTGCGTCACAGCAGTCGGGTGGTGTCGCGGCGGCTGTAGAGGATGCGGCGAACCTCCATCACATCGCCGATGACGACATAGTACACCGTGTAGTTCCTGACGTAGATCCGATAGTAGGGATGCGGACGGACGGTGCGGGAGCCGTCTGCCTCGAAGGCCTCTGCGCAGGTGGAACGCGCCCGGATGGCGGCCTCAACGTCGTCGATCAGTGCGCTGGCGGCGGCAGGATTGTGCAGATGATGGGCGATGTAGCTGACGATCTCCTGCAAATCGTGGTGGAACAGCGGCAGATACCGCAACTCATACTGTCTGGGCATGGAGTGCCTTCCTCGCTTCCTCGAAAACCTCGTCGTGCGTCATGCGGACATCGGAGCGCTCTGCCGCGCGGTCGGCTTCGTCCAGCTTCTGCTCGACCTCGTCGGTGAGGGCGGCGTACTGCTCCATGCTCAGCACGACCATTGTGCCGTAGCCGTTCTTGGTCAGGAAGACCGTGCCCTCGGAGCGGACTTGCTCCTCGATCTCCGGGAACTTGTTGCGCAGGTCGGATACAGGGCGGATGGTAATCATGAGCGTCAGCCTCCTTGCGATTGCTTATCAATATTTTATCCGAATCTTATCAGAATGTCAATAAGGGACTTCGACCCTTTTGCGCCATATAATTCCCGCGTGGGGGCATGTCCGCCCTTTTTTTATTGGTGCACCCGCCGGTATTCGCCGGGGGTTTCGCCAGTGATCTGCTTGAAGCGCCGGATGAAGGAGTTCAGGTTGTAATAGCCCACGGACTCGGACACCATCTGCAGGGGCATGGAGGTGGTCTCCAGCAGGCTGCATGCCTTCTTGATGCGCAGGTCGGCGACATAGCCGGTGAGGGTCTCGCCGGTCTGCTGCTTGAAATACTGGCTCAGGTAGCTGGAGGAAATGCCCAGACGCTCTGCCGCGTCCTGGATGGAGAAGCTGCAATCGTCATAGCAATCGCCGATGCAGTCGTATATGCGCGAGAGCAGCTCGGTCATCGGGGCGGGCGGATCGGCCACCGGCGCGGGTTCGGGCTCGGTATCCAGCATGCGCAGCATGAAGGCCAGATAGTCATCCGCCGTGCGCAGGTAGGTGATGGTGAACAGATCATCCATGTTGACGGGACGGGTGGCCTTGGCAATGAGCAGCTGGACGGCCGAATTGCAGTAGCTCTTGGCCAACAGGGCGGGGACGTGATCCGCCTTGAGGGATTCGACGAAGCTGCGGATGGTCTGCATCTGCTGCTGCGGGGTCTGGCCGGACAGGGCGGACAGGCGCGACAGGTGATCCGTCCGCGCGGTGAGCGTGCGGTTCAGGTCGGCATAGGGGATGAACTGATGCCGTCCGCGGATGAAATGCTCCCGCACGGCCTGGGTGGCCTCGAAGCAGGCGGCGGTCAGGTGGCTGATGTCCTCATAGCAGCCGGATGCACCGATGGTGAAGGTCAGCCCGTGCTGCTGGGCGCAGACATCCAGCAGGCGGAGGCAGCGCGCGGGCAATTCGGCATCCAGCCCCTTGTCCATGCCCACCAGGCAGACGAACATGGATTGCTCGAAGAGGTCACGGAACTGCCACGAGAAGCCCTCGCCCAGGCATTGGGACAGCGCGGCGGACAGCGTCTGCCGGGGCAGCTCGTCCTCCTGGTCGAACAGGCGGAGCATCAGCACCTGATAGCAGGGCTTGTCGAAGGTCATGCCCAGCGGCGCGGCTTCCCGGTTGTACGCCTCGAAGGAATCGAATTTCCCCTTCAGCAGCGAGAACAGCAGCGAATCCTTCAGCGCCTGACCATCCGGCGAACACATCAGCTGCGCGCGCATGTGCTCATTCTGCGCGGAGAGGGAGTCGATCACATCGCGCAGGGACTCCAGATCGTCGTCGCCGGAGCGTCCCAGGGCATCGGTCAGCTCCTTGATGGGCTTGTAGTTCAGCCGCATGGCATAATGGATGACGAGCGCACCGGCGGCGATGAGCACCAGCAGGAAGACCGTCAGCGTGACCTGTGCGCGGTGGATGGGCGCGAGGGTCTCGTCCGCCGGGAGCAGGAAGATGTATGTCCAGTCCATCACGGAGGACGATTCGCGCAGGACGAGGTATTCCGTGCCGTCAAAGCGCAGACGGCTGCCCTGGGGCACCTCCGTCAGCGGCAGGGTGGACGCGATGATGTTCCCGCGGGGATCGATGATCGCCCCCTGCTGGGCGGGATTGTCCTCCGGGGAAAGGCTGGAGAGGAAGTGCTCCTCCTGCACGAAGAACATCAGTACCGCCTTTTGCAGGCGCGAGAACACCGACGGCGCGTTGATGAAGGTGATGTAGCGGCTCGTGCCGTTGACGCGCTCCGCCGGGCGGACAAGGCGCGTGCGCAGTGACAGCAGATCGCCCGAGGGGTCGTCCCACTCGTCAAAGGAGAAGATGCTGTCGAAGAAGAGCGATTTGGCGTACACCGCCGTGGAGGTGTACACATTTTCCGCCTTGGCATCCACCAGCGCCATCTCGGCGATGAAGGGCGAGGGCGCGAGCAGGTTCTTGAACTCGTTGACGATGCGCAGGTCACGCATGGGGCTGGGGTCTTCTAAATAATAGGAAAGGAAATTCTCGTTCACCGAGGAGATCTGATAGTCGATGGTGTAGACCTGCTGGATGTCGCCGTCCAGCTCCTGCACGGTCTGACGAAGGCGCGAGCGGTGTGCGTCCTCCAGGCTCTGACGCAGCTCGGACACGAAAAACACCTGGGAGAAGAGGAGCAGCGCAAGCACCGCCGTCAGCAGAACGGCGGCGTAGGACAGCAGATAACGGTAATAGGTGCGGGAATGGCGAAGGGTCATGACCTCTCCTCCTGAACGGCGTGATAAAGCGCTTACATTGTATCACAAATGGCCGTTTTGTTCAATATGCGGCCAGAAAACGCAGAAATTGCATATCCAGGGGGGCGGATACACGTTTTTTTAGCTGCATATACATGTCGTATATGAGAAAATGGCGACCCGATCCGACATGAAAAGCGGGTTTTGAGGATTGAAAAACCGGTCGCGCCGTGGGACAATATTCCCAACACAATCCGGGGCATCCGTACCCGAAGAACAAGGAGGATCCCGCGTGAAACGCAACGCATTCCTGGCCCTGCTGCTGGCCTGTCTGGCGTTTGCTCTGCCGACGATGGCGGAGGATTGGTCGGACTATTTTTCCTTCGTTGACGACGCAGCCATCGGCTATGATGCTGCGCTGGAAAGCTATGAGGCGTATGCCGCCGCGCCGGAGGGAACGCGCGTGGAGCTGCTCCCGTCCTCTGCGGTGCTGACGGGTGATGCCGTGCTCGCCGCCGATGTGGAGGGCATGGCGCAGGCCATCGTCCTGGGGGACGGGGATTCCGCCGTCACCTGGACGATCGACGTGCCCTGCGACGGCCTGTACGAATTGGAGATCACCTACTTCGCCCAGGACGGCAACGAGGCCAAGGTGCAGCGCCGGCTGCTCATCGACGGCGCAGTGCCCTTCGACGAGGCGAACAACCTCTGCCTCTATCGGCGCTTTGTGGAGGCGGCGGATGAGATCGGCCGCACGAACTCCATCGACGATGAGGTCTGGCCGCGTCAGAATGAAGTCCGCCTGTGGCAGACCGTCCGCGCGGTGGATGGTCAGGGCATCTATGTCGATCCGCTGCGGTTCTACCTGACCGCTGGGACGCATGAGGTCACCCTGCAATATGTGGATCAGCCCGTGACCCTGGGCGCTCTGGCCTTCGTCGCGCCCCGGACCTATCCGACCTATGCAGAGGTGTCCGCCACCAATGCGCAGGCGGGCTATCGGGACGTGCCCGAGGGAACGCAGGTCAAGCTCCAGGCGGAGAACTCTGCCTGGCGCAGCGAGAACGTCATCCGCCGCGAATCCGATGCCGATCCCAAGACCGAGCCGCGTTCCGGCGCGAACCGCGTCCTCAACACCCTGGGCGGCTGGCGCTGGCGACTGGGCAATGCCGCCGTCACCTGGGAATTCGACGTGCCGGAGGACGGCCTGTACGCCATCACCCTCAAGGTGGCGCAGAACAACGACGCGGGCATGCCCTCCTACCGGCAGATCCAGATCGACGGCGAGATCCCCTTCGACGAAATGCGCCTGTACACCTTCCCCTACAGCGACAAGTGGTACGGCGAGACCCTCCACGGGGCGGACGGCGAACCCTTCCGCTTCTACCTGACCAAGGGCGTGCACACCCTGACCATGACCGTGAAGCTCGGCCCGATCGGCGAGATCATGAACCGCACCGAGAAGGACACCGCCTATCTGGGCGAGGTGCAGCGCGAGATCGTCAAGATCACCGGCACTGAGCCGGACTACAACTACGAATACGACCTGTACCGCACCATGCCGGAACTGTCCGGTCAGCTGACCTACCTGTCCGGGCGGCTGAAGGAATGCGCCGATCTGCTGGCGTCCATCTCCAACAAGACCACCTCCATGGAGAACAATTACCGCCAGATCATCGACACCCTGGATTCCTTCGCCGAGGATGTGGATCGCATCCCGCGCGCCCTGTCCGACCTGGACAACGCTCAGTCCAACCTGGGCACATACATCTCCAGCATGGAGAAATGCCCCCTGCTGGTGGACTACATCATCGTCCATGCGCCGGAGGACGAGGTCAAAATCGCGACCTCCAACTTCTTCCAGAAGCTGGCCGTCACCGGCGAGAACTTCATCGCTTCCTTCTATAAGGATTACGATTCCGTCGGCCTGATCGTGGATGAGAACGATGCCTCCGCGAAGGAGCAGGTCGTCCTGGATGTGTGGATCGGCCGCGGCACGGAATGGGGCGAGATCCTCAAGGAGCTGGCGGACGAGGACTTCACGCCCAAGACCGGCATCGTCGTCAACCTGCATGTCCTCCCCTCCGGACAGCTCGCCACCGGCTCGGTCAACACCATCCTGCTCAGCGTGACCTCGGGCACTGCGCCGGACGTGGCGCTCTCGGTGGACTACAACCTGCCGGGTGAGTTCGCCTTCCGCGAGGCCGTCGTTGACCTGACGCAGTTCGAGGACTTCGACGAGGTCGCAAAGCAGTTCTACGCCTCCAGCCTTGTGCCCTATACCTATCGGGGCGGCGTGTATGCCCTGCCGGAGACGATGGACTTCACCGTCATGATCTACCGTCAGGACGTGCTGCGCGAGCTGGAGGTCGAGCTGCCCGAAACGTGGACGGATCTGTATCAGAAGATCCTCCCCCGGCTGTATGAGAACAACATGTCCTTCTCCCTGCCGGTGGATACCTCCGTGTCCTCCAATTCGCCCGGCGCACTGCGCGGCTTCACCATGCTGCTTTTGCAGATGGGCGGCGACTACTATGTGGGGGACGGCAAGGCCTCCGCGCTGGACACCCCCGAGGCATACAAGGCCTTCAAGTTCTGGACGGACATGTACGCCAATTACGGCATCGACGCCGAGAGCAACTTCTTCACCCGCATCCGCACCGGCACGATGCCCATCGGCATCGGCAACTACTCCACCTATTTGCAGCTGCTGACCAGTGCGCCGGAGCTGTATGGCCGCTGGAGCATCGCGCCCGTCCCCGGCACGGAGCAGGCGGACGGCACGATCAGCCACGCGGTGGGCACGACCTCGTCCACGGCAGGGGTCATCCTCAGCCAGTCGGACAAAAAGGAAGCCGCATGGGAATTCCTCAAATGGTGGATGAGCGAGGAGACGCAGACCCGTTACGGCCGTGAGCTGGAGGCCATTCTGGGCACGGGCGCACGCTGGAACACCGCCAATGTGGCCGCGTTCTTCTCCCTGCCCTGGGATCAGCGCCATGCCGCCATCATCCAGGCGCAGATGGAAAGCGCACAGGAGCAGCTCATCGTCCCCGGCGGATACTTCACCGGCCGCCACATCATCAACGCGTGGAACAGCGTGGTCGTCAACAACGAGAACGCCCGCGACATGCTGGAGGACGCGGTGAAGGACATCAACAAGGAGCTTGAGAACAAGCGCAAAGAATTCGGCATCGATTGATAAGGAGGTTTCGCCGATGACTGCCATCCCCCAGAAAAGGCAAAACCGGGGCATCCGTGAATGGCTCAGGAAGAACGGCGTGGGCTATGCCTTCATGATGCCCTTCCTGATCCTCTTCGCCATTTTCGTCATTGTCCCCGTCGCCGTGGCGATGTACTATTCCCTGACCAACTACAACATGATCCAGTCCCCCGACTTCGTTGGCCTGGATAATTACGCACAGCTCATCCTGGATGACGATGTGTTCCTCAAATCCCTCGAGAACACCCTCGTCCTGGCCGTTGTCACCGGCCCGCTGGGCTATTTCGCCTCCTTCATCATGGCGTGGATCATCACCCTGGTGAAGAAGGGCCGCGGGTTCTTCTCCCTGGCGTTCTATGCGCCGTCCCTGACCAGCGGCGTGGCCATGTCCACCATCTGGCTGATCCTCTTTTCCGGCGACCGCTACGGCTACATCAACAATCTGCTGCTGCGCTTCGGCATCATCATGGAGCCCATCCTCTGGACGAAGGATGCCAACTACGTCCTGCCGGTCATCATGATTATCACGGTGTGGATGTCCATGGGCAATGGCTTCCTGAGCTTCCTGGCGGGCTTCCAGAACATCGACCCGTCCATGTACGAGGCCGGCCGCGTTGACGGCATCAAGAACAAATGGCAGGAGCTGCGCTTCATCACCATCCCGCTGATGAAGCCCCAGATGCTCTTTGGCGCGATCAACTCCATCGTCGGTGCGTTCGCCGTGTTCGACGTGGCCACCGCCGTCGCCGGTATGCCCAGCCCCAACTATTCCGCGCATACCATCGTCGCCCATCTCTACGATTACGCCTTCACCCGCTTCAACATGGGCTATGCGTCCGCCGTGGCGATGGTGCTGTTCCTCATCACCTTTTTCCTCGGGCGGCTGTGCATGCGCATGTTCCGCGACAACACTTAAGAAAGGAGGGCTTCGATCATGGTTGCATCCTTCAAGCTCGGCAAAAAACGCATCCGCATCAAGCGGCCTTCCTTTGCACGCACGATGCTCTACCTTTTCCTGACGGTCATGGTCATCTTCTGCGGTCTGCCGCTCTTTGCCATGGTCTGCCGTGCGCTGATGCCCCTGGATGAGCTCTACCTCTATCCGCCGCGCATCATCGTGCACAAGCCCACGCTGCAAAACTTCTCCGACCTGCTGACCTCCCTGTCCTCGTCCACCGTGCCCTTCACCCGGTATATCTTCAACAGCCTCTTCACCACGGCGGTGACGGTGGTGGCCTCCATCATGGTGTGCTGCCTGGGTGCATACGGCCTGGTGAAGCACAAGCCCGCCGGGGCGAACCTCATCTTCGGCATCGTGGTGGCGGCGCTGTCCTTCTCCACCCATGTGACCACCATCCCGAACTATCTGGTCGTCAACTCCCTGGGGCTGGTGAACAGCTATCTGGCGCTCATCATCCCCAAGATCGCCGTGGCGTATAACTTCTTCCTGGTGAAGCAGTTCTGCGAGCAGCTGCCGGATTCCATTCTGGAGGCGGCGCGCATCGACGGCGCGAAGGAGCTCTACATCTTCTGGAAGATCGCCATGCCCCTGCTCAAGCCGGCCTGGACGACCCTGGCGGTGTTCTCCTTCGTCAACAACTGGAACGACTACTTCTCCCCGCTGATCTTCATCCAGTCCAACGCCCTCAAGACCCTGCCGCTGGCGCTCCAGACCCTGCAGGGCGGCGCGGGTGTCGTGGCGCGTGCCGGCACGGTGGGTGCGGCGACCTTCCTGACCACGCTGCCCTCCATCCTGGTGTTTGCCTTCATGCGCGGCAAGGTCATGGAAACCATGTCCTATTCGGGCATCAAGTCGTAAGGGGGGGCGGAAAAATGATGAAACGTTTCTGTGCATGCCTCTTTGCGCTCATGCTGATGCTCCCTTCCGCGCAGGCGGTGGTGGGCATGGATGCCTTCGTCGCGGATGAGGACGAGAACTACATTCCGATCCCTGCGGCGTATGAGGTGTACACCACCTTCAAGAATCTGGATGACTACGGCTTCATGAATCACCCGGAGGACCTCTTCATCGGTCCGGATGAGCTGCTCTATGTGGCGGACACGGAGAACAACCGCGTCCTGGTGATGGACAAGGAGGGCGTCGTCCTCCGGGAGATCACCGAGGCCTGCGGCAAGAAGCTCTCCAAGCCCCGCGGCGTGTACGTCCATGACGACCTGTCCATCTGGATCGCCGACACGGGCAATCTCCGCCTGGCGACCATCCATGCGGACGGCTCTGACCGCAAGGAATACGTCAAGCCCGATTCCGCCCTGCTGGAGAACAACTTCACCTTTGACGTGCAGAAGCTCTTCGTGGCCAACACCGGCTACATCTACGTCCTCAAGGGCGCGAACCTCATCGCCATCGACGAGGGGAACAGCTTCCGCGGCTATCTGGGCGCGGACGAGGTGGGCTTCTCGCTCTCCCGCACGCTCATCCGCATGTTCGGCTCGAAGTCCCAGGTGGAACGCACCGTCAAGCAGGAGCCGGCAAGCTATTCCAACTTCTTCATCGGCGCGGACAACATGATCTACGGCATCCTGTCCAACAAGGACACCGCGCAGATCCGCAAGCTGAATTCGGTGGGCAACAACACCTATCCGACGGAAAAATACGGCTTCACGCTGGAGGACAAGGACGGCAAGCCCCTGACCCCGACACTGGCGGACGTCACCGTGGAGGACAATGGCATCATCACCGTGGTGGATCGTCTGACCGGCCTGATCTACCAGTACGATCAGGAGGGCAATCTGCTTTGCACCTTCGGCGGCATCGGCACGGTGGGCGGATTGTTCCAGATCCCCATCTCCATCGACCATGACGAGAACGGCTACCTCTATGTGCTGGACTACAACACCGGGTCGATCACCGTGTTCAGGCCCACGCATTTCATCAAGCTCATCCACGAGGCCGTGACCCTCCATGGCGAGGGACGGTACGAGGAGGCGCTGGGCTATTGGCAGCAGACCCTCGAGATCGACAGCAACTACGCCCTGGCGCATCAGGGCGTGGCGAAGGTCATGGGCAAGAAGGAGCAGTGGAAGACCGCGCTGGATTCCTACTATCTGGCGGATGACAAGGACGGCTATTCCGAGGCCTTTGGCGAATACCGGCACGAGCTGTTCCGGCAGTATTTCGTGCCCGTGGTGCTGGTGATCTTCGTCGGGGCGTTCCTGCTTATCAGGCTGCTGAGCTTCCTCAAGCGCAAGGCGGATCAGTGGGCGGACGACGTACAGATGGGAAGGGGGCTGTGACCATGAAAAGCCTGAAGCTCTGCCTGATGACCCTCTATCACCCCATCGTGGTGACGGAGCATATCAAGAAGCAGCGCGGACAGCGGATGAACTGGCTGCCGGTCATCATCCTGCTGGCGTTGGCGCTGGGGGTGCGCATCCTGTCCATCTACGGGACGCATTACCCCCTGGCATCGGTGTCCGTGCGCAAGGCCAACCTCCTGCTGGAGTGCGGCAAGCTCTTCGTCCCGGTGCTGACCTGGGTGCTGGCGTCCTACATGATGACCACCATCCTGGATGGCGAGACGCTCTTCACCGAGACGCTGCTCTTCTCGTCCTACGCGCTGGTGCCCTACATCGTCTTCACGCCCATCCTGACCCTGGCCTCCCGCATCATGGAGGGCGGACAGCTCGGCCTGTACGCCACGATGGAGGTCATCATCCTGGGCTGGGTGGTGATGCTGATGATCCTCGCGCTGAAGGAGATGAACGGCTACACCGTCGGCAAGACCGTGCTGCTGATCGGCCTGAGCCTCTTCACCATGCTGATGATCTGGGCGATGGTCATCCTGCTGTTCACCATTGCATCCCAGTTTGTGGACATGGTGAAGGAAATGTTCTATGAAGTGATCTACCGGCTGGATTGAGCAGGAGGAGATGGAAAATGAAAAAATGGATCATCCTGTGCCTGCTGGTCGTGCTGGCGGTCACGGGAACGGCCCTTGCGGAGGACGCGGCACAGGAACGCATCGCCGTGGCGGAGAATGACCGTCTGGCGCTCTTCCTCGCGGCGGATCACTGCGGCTTTGAGGTGGAGGATCGCCTGACGGGTGTCACCTGGTCCTCCTCCATGAATGACCCGACCTTCACCGGCAAGCTCGCCGGCCTGAATCAGAAGAAGGCAAGCTCCCTGCTGACGGTGAACGTCACCAATCTGGACAAGGGCGCAGGCTCGATCACCAATGCGGTGCTGCTCAATGACAAGAAGCTGTCCACCGGGTATGAGCTGATCGAAAACGGCGTTCGCGTCCACTATGACCTGGCCAGCAGCGGCGTGCAGCTGGATGTGGAGATCACCCTGGACGGCGAGGATGTGCTGGTGCGCGTGCCCTATGCGGGTATCGACTGCTATGGCGATTTCTCCATCGTGTCCATCGACATGATGCCCTACCTCTGCTCCGGCTCGGATAATGCGGAGGGCTTCCTCTTCTATCCGGACGGCTCGGGCGCACTGCTGGATTTCCAGGATTACGCCCACTTCAAGGAGCTGGCGCAGACCTTCAGCGTCTACGGCAACACGGAGAAGTCCGACGGCATGCTGGATTTCTTCGCGCAGGAGGAGCCGACGGTGCTCATGCCCGTCTACGGCGTGTCCATCGGCGGGAATGCCATGCTCGCCGTCATTGAGGAGGGCGCGGAGACCTCCCGCATCACCGTCAGCTCGTCCACCAAGATCGTCGCGGTCAACTACGTCTACGCCAATTTCCAGTATCGCCGCGGCTTTGATGACCTGCGCGTCACCTCCCGTTCCATCAAGACCTACGACAGGAACGCCATGGAGACGGACTATTCCGTCCGCCTGATGTTCCTGGATGCGGGCAGGGACACCTACAGCGACATGGCGGTGGCCTACCGGGATTACCTGCTGGACGGCGGACTGACCGCCAATATCGGCGAACAGACCGTGGCCATCGACCTGTTCATGTCCGCGCCGGAGGAGGGGCTGCTCTTCGACACCCAGCGCACCGTGACCACCCTGACGGAGGCCGCGCAGATGCTGGATGCACTGTCCGGGGCGGGGGTGACGAAGGCGAAGCTCTCCCTGAAGGGCTGGAGCAAGGGCGGCTATGGTGCCGTGCCGAACCGTTTCCCCGTCGAGGGGGCTGTCGGCAGCGCCAGGGAGCTGACCGCCCTGATGCATCAGGCGGAGGAGATGGGGTCGGAGATGTCCCTGACGGTCAACCTCGTCGAGGCCGATCACGACCAGAGGAGCTACTCCAAGCGCAATGGTGTGGTGTACCTGTCCAATTACGCCATCCTGACCGACCCGGAGGAGGAAATGTTCGTCCTCAGCCCGGAGGTCATCCGCGAGAAGTACGATGCCTTCGCCAAGCAGGGCGAGAAGCTCGCCATCGGCGGCGTGCGCTTCGAGCGCATGGGGCAGTACATCCCCTTCAACTACAACAGGGGGCACTATTTCACCACGGCGCAAACGCTGGAGATATATCGGCAGATGCTGACGGATGCCCGGACGCGTCTGGGCGGGGTGAGCGTGCAGGGCGGCGCGGTCTGGGCCGCACCCTATGCCGACCTGATGACCGAAGTGCCCTATGAGGACAGCGGCTACCAGTTCACCAGCCGGAGCGTCCCGTTCTACCAGATCGTGATGCATGGCCTGCGGGAATACACCGGCACGCCGGGCAATCTCTCCAGCGATATGGACAGGGAGCTGCTCCGCTGGGTGGAAATGGGCTACATGCCCTATTTCGAGCTGACCTGGGACAGCACCGAGGCGCTGATGTACACCGATTATCAGAGCCTCTTCACCGCCGAATACACCAAGTGGCTGGATCGCGTGGCGGACATCGCCGAGCAGTTCACCACGGGGGACATGAGCGGCCTGCGGACGGCGCTGATGCTGGAGCACACGCAGCTGACGGCGGATGTGTACCGCGTGCGGTATGACAATGGCGCGGCGGTGTACGTCAACTACGGCGAAAGCGACGCACAGGCGGATGGCCTGACCATCCCGGCGATGGACTATGTGGTGGTAAAGGAGGAGAAGCAATGAGCAGCCCGGCTATCAAGAAGACCCGCCGCCTGTCCATGGCGCAGAAGCGTGCCCTTGAGGCGCTCATCTTCCTCGCGCCCTGGCTCATCGGCCTGTGCCTGTTCTTCCTGCGACCCATCTGGGTGTCCCTGCGCCTGTCCTTCTCCGAGATCACGAAGATGAAGGGCTTCATCATGGAATGGGTCGGCCTGGAGAACTACAAGTACATCTTCTTCTACGACATCAACTACGTCCCCATGTTCCTCAAGACCATCAGCGACACGCTGCTGAACACCCCCATCTGCCTGGTGTTCTCGCTGGTCATCGCCATCCTGCTCAACCGCCCGATGAAGGGCCGCGGCTTCTTCCGCGCGGCGTTCTTCATCCCGGTGCTGCTGGGCGCGGGCTATGTCATGAAGCAGATGCTGGGCATGGGCGCGGACGGCACGACCATTACCACGGGCATCATGGTGCCCCAGCTCATCGCCGATCTGCTGGGACATCAGCTGACGGAATTCCTGCAGGGGGTGCTGGATCGCATCACGGTGGTGCTGTGGAAGTCCGGCGTGCAGATCGTGCTCTTCCTGGCGGGGCTGCAGGGCATTTCCTCCTCGCTGTATGAGGCCGCCCGCGTCGACGGTGCCACCGAATGGGAGATGTTCTGGAAGATCACCCTGCCCATGATTACGCCCGTCATCCTGATGAACGCGGTGTACACCATCGTCAGCTTCTTCACCGATGCGACGAACCCCATCGTGGACTACATCTACAAGCAGAGCTTCGGCAACCCGCAGCAGTTCTCCCACGGCGCGGCCATGGGCTGGATGTATTTCGCCTTCGCGTTTGCGCTGTGCGTCATCACCATCGGCATCATGCGCAGATTCGTGTTTGTATCCGGCGGAAAGGAGTGAGCGGCATGGCGAAAACGAAAATGAAAAAGCAGCATGGCGCGAGCTTCTGGAAGCGCTTCTTCCGCGATGGCGTGCTCCGCGCGGCATTCTACTTCCTCCTGGCGACGCTGTCCTTCGTCTTCCTGTACCCCTTCATCAAGATGATTACCCAATCCCTCATGACGGATGACGACCTCATCAACATCACCGTCAAGTGGCTGCCCTCCGAGGTCACCTGGAGCAACTACGACGTGGCCTTCCGCAAGCTCCAGTTCGGGACCTATGTCTGGAACAGCGTCAAGGTCGCATTGGTGGCGACCCTGGGGCATGTGTTCTCCTGCGCCATGACCGGTTACGCCTTCGCGCGCTATCAGTTCAAGGGCAAGGGACTGCTCTTCGGCTTCGTCATCCTGTCGATGATTGTCCCCGTGCAGACCATCATCATCCCCCAGTACATGCAGTATTCCAACTGGGGCTGGATCAACAGCCCCTACTACCTGCCCATCCTCGTGCCGACGTTCTTCGGGTTTGGCCTGTCCGGTGGCTTCTTCATCTTCCTGTTCCGCCAGTTCTTCCTGGGTCTGCCCTACGAGATGGAGGAGGCCGCCCGCGTGGACGGCTGCGGACCGATCCGCACCTATGTGCGCATCATGCTCCCCATGAGCCAGTCCTCCCTGCTGGTCTGCTCCGTGCTCTCCCTGGTCTGGCACTGGAATGACTACTTCGAGCCGGGTGTCTACATCACCGATGTCTGGCTGAAGATGCTCCCCAACCGCCTCCCCTCCCTGTATGCGGAGCTGAACAAGGAGCAGCACACCATGATCCAGGTCAACGACATCGAGGGTATCATGTTCAACGAGGCCATGCTCATGGCGGCGACCTTCCTGTGCATCGTGCCCATCCTCGTGCTCTACCTCTTCCTCCAGCGGCGGTTCATGGAGGGCGTGGAACGCAGCGGCCTGACAGGTATGTGATGCATATCCATGCAAAAAGTGAATGATTCTGCGAAAATCCGCAGGGTGTGTTCACTGTACCGAAAAATCGGATTATAATAGGAAGAAAAAGTTTTGGGAAGGCCTTTACAAACGGCGAGAAATGATGTATAATCATCCCATCGAACGAAATGTAAACGCTTTCCCCCTTTCCCCTGGTTTCGGCGGACTTGATCCGTTGAGCATACGGTATCCCATTAAATAAGGAGGTATCCCCATGAAGAAGTTCCTGGCAACCCTGCTCGCGCTGACCATGCTGCTCGCGATGGCCGCGCCTGCGCTGGCGGACGAAACGCCCACCGTGACCTACTACGTCCGCGGCGGCACTGCCGAGTACGAGCCCTACCTCTACCCGACCCTGGTCGGCCTGCAGAAGATTCAGGAGATGGCGAATGTCAACATCGACTGGACGGTCGTGTGCGGCTCGGGCGACGAGATCTCCGCGCAGTACCTGGCCATGCTGGCATCCGGCAACTATCCGGACATCATCCAGTGGCAGCACAACAACTCCTACACCGGCGGCGTTGCGCAGCTGTACGCCGATGGCATCATCATTCGCCTGAATGAGGTCATCGACCAGTATATGCCCAACTACAAGAAGCTGCTGGAGGACAATCCCCAGGTCGCCAAGACCCTGATGGATGACCAAGGCAACTACCTGTACTTCACCGTCATCAACCCCCTGAACACGCCGCTGGAGAAGGCTGCCGTGACCTGGTGGGGTCTGCTGATGCGTCAGGACTGGCTGGACAATGTGGGCAAGGAAGCCCCCACCACCATCGATGAGTGGTACGACGTGCTGACCGCCTTCAAGGAGGGCGACCCCAACGGCAATGGCGAGCTGGACGAGATCCCCTTCGACGCGGGCTCTGCCGGCCACCTGCTCTTCATGCCCGCTTTCGGCATCCAGAACGGCTGGTATGTTGATCCCGAGACCGGTAAGGTCGGCTACGGCCAGTACACCGAGAAGTACAAGGAGTATCTGGAGACCATGGCCAAGTGGTACGCCGAGGGCCTGATCCAGAACATCTACACCGACGATATGGGCACCCTGGCGCAGTCCGCCGACCCCAACATCTATGCGGACATCGCCGGCTCCTGGAAGGGCCTGTCCAACTACTGGGAGCAGCGTCTGCCCCAGGTGCTGGAAAAGAACCCCAACGCGGACTTCGTGGCTGTGCAGTGGCCTCAGTACGTCCATGGCGATGGCATCTTCTATGCTGACCGCTATGGCATGGGCTACGGTGACCGCCACACCACCGTCATCACCACCGACTGCAAGAACATCGAGGCGGCGGCTCGCCTGATCGACACCATGTTCACCGAGGAAGGCACCAACTGCACCACTTGGGGCACTGAGGATTCCGATCCCATCAACGCCAAGCAGGAGTGGACGGGCGGCCACGGCACCTACACCATCGCCGAGGACGGCACCTTCGTCGAGACCGAATGGGCGAACCAGATCTGCACCAACTTCTACGATGGCGCGTTCCCGAACAAGTATCGCTACGCCATGTCCCATGTGTCCTTCCCGCGCTGGGGCGCTGCGGAGTACATCATGGCGACCCGCGAGGACACCTATGTGAACTCCTCCAAGCTGTGGGCCGAGGCTGACAACAGCCTGGAGTACCCCAATGCCATCACCCTGAGCACCGACGCGCAGAAGGCCGTGGCCGAGGTCGAGAACATGGGCACCTACATCTCCGAGATGACCTGCAAGTTCATCACCGGCGCTGAGCCCCTGACCAACTTCGACACCTACATGGATACCCTCCAGAAGATGGGCATCGAGAACCTGATCGCCCTGTACCAGGAAGCCTACGACAGCTTCATGGCGCGCGGCAACTGATCCATACGGTAGACCCACGGGGGTCGTCGGGCGACCGGCGATCCCCCTTTTTTACGGCAAAAGCGAAAAAAGGCTTTTGTCCACGCCCGTGTTCATGGTATAATGTCCCCATGATGACCGGCATGGACAAAGGCGGGAGGAATTCGGCATGAGGAAACGCACATTGGCGCTGCTGGCACTTCTGATGCTGCTGACACCGCTGCTTTCGGGCTGCAAGGCACGCAAACCGGTCGAAAAGGTGCGGATCGACTGGTATCTCCAGGCGGAGGATGAGTCCCTGTACAACCGGCTCAAGGGCATCCTCGCCATCGAGGAGGCCACCGGGGTGGACGTGGTCTTCGAATGTCCGCCGAACAACTCCGAGGATGCGTTCAAGATGATGGTCGCCGCCGGGAAGCTGCCCGATGTCATCATGTGGCAGCATTCCTCCGCCATCGACCGCATGTATCAGGAGGGCACGGTCATCGACCTGACCGACCTGATCGCCGTGCATGCCCCCAACCTGACGCGCATCTACACCGAGCGTCCCGAATTGCGCAAGCAGGTCGAGACCTCCGATGGGCGGCTGTACTACTTCCCGTCCATCAACCCCATGCAGACCGTCGAGGAGATCGGCCGCAAGTCCTACGCCGGCTTCATCATCCGGGATGACTGGCTCAATGCCCTGGGGCTGGACAAGCCCAACACCATCGACGAGTGGTATGAGGTGCTCACCGCGTTCAAGACGCGCGACCCCAACGGCAATGGCTTCCAGGATGAGATCCCCTTCGACGGATGGGGTCTGCCGTATTTCCTCCCGGCGTTCGGGGTGCTGAACACCTTCTGCGTCAAGCAGGACGGCACGGTGGCCTTTGGCCCGATGGAGCAGGAATACAAGGCGTATCTGGAGACGATGAACAAGTGGTACGCCGAGGGGCTGCTGGGGAGCAACTGCCTCATCCATTCCGACGCATGGAAGACCGAGAACATCGTCAACGGGCTGACGGGCGCATTCGTCGGGCTGGACAACGCATGGCGGTTTTACCTCCCCGAGATGCAGGAGAACAACGCCGCGGCGAGTCTGGCGGCCATGCCCTGGCTGAAGGCGGCGGACGGCAAGCGCTACACCCCCCGCGAGGATGTGGCGGGCAACATGGCCACCATCGTGACCGTCATCACCTCCGCCTGCGAGGACCCCGTGTCCGCCGTGCGATTCATCGACTATATGTACTCCGAGGAAGGGTCGAACCTGCTGACCTGGGGGATCGAGGGCGAGAGCTACGAGGTGGTGGACGGCAAGAAGCGGCTGACGGCACTGGCACTCTCCGTGGACGAGGAGAAGGGCTGGCTGCGGCTCTACGACTATGCCATCGGGCATGCGTCCTTCCCCAAGTATGACGGCGAGACCGTCGTCCTGGCCAGCTACCCCGAGGAGCAGCTCATCGCCGAGTGCACCTGGGCGGATGCGTCCACCGCGCTGGTCTATCCGCCCTACATCACCATGAGCCTGGAGGACAGAGCCTTCTGCGACAGCATCATGGACGATGTGACCACCTACATCACCGAGATGGAGCTGAAGTTCATCACCGGCGAAACGCCCCTGAGCAGCTTCGACAGCTATGTCGATCAGCTGGACAAGATGGGCATCAACCAGGCGCTGGACATCTACCGCAAGGCGTATGCCAATTACCTGGAAAGGTAATTGGGCAAATTAGGAATTAGGAATGATGAATTAGGAATTTGGTTAGTGGGACTGACGCTGGTGCTGGAATTGTGAATTAGGAATGATGAATGATGAATTTAGTTAGTGAGCCTGACTGCCCGGAGCATGGGGCAAAACACTCTCAATTCATAATTCCTCATTCCTCATTCCTAATGAAAGAGAAGGGGGTTGTTATGTTGAATATTCGCGATTACGCTGCGCACAGCCGTGGTGGGCAGGACTGGACGGAGGCCTTCCGACAGGCCATTGACGACATGAGGCATCAGGGGGGCGGCATGCTGGTCGTCCCGGCAGGGGAGTACCCCACCGGATCGATCCGCCTGTATGATGACATGACCCTCTACCTGGAGTCCGGCGCAAGGCTGGTCTTCCATCAGGAGGCGTCCGCCTTCCCGCTGATCCCCCTGGAGTACGAGGGCAAGGCCGGGCTGATGCATCAGGCGTGCATCTACGCCGAGCAGGCGCGGAATGTGGTCGTCAGCGGCTTCGGCACGGTGGACGGTCAGGGCGAATACTGGTGGAAGCGTCAGCGCGCGGGGGAGAACAGGCATCCCCGGCCGTATCTGGTGTGCTTCGCCGATTGCGAAAACGTGACGCTGGAGAATGTCACGCTGACCAATTCCCCCGCGTGGACGGTGCATCCCCTGCGCTGCCGGAAGGTGAGCATCCGCGGGCTGAATGTCGTCAACCCGGCGGATTCCCCCAACACGGACGGCATCAACCCCGATGCCTGCCAGGATGTGCGCATTTCCGACTGCACCATCGATGTGGGGGACGACTGCATCGCCATCAAGTCCGGCACGGAGGACACCCCCTCCCGCCGTCCCTGCGAGCGGATCATCATCACCAACTGCCACTTCCTCCACGGGCATGGCGGCGTGGTGCTGGGGAGCGAGATGAGCGGCGACATCCGCAATGTGGTCGTGTCCTCCTGCGTGTTTTATGAGACGGATCGCGGCATCCGCCTCAAGACCCGGCGCGGACGCGGCGGCACGGTCGAGGGCATCCAGCTGACCAACCTGGTCATGGAGAAGGTCATGTGCCCCTTCGTCTTCAACATGTATTATTCCTGCGGCACGGACATGAGCATGCGCCATGTGTGGGAAAAGACCCCCTATCCGGTGGACGGAGGCACGCCCTGCCTGCGCGATGTGTCCATCACCGGGGTGCGGGCGCGCAAGTGCACCGCCTGTGCGGGTTTCTTCTACGGTCTGGCGGAAATGCCCGTGGAGGGCGTGACCATGCAGGATGTGGTCGTCGAGATGACCGACGGCCCTGCCGGCCGACCCGCCATGATGACCGGCTGCGAGGACATGCAGCGGGCGGGCTTCTTCCTGCGCAACGCGGTGCGGGTCGATCTGCGCGGCGTGAAGGTGCAGGGCGTGGACGGCGAATGGCTGAATATCGACGACAGCGTGACGCTGGAGGAATGAACCCATGCAAAAGCATGAGCTGTGGTATGATGCACCTGCGAAGGACTGGAACATCGCCCTGCCGCTGGGGAACGGACGGATGGGCGCGATGATCCTTGGCGGCACGGTGCTGGAGCGCATCAGCCTGAATGAGGACAGCTGCTGGTATGGGGGCTTCCGCGACCGGGTGAATCCGGATGCGAAGAAGTACCTGCCGGTGGTGCGTCAGCTGCTGCGGGAGGATCGCATTTCCGAGGCGCAGCAGCTGGCCGAGGAGGCGCTCACCGCCACCCCCGACGGCGAACGCCACTACGAGGTGCTCTGTGACCTCATCCTCCAGCAGCTGGACGGCGAACCCCCCGAGGGACTCCAGGGCATGCACAATATGCGCGGCCGCGACATGACCTGCCACGAGCGGGAGGTCAGCGACTATCGCCGGGCGCTGGACATCCGCGACGGCGTGCACGAGGTGCGCTATGTCCGCAGGGACAGGCCGATCCGCCGGGAGAGCTTCCTGTCCGTGCCCCATCAGGTGTTCGCCATGCGCCATGTGGGCTTCCCTGCCCGGGTGGTGCTGCGCCGCGGCTGTTATGTCAGCCGGATCGACAGGGTGGACGATCAGACCATCCTGCTCACCGGTCAGGCCGGGGACGGCGGCGTGCGCTATATGGCGATGTGCCGCGCCGTGGGCGAGGGCGTGCATGTGGTGGGCAACACCCTCCATGTGGGCGAAAGGGCGGATCTCTTCCTGGCAGCCGCCACGTCCTACCGCTTTGACGACCTGCGCGCCGAATGCATCGCCCGGCTGGATGCAGCGGTGTCCGCCGGATATGATGCGGTGAAGTCCGCCCATGTCGCGGAGCACCGGTCGATCATGGATCGCTGCGGCCTGTCCCTGCATGGGGACGATGCGCTGGCCGCGCTGCCCACCGACCGCCGTCTGGCGCGGTATCAGGCGGGTCAGCCGGATAACGGTCTGGAGGAGACCTACTTTGCCTATGGGCGGTATCTGCTGGCAGGGTGTTCCCGCCCCGGGACGCTCCCAGCCAATTTGCAGGGCATCTGGAACGACGATTTCCACCCCGCGTGGGACGGCAAATACACCATCAACATCAACACAGAGATGAACTACTGGCCTGCGGAGAGCTGCAACCTGAGCGAGATGCATCTGGCGCTGCTTGACCACCTGAAGCGGATGCGTCCCCATGGCGAAAAGGTGGCGCAGGACATGTACGGCGCACGGGGGTGGGTGGCGCATCACAACACCGACCTGTGGGGGGATTGCGCCCCGCAGGACACCTACTGTCCGGCGACCTACTGGCCGATGGGCGCGGCATGGCTGACGCTCCACATCGCGGAGCATTACCGGTTCACGCTGGACAAGGCCTTCCTCGCGGCGTATTATGACCTGATGGAGGGCGCGGCGGACTTCTTCCTGGATGCCGCCATCGAGCGCCCCGACGGCATGATGACCGTCAGCCCCTCCTCCTCCCCGGAAAACGTGTATATCACGCCCTCGGGGGAGAGCGGCACGCTGACGGATGCCGCCGCGATGGATGCGCAGATCCTCTGGGCGCTGATGACGGCGCTGGAGGAATGCGGCGCAGTGCTGGCGCGGGATACGGCGCGGTTCACGGCGTTCAAGGCGAAGCTCGATCCCATCCGGGTGGAGGACGGGCGCATCAGGGAATGGCTGCGGGACTGCGAGGACGGCTGTCCGGGGCATCGGCACATCAGCCATCTCTTCGCGCTGTATCCGTCCGATGAGATCCGGGCGGACACCCCGGAATGGTTCGCGGCGGCACGGGCGACACTGGAAAAGCGCCTTGCCTGCGGCGGCGGTCACACCGGCTGGAGCCGCGCGTGGATCATGTGCCTGTGGGCACGCCTTCAGGACGGCGAAAAGGCGGGCGAGAACATCCGCCTGCTGCTGGAGCGCTCCACGCTGCCCAATCTCTTTGACAATCATCCGCCCTTCCAGATCGACGGGAACTTCGGCGCGACGGCGGCCATGGCGGAGATGTTAGTGCAGAGCCACGAGGGCTGCATCCGCCTGCTGCCCGCCCTCCCGACGCAGTGGACGCAGGGCGAGGCCAGGGGTATCCGCGCACGCGGGGGCTACACGGTGGACATCGCCTGGGCGGACGGCGTGTATCATGCGGACATCACCGCCGGGACGGACGGTACGCTGACCCTCGCGGACGGAAGGCGCTTTGCGCACAGCGAGGGCGATGTTATCTCGATTGAAGGAAGCGTTTGAGGGTGAATTAGGAATTAGGAATGATGAATTAGGAATGTAAAGTGTTGGACTGCTGCGCTCGGCCTCAGCAAAACACGCTAAATTCCTAATTCCTCATTCACAATTCCTAATTTCGGAAAATCACCGATTTTGAGGGTGGGAAAGCGCTCAGCCAAACACTCAAAATTCCTAATTCATAATTCCTAATTTTGAAAATCAGCGATTTCCAAAGGGGAAAGGACGCGAGATACATGACCATCTATATTTGCGGTGATTCCACCGCGGCGACCTACGCACCGGAGAGAGCCCCCATCACCGGGTGGGGTCAGGTGTTAGGGGAGTACCTGCCCGGGGTGAACATCGTCAACAAGGCCATGGGCGGACGCAGCACCAAGTCCTTCCTGGCGGACGGCCGTCTGGTGGACATCGAGAAGACCATCCAGCCGGGGGATTTGCTGCTGATCCAGTTCACCCACAATGACGGCAGCGACCTGGTGTGGCGGCATACCGACCCGTATACCTCCTTCGCGGCGAATCTGGCGCTGTATGTGGATACGGCGCGGCTGCACGGGGCGATCCCGGTGCTGCTGACGCCGATCCCGCGGCGGTATTGGCGTGACGGCGAGCTGATCGACCTGCACGGGGAATATCCGGCGGCGATCCGTCTGGTGGCCATGCAGAAGGGCACGCCGCTGCTGGAGATCACCCGGCTGGGCATGGAAGCCCTCCAGGCCATGGGCGAGGAGGCGACACGTCCGCTGTATATGAACGTGGAGGCGGGGCTGTATCCCGCCTATCCGGACGGCTCGAAGGACGACACCCACACCCAGCGCGCCGGTGCGGCGCTGTTCGCGCGGATCACCGCGGAGCAGCTGAAGGCGCAGGGGCTGGTTATGTAAGGAGGCTTCACCATGTACATCATCGCCAAGGATGGCTCGGGGGATTTCACCTC
>CAZJOA010000013.1:0-28358 GCA_964547515.1 uncultured Faecalibacterium sp.
GAAGTACGGCCTGAAGGCTGCCCGTCGTGCGCCCCAGTTCAGCAAGCGCTGATTTTATCAGCCGGCTGTCCCATTGGATTCAGAAGCCCCGAAGTCTGCGGATTTCGGGGCTTTTTTGCTGTCCGGAATGCAGAATGCGCCGTCCCCCGCAAGCCCGCCGTTATGCAAAATGGTTGCTTTTTGGCCGTTTGTTTGGTAGAATACTGCGGTAGGCAGGTGCGTTTGTGAACCGGGCTGCGCTGCGAAAGCCAAAGTGTGAGGCGATGTACACCATGAAGAAGCGCTTGAAGAGATCAACGACTGTGTATAAGAGGCTGCTGGCACTGTTCTTCGTGACCCTGATCCCGTTTTTTGCGCTCAGCCTGATGGCGAATCATATCGCCGAGGTGCGCCTGCGCGAACAGACGGAGGATCGGCTGGAGACACAGCTGCAAAGCATGGCGGAGAACTATGAGGATCTGCATTTCCGCGTCTATTCGTGGATGAAGGTCAACCTGATGACGGACTACAAGGTGCTGCTGGCCAATGGCAGCATCAGCCTGTCCGCCTATCAGCTGGGGAAGTATGTGTCCGAACTGTTTTCGAGCTTGCAGGAGCTGTCCCAGATGAGCGATGACATTGCCAATATCACCATCTACATGCCGCGGACGGGGCGTGTCGTTTCGCTGACCGATTACTACGACAATTTCATCGATGCGGACGCGGCCGAGCGGATCGCCGTCTACGAAGAGACACAGCGCAGCTTCCTGCATTTGCAGGGCGCCTATCGCCTGCAAAGCGTTCACAATTCGTCCAAGACGCAGCGCCCGCTGTATGTGGCGGAGATCACCCTGTCGGATGAATCGCTGCTCCGGCAGATGAACGATCACGGTGACGAGCGCTATGCCCTGCTGTCGGGTGATGGGTATACGCTGGTCAACGAGGAGGACGGGCTGCTGATGGAGGACGTCCAGGCTTATCTGTCGGCGGATGCACCCGTATCCGGCAAATTCGTGGTGAATGATTACCTGATCCTGTACCGGCAGTTCCTGACCGACAATTACTTGGTCAGCTACATTTCCCTGGAGACGCTGCTCAAGCCCGTGCAGAGCTTCGACGCGTTTTCGATCGGAACGCTGCTGATGGCGGCGCTGTGCTCCATCGTCGTCTGCTATTATCTGTCCCAGACCATCAACAAGCCCTTCACGCGCCTGGTGGGCGTGTTCAAGCAGGTGGAACAGGGCAATATGGACGTGACCCTTGTGCCGGAGAAGCGCACGCCCCATGAGTTCGCCATGGTGTATGAGAAATTCAGCGACATGGTCGGGCAGATCAACGAATTGATGGATCAGCGCGTCGAGCACGAAAAGGCTTTGCAGCAGGCGCAGTATCGCGAGCTGCAATCCCATATCGCGCCGCATTTCCTGTATAACAGCTTCAATGTGCTGCGCCATTGCATCCTGATGGGGGACAGCGAGACCGCCGCGCAGATGACCCACCTGCTGGCGAATTACTTCAAGTACCTGACCTACAAGGAGGACGGCGAATTGCTGGCGCTCCAGGAGGAGTATCAGCACATGCTGGACTATCTGGAGATACAGAAGATCCGCTTCCGGGACAACATCATCGTCGACATCGCGCCGCTGCCCGAGGCGGTCAGCCAGATCCCCGTTCCGCCCTTTGTGCTTCAGCCGCTGGTGGAGAATGTCTTCAAGCATGGCATCCATGACATTGCCACCGGCGGCAGGATCACCTTCACCACGGAGCTGCACGGGGACGAGCTGCACCTGATCGTCCGCGATAACGGCGCGGGTGCGGATCAGGAGAAGCTCCGGGCGCTCCGGCAGGCCATTGCGAACAATGTCCTCTCGCCCGAGCACAGCGGTCTGGTCAACATCAACCGGCGGCTTCAGCTCTATTCGCAGGGCAGCGGCCATGTGGAGGTTGACAGCCGTCAGGATGAATACTTTGAGGCACGCATCTGCCTGCGCATAACGGAGGAAAAGCATGATTAACATTCTTGTGGTGGACGATGAGCCCATCAGTGCGGATGGCATCTCGATCTACCTGGAAGAGCACGGCGACAGCACCTGGAATGTCCTGACGGCGTATCACAGCGAGTCCGCGATGAAATTCAGCCAGCAGCGCATCGACATCCTCCTGACGGACATCATGATGCCCGGCACGGACGGATTCGCCCTGCAAGAGCAGATCCGTCAGCGCTGGCCGATGGTCAAGACGGTCTTCCTGACGGGCAACAGGCAGCTGGACTATGCGCAGCAGGCGATCCGTTCCAGCGGCGTGGTGGACTATGTGCTGAAAATGGAGGACGAAACGGTCGTGCTCCAGGCGGTGCGCAAGGCGGTGGCGGCCATGGAGGGCGATGCCCGCACGCAGGAGGCCCTGCAGAAGGCCGAAGAGGATGTCAGCCGCATCCGCCCGCTGGTGCAGAAGGATCTGCTTTTGTCCATCGTGAAGGGGAGCATCCCTGAGCAGGGGCTTTCCAATGAAAGGTTTGAGCAGATCGGCCTGAAGCTCAAGGCGGATGCACCGGTGCTGCTGGTCGTGGGACAGCTGGGCGAAGGGGTCAGCGTGGGACACATGACCGATCTGGCCTTCTGTGCGCTGGACAACATCCTGGAGCAGTACCTCTGGCCGATCTACCGCTATTTCTCCGTCAGCGTGTCGGAAAGGCGCGTGGTCATGTTCCTCCAGCAGGGGAATCACCGCGGGCGGATGGATGTGCATCATGCGTTCTCGCTGCTGGAATTGGCACAGCAGGCGTTCAGCAAGGCGATGTGTCCGGCGGTGCTTGTGCTCAATCACACCGAATGCGAATGGCAGCAGGTCAGCCAGCATTACCGCTCCATGCTGCTGACGCTGGAGCAAAGCCTACTGGTGACGGATGATGCGCTCATCCTGCAAAACGAGCATCAGCAGCTGCCGGAAACGATGCATGCCACGGAGCTGTATCAGGTGCGTTCCCTTCTGGAGCACGGCGCATACGAACAGGCCGCCGCGGTCTGCAAGGGCATCGCGCCGCCGCGTTCCCCGGCCGGACGCATCACCCTTTACCGTCAGCTGCTGAAGACCTTCTCCATCGCCGTGGACGCAAGGCCGGATGCACAGCGCATCTATCAGGTCTGCCGGATCCCCGCGCTGCAAATCAGCGATAAGGGCTGGAAGGAGACGCAGACGGACTTCGCCCTGCTGTTCCGGTCGCTGATGGGCACGGCCAGTTCGCCGTCCCAGCGCAAGGAGGAGCTGGTCGGCAGGATATGCGCCTATGTCAAGGAGCACCTGTCGGAGGATCTGTCCCTGACGCGCATCGCCGAGCTGATGTACCACAGCTCGACCTATATCTCCAAGCTCTTCGCCGAAACCAAGGGCGTCAACTACAACAACTATGTCGTGAGCAAGCGCCTGGCGCATGCCGCACAGCTGCTGAGCAACACACGCCTGACGCTCAATGAGATCGTCGAGCAGGTGGGGTATCGGTCGTCCTCCTATTTCATCCATGCCTTCCGCGCGCAATATGGCGTGACACCGGCGGAATACAGGAAGACCCAGCACAAGGAATAGTCAGCACAAAAAATTGCTATCCGGACAAAAATGCGATACAATTTTTTCACCATTGTGCAATTCGAACTAAAACTTTGTGATTGTTTCAGCAATCCTCCTGACTTATAATATTAATAACGAGATGGGCTGACAAAGCCTCGTTAAGTCAGAAAGGAGACTGCCACATGAAGACCAAGAAGTCCTGGTTCAGCCTGCTGCTGTCACTCGTGCTTGTCTGCGCGATGTGCCTGCCCGCCCTCGCTGACGGCGCCGACCCGTTCAAGAAGTATGACGAGCCCGTCACCGTCACCGTTGTCAAGGGCGTGACCGTCGCCACCGACACCGAGGACAAGACGCAGAACAACGAGTTCCTCAAGTTCATCGAGAACAACTACGGCATCAAGCTGGAGTACAAGTGGGTGACCACCCCCGAACAGTACAGCCAGCGCATCGCCCTGGATCTCGCCATGGATGACCTGGCGGACGTCGTCGTTGTGAACGCCACCGTCCTGGGTCAGATGATCGAATCCGGTCAGGCGATGGACATCACCCAGGTCTGGGCGGACTACGCTGACGAGCTGACCAAGGAGCTGGTCACGCCCGCCGGCTCTGCGTCCTACGAGATGGCGCAGAAGGACGGCAAGCTGTACGGCATCCCGTACGCCACGCCCGTTCTGGAGTCCCTGCACGGCCTGTTCCTGCGTGAGGACTGGCGCGTGAAGCTGAACCTGCCCGAGCCCACCACCTTCGCGGAGCTGGAGCAGATCCTGTACGCCTTCGCCAATGACGATCCCGACGGCAACGGCATCAAGGATACCTACGGCATCGGCCTGAACAAGGACCTGTATGGCAATGGCTACGAGCTGTATTCCATCGCCAACATGATGCACGCCTATCCGGACGCCTGGATCGAGAATGCGGAAGGCAAGATCGTCTACGGCTCTGTGCAGCCCGAGATGAAGACCGTGCTGGAGACCCTGGCCAAGTGGTACAAGGATGGCCTGATCGATCCCGAGTTCACCGTCAAGACCCCCGAGCAGGAGGCCGAGCTGACCCTGACCGAAAAGCTGGGCGTGTTCACCGGCGTGCAGTGGGCGCAGTTCATGTCCGACGCGCTGCCCTCCCTGTGGACGAACAACCCCGAGTCCGATTGGAAGCTCTGGGGTCTGCCCTCCGTGGACGACGAGGCCGTGAAGCCCATCGTGTACGACAACACCAACCAGTTCATCGTCATCACCAGCAAGTGCGAGCATCCTGAAGCGGCCATCGTTGTGCTGAACCTGCTGCACAAGATCGGCGCGGGCTCTGCGACCGACATCCTGCCCACCGAGGATGACTTCCGTCTGGTGTGGGACGATTGGACCTGGATGCCCTATACCCCCGAATCCATCCATGGCAACGTGCCCAAGTGGGAGGCCGTGTTCGCCGCGATCGACAACAACGATCCCAGCCTGGTCACCTATAACTACAACGCCCTGGCGCTGTACAACGACCAGATGAACAAGTACTTCAACCATCCCGAGTACCGCACCGGCACGGACGATCAGAAGTCCGACATCCGCGGCCAGTGGGCGACCCGCTTCTCCGGCCAGATGTTCGGCATGGCGACCGAGCTGAACGCGCAGGGCATGCTGACCTTCGAAAAGCGCGGCCCGCTGCTCACCGAGACCATGATCGACTCTCAGGCGACCCTGGACAAGCTGGAGCTGGAAGCCTTCACCCGCATCATCACGGGCGATGCTGACATCAGCGAATTCGACACCTTCGTCGAGCAGTGGAATGCCCTGGGCGGCGAGGCGATCACCAATGAGATCAACGCGCACTTCGGCAAGTAATCAATCAACCAACAGCATTCCATAAGGAATGCCGGGGAAGGCGGTCGTTTAGCAATAAGCGGCCGCTTTCCTCCTACCAAGGAGGTTTCGCCTATGACAAGGAATCCCACAGTGCTCTCAGGCAAGAGGAAGACCGGCTTCCTCCCTATGCTGAAAAAGGACTTTAGGAAGAATTATGCCCTGCATCTGATGCTCCTGCCCTGTGTCATCCTGGTTTTCGTCTATTCCTACGTTCCGCTTTTTGGCCTCAAGATCGCCTTTGAGCAGTTCATTCCCTCAAAGGGCCTCTTTGGTGCGCAGAAGCAGGTGGGCTTCAAGTGGTTTCAGTACCTTTTCAAGATGAACGATTTCTGGTACGCGCTGCGGAATACCTTCGTCATCGCCTGCTGGAAGCTGTTCCTGGGCATGTTTGTATCCATCGTGTTCGCCATCCTCATTAACGAAATGCGCCGCCCCATGCTGAAGCGCACGGTGCAGACGGTGGTCTATCTACCCCATTTCATATCGTGGATCATCCTGTCCAACATCTTTGTGGACATCCTGTCCCCGTCCTCCGGCATCGTCAACAAGCTCATCACCGCCCTGGGCGGAAAGCCCATCTATTTCCTGGGCAGCAATGACTGGTTCCAGTTCACGCTGGTCGCCACGGAAATATGGAAGGAATTCGGCTTCGGCACGATCGTGTATCTGGCGGCCATCACCAGCATCGACCAGAACCTCTATGAGGCGGCCATCATCGATGGCGCAAACAAGCTCCAGCAGATCCTGCATGTGACGCTGCCGGGGCTGATGAACATCATCGTGCTGATGCTCCTGCTGAACATCGGCAGCGTCTTGGGCGGCAATTTCGATCAGGTGTACAATCTGTATTCGCCATCGGTGTACCGCACGGGTGACATACTGGACACCCTTGTGTACCGCATCGGCCTGGTGGACTTCAACTTCAGCCTGTCCACGGCCGTGGGTGTGTTCAAGTCGCTGGTTTCCGCGGTGCTTGTTTCCCTGAGCTACTTCCTGGCCTGGAAGATAGCGGATTACCGTATCTTCTGAGGAGGTGTCATCATGCGCGATACGAGAGGCGAAAAGATATTCTATGGCATCAACAATGTTTTCCTGGTCTGCGTGGCGCTGATCTGCCTTGCGCCGCTGGTGTATGTGCTGGCCGTGTCCTTCTCCGCCAATGATGCGGTGAAGGCCGGGCTTGTCACCTTCTGGCCGGTGAAGTTCACGACGGTCGGCTATGAATACCTGCTGCAAAACCAGATGTTCTGGCGGAGCATGCTCAATTCGATCATCCGGGTCATCCTGGGCACGCTCATCAACCTGCTGTGCACCTGTCTGGTGGCATTCCCGCTGAGCCGGACGAATGACAAATTCAAGCTCCGCACGCTGTACGCCTGGTTCTTCTTCATCCCCATGCTGGTGGGCGGCGGCCTGATCCCCTCCTACATGGTCGTGAAGGAGACCGGCATCATGAACACCATCTGGGCGCTGATTATCCCCGGCGCTGTGCCGGTGTTCTATGTCATGGTGCTGCTGAACTTCTTCCGCAACCTGCCCTCCGAATTGGAGGAGGCTGCCCTGATCGACGGCGCGGGACAATTCCGCGTCCTGGCGCAGGTGTATCTGCCGCTGAGCACGCCGTCCCTGGCGACGATCGCGGTGTATGCCATCCTGGGGCACTGGAACGACTGGTTCTCCGGGTCGATCTACCTGAACAAGCTGTCGGACTTCCCGCTGATGACCTATTTGCAGACGGTCGTGGTCAATTACGATCCGAACAAGCTCTCGCCCTCCGAGCTGGAGCGCATGTCCAAGCTGGGCAGCGAGACCATGGAGGCCGCGCAGATCTTTGTCAGCATGCTGCCGGTGCTGGTCACCTATCCCTTCTTCCAGCGCTATTTCACCAAGGGTCTGGTGATGGGCGGCGTGAAGGGCTGATCCCGATCGAAAATCATGGAGGACGGACGAATGAGAACGCGCTGGACACAAGAACAGGCCTGGGCCTGGTATGACGCACGCCCCTGGGTGATGGGCATCAACTATGTCCCATCCATCACGCTGCACAGCATGGAGCTGTGGCAGGAGGACACCTACGACGAGGTCATCCGGAGCGTCCGAAAGGAATTTGCACTGATGGAGGACATCGGCCTGAATGGCGTTCGCATGTTCCTGCCCTTCAACGTGTGGTATCATGAGCGCGGGAAGTTCCTGGATCGGCTGGATGCCTTTCTGGGGGAGCTCCATGCCCGGGGCATCAGCATGATGCCCGTGCTCTTCAACGACTGCGTGGGATTCGGCAGGCCGAAGAACATCGAGCCTGTTCTGCCCCGGGGCTGGCATCCGTATGACATCGGCCATCATGGCGGACATAAGGAGAATCCCTTCACCGGCGAAAGGGAGCGCAAGGGCTGGATCTACTGGGACGAACCGGAATGGCGGCCGGTGATGGAGGCGTATCTGCGCGAGGTGATCGGCCGCTTCCGGGACGATCCGCGCATTTATGCCTGGGATCTGTGGAATGAGCCGGGCAACAGCAATCGGCATGACATGAGCATCCCGTATCTGCGGCGAGCCTTCGAGGTGGCGCGGGAGATGGAGCCCATCCAGCCGCTGACGGCCGCGCCCTGGAGCTATCCGGCGGATTTCGGCGTGAATCCCGATGCGGATGTGGAATGCATCCAGCGCGTGGCACTGGAGGAATCCGACATCGTCACCTTCCATCAGTATGAGGGCATTGACCGCGTGCGCCATGTGGTGGCCGGGCTGAAGCGCGAGGGTCGCCCGATGATGAACACCGAGTGGCTCAACCGCATTCAGGGAAATCTCATCACGGATAACCTGCCGCTGTATCATGACGAAGGGATCGGCAGCTACAGCTGGGGACTGGTGGCGGGGAAGTCGCAGTTCTTCCTCCCGTGGGATGAACTGTGGAAGAATCGCGAGCTGCCGCTGAACCTGTGGCAGCACGATCTGTTCGACACCTTCCATACGCCCTATGACCGCGAGGAGCTGGCGCTGATGCGTCGGCTCAGCCCGAAGAACAAGGGGGAGGGTGCACCATGAAACGAACCGTCCGTGGACTGCTTTTGCTGCTGATGATCCTTGTGGGAGGAACTGCTATGGCCGAGAATCGAACCGAGATCACCGTGGATTTCTCGCAGCGCGAAGGGGTGCCGCTGCTGAAAAAGTATGCGCTGTTCAACAGCGGCATCGTCGATCTGCCCCATTACATCCGCGATGCGGAGCTGTTTGACGGCCTGCGGGTGGATTCGCTGCGCATTGACCTGTTCATGGGTGAGCAGGGACGCCCCTTTGCGCGCGTTGTGGATGGTACGGCGGATGCGCTGGTGTATGATTTTGACAAGCTGGATCAGCTCGTCGCCCTGCTGGCGGAGCATGATGTGCGTCCCTACTGGGCGTGGAGCTACATCCCGTATCCCCTCCAGCAGGATGGGGACTGGCGCAAGGGCCCGTCGGATCTGGCGGCGTGGCAGGAGATGTTCCGCGTCTTTGCGGCGCATTACAGGGAGAGCGGCCTGCGCGTGGCCTATCACGAGGTCTACAATGAGCCCGACTGCGGCGATGTCTTCTTCCTGGGCAGCATGCAGGATTACACGCAGCTGTACATCAGCGCCGTCAGGGGGCTGAAGGCGGGCGACCCGGATGCGGTCGTCGGCGGGCCGAGCAGTGCCTTTGTGGACATCACCGGGGCGACGAACATCCGCCATTTCCTGAATCATGTGGCGGAAGCGGGCGTGCCGCTGGACTTCTTCAGCTATCACAGCTACGGCTGCGACACCAAGCAGTATCTGAATCGCACGGGGCTTTCCCGGAAGTACCTGTCCGAGTATGTCCATTTCGACACGACGGAGCTCCACCTCAACGAGTACAATTCCCTCCTCCAGCCCTTCGAGGCCAATGGCCCGGCGGAGCATTCGCGCGGCGGTGCGACCATGCTGACCTCCTTCCAGCTGCTGCTGGAGGAAACGGACGTGACATTGGCGCACTGGGCGCAGTTCATGGACACCGGCTATGAGCCGCTGGGCGCGATCGACCCCTTCGGACGGATCAAAGCGCCGTACTGGGCGTACTGGATGTACAGCCAGATGCCCGAGCAGCGGGTGCGGATCACGGGTCTGCCGGAGCAGAAGCGCGAGGGGCTGCATGCCATGGCCTCCTGCGACAAGGAGACCGCGTGCATCCTGGCCTGGAACGACGATGCCGAAAAGGCCGTCAGCGCACGGATCACCCTGCCCAGGCTGCCCTTCTCGCAGGGGAATGTGGAAATCTATGTCATGAACGATGCGGTGGATCCCTACTGGAACACCAATGGCGCGATCACGGTGAAGCCGACGCAGGTCATGGCGGTTTCGGACTTTGCCGACACCATCGCGCTGGACATTCCCGCCGGGGGCTTCGTGATGTATCGCTTTGTCAAGGGCGATGTCACGCAGGAGGCGGTTCAGCCCGTGGGCGAGATGATCCGCAAGCGGTATTACTTCCCGGAGCGCGGCAAGAGCAGCTATTCCTTCTTCGACGAGACCGATCAGACGGTCTATCTGGGCATGAATGGCGAATACAGCGCCCGTGCCACCGTCGCGGCGGAATGGAACGATCTGCCGGATATGGTCTTCCTGAACAGCAGGTTCGGCGGCAAATACATGGATATCGACCTGAACACCTCCTTCAGCGTGCGCGTGGATTACGCGGTGGAGGATGCATACACCAAGTCCGTGCTGTTCACGTTCATGCCCATCAACCCGCGGCGGAACTGCACCATGCCCTGGGGCACGATGGATGAGCCGGATGAGATCGTCCTGTGCAGCACGCTGCTGACCGGGAAGACGCTGCTGATGCTCAGGAACTACGCGCCCGAGGGGTGGGAAGGCCGTGCCATCGTGACCTACGACATGCACTCCACCGGCCCGGACACCTGGGCGGAGCTGACGATGAGCGGCCTGTAAGGCAGGGCATGGCGAAAGGAGAGAAAGACGATGAATCGCGAACAGGCACGTCGGAAGGCCGAAGCACTCGTCGCAGAGATGACCATGGAGGAGGCCGCCAGCCAGATGCGCAACGATGCGCCGGCCATCCCCCGGCTGGGTATCCCTTCCTATAACTGGTGGAATGAGGCGCTGCATGGCGTTGCGCGTGCCGGACAGGCGACCATGTTCCCGCAGGCGATTGGCATCGGCGCGACCTTTGATCCGGAACTGACGCAGCGCCTGGGCGATGTGGCCGCGACGGAGGGACGCGCCAAGTACAACGCGCTGTCCGCCCATGGCGACCGGGACATCTATAAGGGGCTGACCTTCTGGTCGCCGAATGTGAACATCTTCCGCGATCCGCGCTGGGGACGCGGGCATGAGACCTATGGCGAAGACCCCCTGCTGACAGGCGAAATGGGCTGCGCGTATGTGCGCGGCTTGCAGGGGGACGGCGAAACACTCAAGGCATCCGCCTGTGCAAAGCATTTCGCGGTGCATTCCGGTCCGGAGAATATCCGGCATGAGTTCAATGCCGTCGCCACGCCCAAGGACATGGCCGAGACCTATTTGCCCGCGTTCAAGGCGCTGGTGCAGAAGGCGAAGGTCGAATCCGTCATGGGGGCGTACAACCGCACCAATGGCGAACCCTGCTGCGCCTCTGCGGCACTGATGCACCTCCTGCGCGACGAATGGGGCTTCGAGGGGCATTTCACCTCCGATTGCTGGGCAATCAAGGATTTCCACGGGGGACATGGCATCACGAACAATGCCATGGAGTCCGCCGCACTGGCCGTCCGCATGGGCTGCGACACGAATTGCGGCTGCACCTACAACCATCTGGTCGCGGCCTGCCTGCATGGTCTGGTGAGCGAGGAGGAGATTCGTGCCTGCGTGGTGCGGCTGTTCACCACGCGGTACATGCTGGGCATCATGGGGGAGGGCAGCGAATACGACGCGATCCCCTACGACGTGGTCGAGTGCGATGCTCATCAGGCCGTGGCGGACGAAGCGACCCGCAAGGCCTGTGTCCTCCTGAAAAACGACGGCATGCTGCCCCTGGATGCGGACAGGCTCCGCACCGTCGGTGTCATCGGCCCCAATGCCAACAGCCGCAAGGCGCTCATCGGCAATTACCACGGCACGTCCTCCCGATATGTCACCGTGCAGGAGGGCTTGCAGGAGGCGCTCGCCGGGAAGGCGCGGGTGCTGTGCGCCGAGGGCAGCCATCTCTTCCTGGACAAGGTGGAGGATCTGTCCACCAATATCGATGACCGCGTGGCCGAGGCTGTCGTGGTCGCCGAGCACAGCGATGCCGTGGTGCTCGTGGTCGGCCTGGATGAAAGCCTGGAGGGCGAGGAGCACGATCAGGGGAATCCCTATGGCTCGGATGACAAGCAGGATCTGCTGCTCCCGGCCTGTCAGCGCCGCCTGATGGATGCCGTGCTGGCCGTGGGCAAGCCGACGGTGATCGTCCTGATGGCCGGCAGTGCCATCGACCTGCAGGAGGCGGGCGAAAAGGCGAATGCGGTGCTGCTGCCCTGGTATCCCGGGGCGCAGGGCGGAAGGATCATCGCGGACATCCTGCTGGGCAGGGTGTCGCCCTCCGGCAAGCTGCCCGTCACCTTCTATCACAACGAACAGCTGGCGGAAATGCCCGAATTCACCGATTATGCCATGACGAACCGCACCTACCGCTATCTGCGCACCGAGCCGCTCTATCCCTTCGGATACGGGCTGACCTACGGCGATGTTTCCGTGGCGGAAGCCCACGCACAGGAGGCGGATGGTCAGGTGCTCGTGACCCTGCGCCTGCACAATGCCGGGCACAGGGACACCGAGGAAGTGGCGCAGGTGTACTGTCAGAATGAGGGCAGTGCGAATGCACCGGCGAATCCACGGCTGTGCGGCTTCCGGCGTGTGAAGGTGCCCGCAGGCGAAAGCGTGCTGACGACGATTCCCATCGACAGGGAGGCCTTCCGGGTCATCAATGAAGCCGGTGTGCCCGTGGACGAGGGCAGCGTCGTGCTCTTCTGCGGCGTTGGACAGCCCGACAGCCGTACCGCGGCACTCACGGGGCATCCTGCCGTCGAGCTTCGCCTTTGACAAACGGAATCAGAAAAAATGGGGGATAAAGTCGATGAATGAGCTCCTCTACCGCGAACTCCGCCCGGAAGGCTGGCTGCGTCGGCAGCTGGAGATACAGGCGAAGGGGCTGAGCGGCAATCTGGACAAGGTATGGCCGGATGTGCGGGACAGTGCCTGGATCGGCGGCGACCGCGAGGGCTGGGAACGCGTGCCGTACTGGCTGGACGGCTTTATCCCCCTGGCGCATCTGCTGGGGGATGACGACCTGATCGCGCGAGCGGATGCCTATGTGCACGGCATCATCGACAGGCAGCAGGAGGACGGGTGGATCTGTCCCTGCCGCGCGGACGAACGCAGCCGCTACGATGTCTGGGCGGTGCTGCTGATCGGCAAGGTATTGGCACAGCACTGCGAATTCACGGATGATCCCGCTGCGGAAGCAGCGCTTTACCGCGCCATGAAGAATCTGCATACCCTGCTGCGGGATGGGAGCATCCGCCTGTTCGACTGGGGGAAGTTCCGCTGGTTCGAGGGCTTCATCCCCCTTCTGCACCTGTATGCGCGTCAGCAGGAGGACTGGATGCTCGATCTGGGACGCTGCCTCCGGGAACAGGGGGCGGACTATCCGTCCTTTCAGGAGAAGTGGAAGCGCCCGATGAATCAATGGACCTTCGAGACGCATATCGTCAACCTCTGCATGATGCTCAAGTACGAGGCGCTGTGCAGTGCGCTGCTGGGAGAGGAATACACCGATCAGGCGGAGGCGCTGTGGCAGGTGCTGGAGAAGCACAACGGCACGGCGGCGGGGGTCTTCACCGGGGATGAGTGCCTGTCCGGCCTGGGCAATCAGCAGGGCACGGAGCTGTGCGCGGTGGTGGAGCTGATGTACGCCTGTGAATGGCTGTATGCGCTCACCGGGGACAGCAAATGGGCGGAACGCCTGGAGAAGGCGGCGTTCAATGCGCTGCCGGCCACGTTCTCGGATGACATGTGGACGCATCAGTACGATCAGATGGCGAATCAGGTGGCGTGCATCAAATTCCCGGGGAAGTCCTTTTTCCGCACCAACAATGGCGAATCCCACCTGTTCGGCCTTGAACCGAATTACGGCTGCTGCACGGCGAACTTCAGTCAGGGCTGGCCGAAGCTCGCGCTGCATGCGCTGCAGCGCACCGAGCGCGGACTGCTCGTCGCGCATTGGCTGCCCCTCAGCGCCGATGTGCTGGTGAACGGCAAAAAGGTGCACCTGAGCGTCCGGAGCGATTACCCGTTCAGGATGGGCGCGCAGATCACCGTCAGCGTGCCGGAAAAGACCGCATTCGAGCTCAAGCTCCGCATTCCGTCCTGGGCGAAGAAGCTGCGCGTCAATGGACACGCAGTCTCCTGCAAGGCGCAGCATCTGACCTTGCAGAAGGAATGGCAGGGCACGGAGACCCTCGTGCTGACCATGGAGACCGCGCCCCGGCTGGTCGACCGTCCGCACCGCCTCAAGGCCGTTGAATACGGCACGCTGGTGTTCGCATTGCCCATCGCGGCGGAATACCGGATGCTGGAATTCACGCGGGACGATGTGGAGCGGAAATACCCGTACTGCGATTATGAGCTGATCCCGCAAAGCGCCTGGAACTACGGCTTTGCGGACAAAACGCTGACCGTCGAGGAGAAGGAGATCAGCGCGATCCCGTTCTCCGCCACCGCCCCGGCACTGTGCATCCACGTCAGCCTTGCGCCCGTTCAGTGGGAGTGGGCGGACGGCTATGACACCGTCCCGGCGGTCAGACCTGCATCCGCCAAAGGCATCGGCCCGGCCGTGCCGATGGTGCTCATCCCCTATGGATGCGCCAAGCTGCGCATGACGGAGATGCCCATGGTGCGGGCGTGATCAAGCATCACAGCAAGCCCCGAAGTCGCTGATTTCGGGGCTTTTTCGCGTCCGCCGGGACAAAAAGCGCCCCGGCGACAGGGCATGTCACCGGAGCGGGGGATCAGTGGTATTCGGGCAGCCAGCCCTCGTGTGCTACGATCAGGTCGTCGCACAGGCTGACGATGTCGTCGATGGACAGCTCGCTTTGCAGGTGCGGATCCATCATCGCCGCCTGATAGATCTTGTCCTTGCGGCGCGTCATGGCGGCCTCGATGGTCAGCAGCTGCACGTTGATGTTGCTGCGGTTCAGCGCGGCGCACTGCTCGGGCAGGTCGCCGATGTAGCAGGGCGTGACGCCGCTGGCATCCACCAGACAGGGCACTTCCACGCAGGCATTGCGCGGCAGATTGGTAATCAGCCCCGTGTTGAGCACATTGCCGCCGATCTTGTAGGGGCGGTTGGTCTCCATGGCCTCCATGATGTAGCTGGCGTACTCCTGTGTGCGGACATGGCTGAGGTGCGGGTCGCGGGTCAGCTCGTCGCGGCGATGCTCCCAGTCCGCGATCTGCCGGATGCACCGCCGGGGGTACTCATCCAGCGGAATGCTGAAGCGGTCGATCAGCTCCGGATACTTGTCCTTGATCAAGAAGGGCATGTACTCCGCATTATGCTCGCTGGACTCGGTGACATAGTACCCAAAGCGCTTCATGATCTCCAGGCGAACCATGTTGGCATGCTTTCCGGTCAGCGCAGCGGCCTTCGCCTTCAGCTCGGGATACAGGTCACGGCCGTCCTTGGTGATCTCCAGCAGCCACGCCATGTGGTTGATGCCCGCGATCTTCGTCTGCACGTCCGGGTCGTTCTCCATGCCCAGGGTCTCGAACAGGCTTTTCGCGCAGACCTGCACGCTGTGGCACAGACCCACCGTTTTGATGCCGGTGTGCAGCAGCAAAGCGCCGGTCAGCATGGCCATGGGGTTGGTGTAGTTCAGAAACCACGCGTCGGGGCAGACCTCCTCCATGTCACGGGCGAAGTCGATCATGACGGGGATGGTGCGCAGGGCGCGGAAGATGCCGCCGATGCCCAGCGTGTCGGCGATGGTCTGGCGCAGACCGTATTTCTTGGGGATCTCGAAGTCCGTCACCGTGCACGGCTCGTAGCCCCCCACCTGTATCGCGTTGACGACGTAGTTCGCGCCCCGCAGCGCGTCCTTGCGGTTCTCCACACCGCAGTATTTCTCGATCCGGGCCTTGTTGCCCAGGTTGTTGCTGATGGCCGTCAGCATCAGGTAGCTTTCCTCCAGCCGCTGAGGATCGATGTCATACAGCGCGATGACGCTCTCCTCCAGCGACGGGGTCATCATGCTGTCCCCCAGCACGTTCTTGGCGAACACCGTCGAACCGGCGCCCATAAAGGTGATCTTCGGCATGGAAACGTCTCCTTTCGGTTTGCTGGTTTCATTATACAGGATGAACGTCCTTGACGGTAGCCTGCCTTTGTTGTATGATGTATTCAAAATGTTGCATGCTGAGGTGAATGCCATGCGCGGTGATCCCTATGCGGAGGATGCCTCCCGGCCACACGACCTGATGATCCACCAATTCGGCGAGGAGCAATGTCAGCCGGAGCATGCCTTCGGGCCGCATGTACGCGAGCATTATCTGATCCACTTTGTTGTGTCGGGCAGCGGTGTGCTGCAATGCGGCGGACGTGTCCATCCGGTGTCGGCCGGACAGGGCTTCCTGATCCTGCCCGGCGAGGTGACCCGCTATCAGGCGGATGCCCTCACCCCCTGGCATTACGCCTGGGTCGGCTATCATGGCACGCAGGCCAAGGCGATCACCCGTGCCGCCGGGCTGGACGAAATGCACCGCGTGTTCACCGCCACGCATCCGGAGAAGGCATGGCAGGCCCTGTCGCAGATGCGCGAGGATGCCAAGGAGCTGCGTCTGCTGCAAATGTCCGCGGTGGGCAGCCTGCTGCGATTCCTCAGCCTCATCGCGCCGGAACAGACCGCCGGGGCGGACACCCCTGCCCGGCAGTACTGCGAGAAGGCGCAATGGTATCTGGAGGGACGATACGACCGCGATGTGTCCATCCGGGAGGCGGCGGACTTCGTCGGCCTGAGCCGCTCCCAGCTCTACCGGGTGATGATGCAGGAGCTGGGCTGTTCCCCCAAGGCGCTCCTGCTGCAGATCCGCATGCGCCATGCCCGTCAGCTGCTCACCGGAACGCATCTGACGCTGGAGAGCATCGCCCATCAGATCGGTCTGCGGACGGCTGCGCAATTCGGCGCGGCGTTCAAGGCCTTTTACGGTATCAGCCCCGGTGCATTCAGGCGTGCCGGTGACCAATGAAGCGGGGGCGCTCCCCGAGAAAGTCGTCGGACGATCGTCCGACTATGACGAGGGGGCTTCGACCCTTTCTCGTGATTCGGTTGATTTTGCTTTCGTGCAACGCCCGCGCGAGGACGCGAGCGCAGAATCTTCCGCTGGACAATTGCCTTGGCTTTCGAATCATTGGTAATTCGTTTGTGGCAGCACTTTCCTCGACTCCGATCTGCCTTCTGCATGTGTAACCTATGCTTGCTACTTCTACATTGGCTTTTCATACATTTGTACTTTTCCCCTTGCAATAGCGGCGATGGTTTGATATAATACAAACAAAGAACAAAGCAAAATGGTTAAAATTTCGCCGTGGTGTGCGTAAGCCGCTGCGGTATGTGAGGTGAAAATCGTGACGAATCACCGCGAGGAAATGCTCCGGCGGCTGGATGAACAGGTGGAAGCGCTGCTCAAGCGTCAGATCACCGACCGGGAAGACCCGCGTTACGGTGGCTTCTGGAAAGCGGGCTTCCATGTTGAGCCGCGCGAGAGCGGTTTCTTCCTGGGGGATATGATCGCTGTTTACTGCACGGCGGGCAGCCGCTGGTATCTGTCGCCGCGCGTGGCGGAGGCCATCCGCGCCGATCTGGCGTATATGCAGGCGCATCAGCGCCCGGACGGCTGCTTTGACCTGACACCCTGCAATTATGCCTCCCCGCCGGACACGGCCTTCATGGTCAACGCGCTGCTCAATGGCTGGTGGCTGCTGGAGAAGTGCCATGCGCCCGAGGCGGACTTCATGCGTCAGCCGGTGTATGCGCTGATCGATTCGACCTCGCGGGGCATCGCGGCGGGAGGCTTCCACACGCCGAATCACCGCTGGGCGATCGCGGCATGCCTGCTCTCCTGCGAGAAGATCACGGGCAATCATGCCCTGGGCGAGCGTGCACGGGAATACCTGCGCGAGGGGCTGGACATCAACGAGGACGGCGAATTCGCCGAGCGCAGCGCGGGCAATTACAATCAGGTCAACGACGATCAGATGATCCGCCTGTACCTGGCCACGGGCGATCAGCGCTATCTGGAGGCCGCCGCGAAGAACCTCGAGATGATGTACGCCTATTTCGACCCGGATAACAGCGTGTTCACCAACAATTCCACCCGTCAGGATATGGGATGGAAGGTCTATGCGGATTCCTACCACATCCTGTATCTGCTGGTGGGGTATTTCCTGCAGCGACCCGATCTGGGCGCGATGGCGGAGTGGATCTGGCAGGACTGCCATCGCCGCGGGACCTGTCCCGATGGCGCACAGTGGCTGCTGCTCTTCCCCGAAATGGCGGGCTACGGCGCATCAGCCCCCTTCATGCGCCCCTTTGAGCATGTGGATCGCCTCTTCCCCGCCAGCGACATTGCCCGCATCCGCGAGGACAAGTGGTCCTGCTCCCTCCTCAAGGGGAAGCCCAACTGCCTGTATTTCCAGCACGGGTCGTTCGCCGTGTACATGACCATCTATTCGAACCTCTGCGACCGGCGCAATTTCCAGGCGGACACTCTCGAACGGACGCCCAAGGGCTATCGCATGCAGGCGCACGCCGCCGGCTGGTATTACCTGCCCTTCCCGGAGAAGCCCGAGACCTCCGACTGGTGGGCGATGGACAATCCCCACACCCGCCCCAGGACCGAAGGCCTGCCCCTGGATACCACGCTCACCATCGTCAAGCGTCCCGACGGCATCGACCTGCACATCCGCGCCGCTGGCGTGGATCAGCTGCCCATGCGCGTGGAGTTCTCCTTCCTGCCCGGCGGATATGTCCGCACGGAGCACTTCCTGCAAGCCGCCAAGCCCGGCGAGAGCATCAATGTGCTGGACGGCATGGTGGAAGCCTGCGGCCCGAACGGCGAATGCATCACCATCGGCCCGGCGTTCGGCGCGCATGACGTGACCGACCGCATGAGCGGCGCGTACCCCCTCAGTCAGCAGCATTACACGGTGTACTTCACCGCCTACACCCCGGTGGCGCGGGTGCTGCGCATCCGTGCGCGGGCGAAGGATCACCACCTGACCTGACCCCCCATTCGGATCAGTCCGCATCGCCCATGCGGATGATATAATTTTCAAGGAGGAACCTGCTATGAAGAAACTCATCTCCCTGGCGCTGGCGCTGTGCATGCTGGTCTGCATGCTCCCGGCCATCGCGGAAACCGCCGCCTACACCCAGGCGCCGTCCCTGGACGGGCTGGATCTGCCCGCCGTGGCCGATCGTCTGCCCGCCGAACCCATGGTGGAGGACGCGGATTATCTGACCATCGGCACCTATGGCGGCGAGCTGAAGCGCTCTGCCGGCAGCGGCAACTGGGGCGCGGGCAAGCCCATCGAAGAGGGTCTGTTCCGCTTCAGGACCGACGGCACCGTTGAGCCCAACGTGGCCAAGGGCTACACCGTCAATGAGGACGCGACCGTCTACACCATCTACCTGCGCGAAGGCATGAAGTGGTCCGACGGCGAACCCTTCACCGCGGAGGACTGCGTGTGGTTCTTCAATGCGGTCTGCCTGAGCAAGGCGGACGGCAAGGGCGTTCGCAACTGCCACAAGGATGCCAATGGCGATCCTGCCGTGGTGGAAAAGGTGGACGACACCACCTTCACCGTCACCTTCGGCACGCCCAAGTATGACTTCATCGAGGCGCTGAGCGTCGACCTGAAGTGGCACTATGCCCCCAAGCACATCTTCGAGAAGATGGTGGATGCCATCATCGCGGGCGACGCTGACACCGCGCTGGCCGAGGCCAAGGCGATCTGCGGCACCGAGTTCTCCGATATGGGCAAGGCCGGCAAGGAGCTGCTCTACTACTTCTGGAATTACCCGGGCGTCCCCACCCTGAACCCCTATGTTCTGTCCACCGAGGCGGGCAAGAACAGCATCAAGGGCGAGTACTATGAGTTCGTCCGCAATCCCTACTACTGGAAGGTCGACAAGGCCAATCAGCAGCTGCCCTACATCGACAAGATCATCTACACCACCGTCTCCAATGTGGATCAGGAGCTGATGCTTCTGCTGGACGGCACGGTGGACTTCCAGACCGTGGGCGTGGACTCCATCCCCACCATCCTGGCCTCCGAGACCAAGATCAACATCTATGAGTGGTCCGGCGCGGATTGGGGCGCTGTGGGCACTCAGCTGCACTTCAACCTGAACGTCGCTGACGAGCACCTCAAGGCGCTGTTCAACAACAAGGACTTCCGCCATGCCATGTCCATCTGCGTGGATCGTGAGGAGCTGGCGGGTCTGCTGACCAACGGCTGGCTGGGCGGCGGTCAGGCTGCACCGCAGGCTGGTCAGCTGGGCTACTCCGAGGAGTGGGCGAAGCAGTGGACCGAGTACGACGTGGCGCAGGCCAAGACCCTCTTCGAATCCGCCGGTCTGGTCATGGGCAGCGATGGCTTCTATGACTTCGCTGACGGCACCGACTTCGTGCTGAACATCGTCTCCGTCGCGGACAGCGGCGCGGCTGACACCTACAAGGTGCTCGAGCCCTACTTCCGTGCCGCCGGCATCAAGTGCACCTTCAAGGATTCCGACCGCTCCAACATCGATAATGACCTGCTGTCCAACAGCATCCAGTGCATGCTCTACCCCGTCACCGGCATCGGTGAGATCTCCATCATCCTCAAGCCCAACTCCATGGTTCCCGGCTATGCCACCAACGTGGCGTGGTACGGCACGATGGACGAGACCACGGCCACCGGCGACCTGCTGAAGCTGATCGAGCTGAAGAAGCAGCTGGACGTGACCGCCTCCGCCGAGAAGCGCACCGAGATCGCCCTGGAGATGCTCAAGCTGCACCAGGAGAACCAGTGGACGCTGGCCTATGTGGAAGCGTCTCCCACCTATCACGCCGTGAATGCCCGCATCCAGAACTTCCTGGAGGAGGGCGTCTGGTCCGACATCTATCGCGACATGGGCATCGCCCACTGCCAGTGCTGGTACATCGCGGAGTGATCCGTCCCTGTCCCGCATACGGACTATGAAAACGTGCGGGAGGTGCATTCATGCGGATGTGCCTCCCGCATTTTCATAGCTGCAATCACGCCCAGAAAGGATTCGAGGCGATCATGCTCAATTACATCGGAAAACGCGTCCTGATGTTCATCCCCACCATCATCATCATCTCCTTCCTCATCTTCTTCATCATCCAGCTGCCCCCGGGCGACTATGTGACCTCCTATGTGGCGGCCATGGCGGCGGAGGGCGAGGTCTTCACCACGGAACAGATCGCGGATCTGCGCGTTCAGTTCGGTCTGGATGACCCCTGGTTCGTGCAGTATTTCAACTGGGTCAAGGGCATCGTGACCGAGGGTGACTTTGGCTATTCCTTTGAGTATGGCCGCGACGTGTGGAGCGTCATCATGGATCGCCTGTACCTGACGCTGGCGGTCTCCTTCATCATCCTGATCTTCCAGTATGGCGTGTCCCTGCCCATTGGCATCTACTGTGCCAACCATCAGTATTCCGCCGGGGATTATGTGCTCTCCTTCTTCGGCTTCATCGGCACGGCCACGCCAAACTTCCTACTCGCCATCATTATCATGTATTTCATCTATGTCAGAACGGGCAATGTCTATCTGGGCCTGTTCTCCACCGAAATGCTCCAAAACGGCATGCGCTGGGAGTATGTGCCCGAATTCCTGGGACGCTGCCTCATCCCGCTGATCGTCATCGGCACCTCCGGCACCTGCGGCATCATCCGTACTGTGCGCGCGCAGATGCTCGATGAGCAGGCGCGGCAGTACACCCTGTGCGCCCGCGCCAAGGGCTGCTCGGAATGGACGATCACCTACAAGTACTGCCTGCGTGCGGCGCTGAACCCGGTGGTGTCCGGCCTGGCCGGGTCGCTGCGCACCATCTTCTCCGGCTCGACCGTGTCCGCCATCGTCATGAACCTGGCCATTCAGGGCCCGGTGCTGCTCAAGGCGCTCAAGAGCCAGGATATGTACCTCGCCGGAACGATCGTGCTGATCCAGGCGGTGCTGGTGCTGGTGGGCACGCTGCTGAGCGACATCGCCCTGGCATGGCTCGATCCGCGCATCCGCTTCACCGAGGCGGGACGGCAGCGCGAGAACAAGCGCGGCGCGAAGACCGCCGCAGAAAGGGGGTAAGGGTATGGCACTGTTCAGGAAAAAGACGGCAAACGACGAGAGCTACTACATGGCATCACAGTGGACGCTGATGTGGCGCAAGCTGCAAAAGCACAAGCTGGCCAAATTCTCCCTGGTCATTCTGGCGATCCTGTATCTGGGTGCGCTCTTTGCGGATTTCTTCGCCCCCTATGGTCTGGAGGAGTTCTCCTCCCTGTATAAGGACACCGCGCCCACCAAGGTCTACTGGAAGGACGAGGAGGGGCATTTCTCCCGCCCCTATGTCTACAAGCTCAAAAAGGTCAACGACCGCAAGACCTGGTCGGTCATCATCACCGAGGACACGAGCGAGAAGTATTACATCGACCTCTTTGTGGAGGGCGGCGAGTACAAGCTCTTCGGCCTGATCCCCTGCAACACCCACCTGTACGGCCTGGTCAACGAGGCGGGCGAGGTGGATCGCAGCGCCCGCATCAACATCTTCGGTGCGGACTCCACCGGCGCATGCATCTTCTCGCGCGTCCTCTTCGGCGCGCGCGTGTCGCTGACCATCCCCTTTGTGTCCGCGGCCATCAGCTTCGTGCTGGGTATCCTGCTGGGCGGCATCTCCGGATACTTCGGCGGCATTGTGGATAATGTCATCCAGCGCATCATCGAGGTGCTGTCCGCCATTCCGTCCATCCCGCTGTGGATGGCGCTGTCCGCCGCCATTCCGCCGGACATCCCCGTGTCGTCCATGTACCTGTACATCACCATCATCCTGTCCTTCATCGGGTGGACGGGTCTGGCGCGTGTGGTGCGCGGCAAGTTCATCGCGCTGCGCAAGGAGGACTATGTGACGGCGGCGCGTCTGGCGGGCGTGAGCGACTTGAAGATCATCACCAAGCACCTGGTGCCGGGCTTCCTGAGCTACCTGATCGTGAACCTGACGCTGGGCATCCCGGGGTCGATCCTGGGCGAAACGTCCATGAGCTATCTGGGTCTGGGCATGAAAGCCCCTGCGACCTCCTGGGGCGTGCTGCTCAAGGAGACCGAGGATCTGGTCTCCGTCGCGCAGTGCCCCTGGAAGATGATCCCCCTGGCGTTCGTCGTCATCACCGTGCTGGCGTTCAATTTCCTGGGCGACGGCCTGCGCGATGCGGCTGACCCCTACAAGTAAGAAAGGAGGCCCTGACAAATGTTTGAAACGAATCAGACCATCATCCAGGTGAAAAGCCTGGGGGTGAACATCAAGATGGATGAGGGTCTCCTGACCCCGGTGCGCGGTGTGGATTTCGAGATCCATGCGGGCGAAACGCTGGGTCTGGTGGGTGAATCCGGCTGCGGCAAGTCCCTGACGAGCAAGGCCATCCTCGGCATCAACGACAAGAAATGCCAGTCCACCGGCGAGATCCTCTTCCGCAACGATCAGGGGGAGGTCATCGACATGCTCACCCTCAACCCGCGCGGCAAGGAGATTCGCGACATCCGCGGTCGGCAGATTTCGATGATCTTCCAAGAGCCGATGGTGGCCTTCAGCCCCATGTATACCATCGGCAACCAGATCAACGAGGCGACGCTGCTGCACATCACCAAGGACAAGAAAAAGGCCAAGGAAATGACCATCGAAATGATGACGATGGTCGGCATCGCCAACGCGGAGAAGCGCTATGACCAGTATCCGCATGAGTTCTCCGGCGGCATGCTCCAGCGCGCGCTGATCGCCATGGCGCTGGTGTGCAAGCCCCGGCTGCTCATCGCGGACGAACCCACCACCGCGCTGGATGTGACCATTCAGGCGCAGATCCTGGAGCTGATGCAGAGCCTGCAAAAGGAGCTGGGCATGGCCATCCTCTTCATCACCCATGACCTGGGCACGGTGGCCAAGATGTGCGACCGCGTGGCCGTGATGTATCTGGGCAAGATCGTCGAGACCGGCACGGCACGCGAGATCTACAAGAACCCGCAGCATCCCTATACGCGCGGCCTGATGGGCAGCGTCCACAAGATCGGCACGCTCAAGGCGGATCGGCTCTTCTCCATCGACGGCACCGTCCCCCTGGCGCTGAACCTCAAGCCCGGCTGCGGCTTCTATGAGCGCTGCTCCGAGCGCATCGAGGGCGTGTGCGACAGGGTCGATCCCGAAAACATGTGCCTGGGCGGCACGCATTGCGTCGCCTGTCACCGGTGCAGGCAGCAGGCGGAAGGAGGCGCGAAGTAAATGACCGACAAGGAAAAGAAGGAGCTGATCCTCTCCGTCCGCAATGTGTCCAAGCGCTTCACCTCCAAGGGCGTGTGCGTGCGCGCCGTCACCGATGTCAGCTTTGATGTCCACAAGGGCGAGACCATCGGCATTGTGGGTGAATCCGGCTGCGGCAAGACCACCCTGGGGCGCTGCATCGTCCGGGCGATCGATGCCAGTGAGGGCGAGGTGCTCTACAAGACTCAGGCGGGCGAAACGGTGGACTTCCTCACCCTGGACAAGAAGCAGATGAAGCCCGTTCGCAAGGAGATCCAGATGATCTTCCAGGACCCGTATTCGTCGCTTGACCCGCGCATGACGGTGCTGGACATCATCGGCGAACCGATCCAGGCGAACTACCCGAAAATGTCCAAATCCGACCGGGAACAGCTGGTGAAGGACATCGCTGACAAGGTCGGCCTGAACACCACCTACCTCATGCGCTATCCCCATGCGTTTTCCGGCGGACAGCGCCAGCGCATCGGCATCGCCCGCGCGCTGATCCTCAAGCCGCAGATCATCGTCTGTGACGAGGCCGTGTCCGCGCTGGATGTGTCCATTCAGGCGCAGATCATCAACCTGCTGAAGGATCTGCAGAAGGAGATGGACCTGACCTATATCTTCATCAGCCATGACCTGTCGGTGGTGGAGCACATTTCCGACAAGGTGGGCGTGATGTACCTGGGCAAAATGGTCGAATTCGGTGAAACGGAAAAGCTCTTCGCCAGCCCGAAGCACCCCTACACCGAGGCGCTGCTGTCCGCCGTGCCTGTGGCCGACCCGGATGTGGTGATGGATCGCATCCCGCTCAAGGGCGAGATACCGAATCCTGCCAATCCGCCCAGTGGCTGCTATTTCCACGAGCGCTGCCACTACTGCACGGAGCGCTGCTGCACCGAAGCCCCCGAGCTGCGTGAGGTGGACGGCCGCATGGTGGCCTGCCATCGCGCGGAGGAATTGAGCCTGCGCGGCTTCGACTACTCCACGGTGGAGTGAGACGCATAAGCGGGAGTGCTCTGACCGGGGCGCTCCCGCTTTCACGATCAGGAAGGAGGCACACAAATGTCCTTCACCAAGGCCGATCTGGCCATATCAACGATGTGGAATTTCCGCAAGGCGCATTCCGGCGAGGAGCTGATCGATCAGCTGACTGCGCTGGGCTTCTCCCGGGTGGAGCTGAACTATCAGGTGCGGACGGAGTGGCTTTCGGGCATCCGCCGACGCATCGATGAGGGCGCGATCCGCGTGTCCAGCGTCCACAATGTCTTCCCGAAGACGCTTGACCAACGCTTCGACACCGACTCGGTCATGCTCGGCTACGAGGACGAGACGCTTCGTCAGCAGGCGGTCGAATTGGCGAAGGGCAGCGTCGAATGGGCGTGTGTGCTGGGTGCGGGCGCGGTGGTCTTCCACCCGACGGAGGTCCCGCTGGACCCCGCGGCCTTTGACGTGCCGCTGAAGAAGCTCATCGCCGCGCACAGGACGGACACGGCGGAATACCGTGCGCTGCATGCGCAGATGCTCGCCGCGCGTCAGGCGCAGCCCTACCTCGACCGCATGATGAAAAGCATCGACGAACTGGCGAACTACGTCGCGAAGAACGCCCTGCCCGTCAAATTGGGCATGGAGAACCGCGCCATGTGTCACCAGTGCCCGATCTACAGCGAATTCGACCTGATCGCGGAACGCTTTGCGGGCAGTCCGGCGGGCATCTGGCTGGATACCGGCCATGCCATCATGATGACGGAGATGGGCTTGCAGCAGCTGCCCCTGTCGGAGAAGGCCGCGCAGATGATCGTGGGCATGCACATCCACGACGCGGCGGACGCGCTGGATCACTATGCGCCGTGTACCCTGCCGGGGGACGTGCTCGCGCCGTATCGGGCGTACATCGTCCGCAGCCCCATCAGGGTGCTGGAGCTGTCCGGCCGACTGTCCGCCGGGGAGATCATCACCGGCACGGAGCGGTTCGTGGCGCAGTACGGGGGATGACGAATGCCTTTGGTGCTGTTTTTGCACGACAAAAGGGGCGACTGCTATCGCCTCTTTTTTGCGTCTCCCGGAACACAAAAGCCCGCCTGCGCGGCGCGAACCGTCAGGCGGGGAGTCAGCATCGGATCACTTGTCCGGGAGGATCCAGCCCTTGTAGGCCAGCACCTGCTCGTTGCGGCGCGTGCCGTCGCCATGGGGGTCGAGGCTCGCGCGGTATTGGCGCGGACTCATGCCCACCACCTGCTGGAAATTGCGGTTGAAGGAGGACGCGGACGGCATCCCCACCGCCTGGGCGATGGAAAGCACCGGGTCATTTGTGTTCGCCAGGAGGACACACGCCTGATAGATGCGCGTGGAGATGACGAATTGCAGGGGCGTGGCATCCATGCAGGAGAGGAAGAGCCGCCGGAAATGCGTCTGACTCAGGTGACACAGCGACGCCAGGGTCTCGGTGTCGCAGGGCTCCATGTAGTGGTCGAGGATGTACTCCAGCGCGGGCTTGAGCGGGAAGATGCGGCTGGGCTTGGCCACCGTCGGCGCGGCGGTGGAGAAATGGCGCGACAATTCCGCATTCATCGCGATGGCATACACCCGCAGCAGCTTGGCCGAATCAGGCGCTTTCCGCAAGGCCTCGTCCATCATGCATTTCGCCAGGAACGGGATGCGCTGCTGCTGGGCGGAGGTGCTGAACTTCAGATAGCGGCTGGGCCACTGCACCGTTTCCAGCGTCAGGGAGGACTTGGTGGCCTCCAACAGCGTGCGCGCCAGCGCCTCCAGGTCCACATAGAGATACGCCCACAGGCTGCGGCAGCCCTGGGTGGAACAGGTGGTGTGGGGGACATGCCGCGGGATGAGGAAGATGTCCCCGGCGCGGAAGGGGACGATCTCGTCCTCGAAGCGGAGGTATCCGCTGTCCGACCGGCAGAAGCCGATCTCCAGACAGTTGTGGAAGTGCAGCCGTGAGGAGGGCGCGTCCGAAATGCGCCATTCGTCTCCCGAAAGCGTGAATACGGGCAGATCCACGGGGAGGTCATAAATCCGATATTCAACAACATCCCGTTTTGAACGAGCCATGCGCGTTTTTCCTCCCTTCGCCATGTCCTTTTTGTTCAATCTGCAACCAGTATAGCACATTTTTTTGAAGATGAAAAGCAGAAAAATGCTTTTAATGGTCGATAATGGGCAGTGTTCGATTGCTTTGCGGTGGGAAGTGCTGCGGGCGTTGCATACCAAGCCTGCTGACTGTCCGTCGCCGGGTCATCACCGCAGCCCCCGTGGGCTTCCGGCCACAGCCGGAAGCCCATTTTGCGTCCGCGTCGGGAGGAGATGCCCTCACCCCAGCGCCACGTCGAGGATCATCATCAGCGTGAAGCCCGCCATGGTGGCGAGGGTCATCAGCGCGGGATGGCGGCTGCGCTGACTCTCCGGCACAAGCTCTGCAATGACCACCAACACCATCGCTCCGGCGGCGAAGGTCAGCGCGAAGGGCAGCAGCATCCGCACACGCACGGCCAACAGACACCCCAGCACGGCGGCGAGCGGTTCGACCGCACCGCTGAGCTGTCCGAAGAAGAACGCCCGCCCACGCCCCATGCCTTCCCGGCGCAGGGGCAGGCTCACCGCCGCGCCCTCCGGGAAGTTTTGCAGCGCAATGCCGATGGCCAGCATCCACGCCGCTGTCAGCGCGGAGGACGTCGGCATGGCCGTCAGCGCACCGAAGCTCACGCCGATGGCGAGTCCTTCCGGGATGTTGTGCAGCGTGATGGACGAGATCAGCAGGATGCTCCGCCGCCGACTGTCCGCCGCCACCAGGTACGAGGGCATCCGCCGGGACAGCATGTGATCCGCCGCGAGGAGGAGCACCCCGCCGCTGAAGAACCCCGCCGCCGCCGTCAGCCACGCAGGCTGACCCAGCTCCGATGCCAGTCCGATGCCCGGCGCGAGGAGCGAGAAGTACGCCGAGGCCAGCATCACCCCTGCACCAAAGGCCAGCAAAGCATCCATCAGCAGTGGCTTCCGCTGTCGGGCGAACAGCACCAGCGCCGCCCCCAGCGCTGTCACCAGCCAGGTCAGTACTGTCGCCAGAAGGGCCTGCAGCAGGGGAGAGAATGTCAACAGTTCGCTCAAGGCAAACCGCCTCACTTCCATATCGGGATGGCACAGCGTATGCCACGGGACGCTGAGTTGTGAAAAAATGTGCGCCATCTTCCGCGCACAGGCAGGAATCGGGGTCGGCGGCGGAGAATAATAATGCTTGCTGTTTTGGGAGCGTCTGCATCCGCGGGTGGATGGGGGACGCTCTCATTCGGTGTAAAAGCGAAGAGAGTGATGAAATGAACCAGATCCCATATACCCTGCGAACCCTG
>CAZJOA010000014.1:0-28142 GCA_964547515.1 uncultured Faecalibacterium sp.
GCCGCAGGAATTCCAGATCCGTCATGCTTTCACCAACCTTTGTCGAATGTGATATACGGTGTTGACCGTTCTGCCCGTGGTGTCCGCCTTGCGCATGGCGGACACGATGAGCATGGCAAAAAGCGGGCTGAGGACAAAGCCCCAGCCCGCCGTGACTCAATTACTGAGCGACGTAAGTGCCAGCGGTGGTCTGGAAGGTGGTCAGCACATCCAGCAGCTGCTCGTCGGTGTACTCGTCGTACTTATGGGCGATGACGTCATCACCCAGAGCGGTGGCCAGCGTCCAGTATTCGTTGGGGTACTGACCCTGGGGCACGCAGAAGTTCAGCTGAGCAGCCAGCGCGGACAGCGCAACGTCAGCCTGAACGGCCTCGGACTGCTGAGCGGTCAGGTTGGACGGGCCGAAGCCGACCGCCTCATAGCGGGCCAGCTGGACATCGCCGGAGGTCAGGTACAGCGCCAGAGCGTCGCAGGCAGCCAGCTTGTCATCCTCGGTCTGGGGCTTGACACCCAGGAGCTTGAAGCCACCGAAGCCGCCCAGCTGATAGCCGTCCACGGTGGGCAGCTTGGTCGCCGCGTAGTTCTCGCCCAGGATGCCCTGCACATTGGCGGCGTCCCATGCGCCATCCACGATCGCGCCCAGGTTGGTGGCGTTGGAGGCGGAAGACAGGTTCACGAACGCGGGGGACTTCGCCAGCTTAATCATGGACTTCAGCGCCTTCACGCCGTTCTCGGAGGCGTAGTCGCAGTTGCTGGCGACATACAGACCCTCGTCGTTGGTTTCATAGGTCAGGGTGCAGCCCGCGCCGAAGAAGAACGCAGTCTGATACCAGCCGGAGTTGATCTCGAAGTAGAAATTCTTGCCGGCGGCCTCGCAATCCGCAATGATCTTGTCCAGATCGGTGGGATCGGTCACAACGGACTTGTCGTAGTAGAGGAAGTAGCCGTTGTCGGAGGTCATGGGGTAGGCGTACATCACGTCGCCCAGGATGGCGGCGGCCACAGCACCGGCATCGTTCTCGGCCTTGACGATCTCGGCGTTTTCGGGCGCGACATCGATCAGAGCACCGGCAGCCACCAGGCGAGCCAGCTGATCCTGCGCGAAGGCGAAGATGTCAGCACCGGCTTCCACGTCGGTGACCATGTTGTTGGCGGCATCGCCCTCGCCGACGGGGTCGACGGTGACGGTCATGTTGGCGTACTCGGGATGAGCGGCCTTGAACTCTTCGATCTTGGCCTTGGTGAAATCGACGGTCGCGTCGGGAACCCAGACCTTGATCGTGCCATCAAAGCCTTCCGCAGCGGCGAAGGAGCACAGGGACAGCACCATCGCCAGCGCCAGAACCAGAGAAAGGATCTTCTTCATGGGGTTTTCCTCCTTTTGATATGCGGTTTTCCGCGGTGAATTCTGGAAAAAGGCGATTTTGGCATACCGGTGTTCCACCGGTATAACAAAGGGACGTCCCTTTCCGATATGGTTATTATAGCACCTTTTTTGCCATCGTGCAATAGGAAATTGGAAACGTTTCCGAAAATTTTTTTGGGAAAAGAATCGCCAGATCGGACATAGGGCGGACGGCGACGGGCAAAAAGCGCCGCGTCCGCCATCACGGCGGACGCGGCGAAGCGGCAGCACCTACTCGCGGGGGAGCACCTCCACGCGGCGGGTGAGCAGGTCGGCGTAGGTGAAGGTGTGACGCTGGGGCGTGCCGCAGCTGTTCTCCTCCACGCAGAAGCAGTGTCTGTAAACGCCCGCGATGGTGGCCTCGGCATCCTGCACCACCTTGGAATGGCTCAGGGTGATGTTGAGGCGCACGCGGGGGTCGGTGCGGTAGAGGGTATCGATGCGTTGCTTGCAGTCCTCCACGGTGAGGGCGGAGGTCACGGGGACATGGGGCATGGATTTTCCTTCCGGTTCAATGCGTCACGGCAGGAGCGATCGACCTTGGTTCAGCCCGTCCCGACCGGCTGCCGTCGATCGTGCGCGGGGGCGGACTGTACCCCGATTATACCACATTTCGCGGGAAAATGCATGCACATGAAATCAGTTTTTTACCGGAGAATGGCGATCCCATACGCCGGCAGGGTCACGGTGGTCGTGCCGTCCGCCCCGGTGAGGGTCGCCTGTCCGTCCGCGACCTCCAGGTCGGTCACGAGGATCAGCCCTGCGGCGGGGATGTCCACCGTCTGCGCGTCGGTACGGGAGAAGTTCATCGCGATGTAGCAGCTCTCGCCGTTCAGCGTTCGCCGCATCAGCACCACGTTTTTGTCCGAATAGAGGGTGACGTTCTCGCCCCGCGCGATGAGGGGCGTGGTCAGCCGCGCATGGTTGACCGCCTTGCAGTAGTTCAGCAGGGAGGCCGCGTCCGCCATCTGGTCATCCGCACAGGGATAGGCGTACTCCAGATTGGTCACGCCCGGGGGCTGCTGGGTCATGTCGCCGTCGTTCCAGTACATGGCCAGGCGCTTGTTCGGGTCGTCCCCCGCGCCGACCATGCCGATCTCGTCCCCGTAATAGGTGAACACATTGCCCGGCATCATGCCCAGCACGCCCTGGGCGAACTTGGCGCGTTCGGGGAGTTTGCGCGCCTGGAGCAGCCCGATGGTGCGTCCGGTGTCGTGGTTGCACAGGAAGGGCGCGAGAATGCGTCCCTCGGGCAGGAGGGACAGCGCCTTTTCCAGCCCGGTGACGAACTTGGTCGCGTCCGGGCTGCGCCCCATCAGGGACTTGACGATGAAGCCCTCCGCCTGGGCGGACGGGAAGAGGAAGAAGCTGTCCACGGCGGACTGCCAGTAGTCCGCCAGCGCCGTCTGACCCACCCAGGCTTCACCCACCAGATAGCTGCCGGGCTTCGCTTCCTCGCACATGGCCTTCAGGTCATTCAGAAAGGCCACATTGCGTTCCGCATCCTGCGCGTAGTAGGAGGTCACGGCATCCAGGCGGAAGCCGTCCACGCCCACGTCCGTCAGCCAGAAGGTCACGATGTCGCGGATCTCCGCCCGGACGGCGGCGCTGTCCAGGTTCAGGTCGGGCATGTTCCCCCCGGAGAACTGCTCCTCATAATACCAGGCTGTGCCGGAAAGCGGGATGTACTTGCTGCCGGGGGCTTCGGTGAAGCAGTAGTAGTCCGTGTACGGGCTGTCGGTGCGGCCCTCCCGGAGGGCATCCGCCGCGCTGACGAACCACGGGTGACGGGTGGAGGTGTGGTTCAGCGGCAGATCGATGATGATGCGGATGCCGCGTTCATGGCATTCGGCCACCAGGGCACGGAAATCGTCCATCGTGCCGTATTCCGGGTCGATGGCCTTGTAGTCCGTCACGTCGTATTTGTGGTAGGACGGGCTGGGCATGATGGGCATGAGCCACAGCCCGGTGTAGCCCATGTCCGCGATGTAATCCAGCCGCTGACGCACGCCGTTGAGGTCGCCCAGGCCATCGCCGTCCGAATCCTGATAGGAGCGGACGAAGATCTCGTACCAGTTGAAGCTGTCCGGCAGGGACGCTGCCTCCGCCATGGCGGTCGGGGGCAGCAGAATCACGGTCAGCAGGAGCGCAAGGAGCTTCTTCATGATGGATGCCTTCCTTTTTTATGATTGACGGGTGAGGCGGAGGGTCTTGCCCTCCTGCCCCACACCGGTGCAGGTGAGCTCTGCCTCATCGCTACTGAAGCGGCAGGTCAGATCCATCGTGAACGGTCCGCGCAGGAAGCGAATCAGCATCCGGAGAACGCCGTCCTCCATGCCGCAGCAGGCGCGGAATGCACCGTCGTTCATGGCACTCCCGACATGGAAATGGAAGGCTTCCCGGCCGTTGGGGCTGAAGGTCACCTGCTCCGCGCCGATGGTCAGGATGGCGTGGCTCTTCGTGTCCGCATAGGTGCCGATGGGCAATGCGCTGCCGTCGTGCGTCGGCCAGGGGTAGGAGAGCGCGGTCAGGCGCTTTTCCAATTCGGCCTGGGCGGATGCATCCGCCGGGGGCATGTCCGCCGCCGCAAAGATGTGGTCGTAGATCAGCGTCAGTGCCTGACCGATGTCCGCCTGTCCGCTGACACAGCAGACCGCCATGTCGCGCTTTTCATCCACGATGGCGAGCTGGCTGTACATGCCGTCCCCGCGATAGCGCGGCGTACAGCCCTCAGCCCGATCGCCCCGGCACATCCAGAACTGGTAGCCATAGCCCATGTTCCAGTCATTGTCGGTGGTGTGCTCGCCGTTGCCGTTGTCGATCCGGATGTGGGTGGCACGGTCGATCCACGCACGCGGCAGCACCTGATCGCCGTCCCACATACCCCTTTGCAGCAGGCATTGCGCGAAGGGCGCGATCTGCGCGCAGGACAGCCACAGCCCCCATCCGCCGATGTTCACGCCATCGGGGCAGCTGTCCCATTCGGGGGGCGTGCCGTCCGGGCTCAGCATGCCCAGAGGCTGGAAAAGACGCGGGATGAGGTAATCCCGCACGGTCATGCCCGTGACGCGCTGCACCATGCACGACACAAGGTAAGTCCCGTGGCTGTTGTAGTGGAAATGCGTCCCGGGCTCGTGGTCGCAGCCGCAGGCGAGGATGTCCCGCGCCCAGTGGTCGGTGAACACCTCGTCGGACTCCGGCTTCAGGCCGCTGCCCATGGTCAGCAGGTGATGCAGGGTGATGGAACGCAGCCAATCCGACGGGTCATCGGGGAAGGCCTCCGGGAGGATGTCGATCAGCCGGGTATCCCAATCCATCAGCCCCTCTGCCACCGCGAAGCCCGCCGCCGCAGAGCAGAAGGACTTCGACAGCGAGAAGAGCATGTGGGGCGTGCGGTCGTCATAGGGCGCGAAGGACATCCTGCAGGCCACCTTCCCGTGGCGGATGACCCAGATGGCGTGGTGCTCCACACCGGCGGCTTCGCGGGCATTCAGATAGGCGAGGAGTCCGGCGGACGAGATGCCCGCGTCCTCCGGGTGGCGAACGTGTTCAAGCTGCTGCATGCTGATCCCTCCTGTGGCATCGATTGGAAGCGCTTTTCTTCTATTGTATCCCAAACACCGGGGGATTGCAAGCGCATTTTCCCGGTGGACAAGCATTTGCAAACATGGTATAATGAGGACAGAGCTCCCATTCCGCATCCATAAGGAGGAATTGATGATGAATATCGAAGCAACTGCCCGCCGGATCGGTGAGGGCAAGGCCGTTCTGGGCATTGAGCTGGGCTCGACCCGCATCAAGGCCGTGCTGATCGACGATACCCATGCGCCCATCGCGTCCGGCGACCATACCTGGGAGAACCGGCTGGAAAACGGCGTGTGGACGTATCATCTGGACGATGTGTGGGCGGGCATCCGGGATGCCTATGCAAACCTGGCGGCGGACGTGCAGGCCAGGTTCGGCGTGACGCTGACGAAGCTGGCCGGCTTCGGCGTGTCCGCCATGATGCATGGCTATCTGCCCTTTGACAGGGACGGCAAGCAGCTCTGCGAATTCCGCACCTGGCGCAACACCATGACCGCCAAGGCCGCCGCCGAGCTGACCGACCTGCTGGGCTTCAACATCCCCCAGCGCTGGTCCATCGCCCACCTGTATCAGGCCATGCTCAACGGCGAGAAGCATGTGAAGGACATCGACCACCTGACCACCCTGGCGGGCTATGTGCATTGGCAGCTCAGCGGCAGGAAGGTGCTGGGCGTGGGCGAGGCCAGCGGCATGTTCCCCATCGACAGCGAGAAATGCGATTACGATCAGCGGATGATCGAGTTGGTGGACGCGAAGGCCGCCGGGATGGGCTATCCGTGGCAGCTGCGGTCGATCCTGCCCGAGGTGCTCTGCGCGGGCGCGGATGCGGGCGTGATGACCGCCGGGGGCGCGAAGCTCCTTGACCCCACCGGCACCTTGCAGCCCGGTGCGCTCATGGCGCCTCCCGAGGGCGACGCGGGCACGGGCATGGCCGCCACCAATGCCGTCGCCGTCCGCACGGGCAATGTATCCGCCGGTACGTCCGTGTTCGCGATGGTCGTGCTGGAGAAGCTGCTCTCCAGGGTGTACCCCGAGATCGACATGGTCACCACCCCCACCGGCAAGCCCGTCGCCATGGTGCACTGCAACAACTGCACCAGCGACATCAACGCCTGGGCGGGTATGCTCAAGGGCTTTGCGGATGCCTGCGGACTGAACGTCAGCATGAATGACGTGTATGTCAGCCTGTTCAACGCCGCCCTGACGGCCGAGAAGGACTGCGGCGGCGTGGTGAACGTCCCCCTGTTCTCCGGCGAACCCGTGGTCGGCCTGGATGAGGGTCGCCCGATGATGGTGCGCATGCCCGATGCGAAGCTCACCTTCGCGAACTTTGCGCGCTCCCTGGTGGCCGGCGCGATGACCAGCCTCAAGATCGGCATGGACATTCTGGCCGAGGAGAACGTCGAAATCGACTCCCTGCTGGGTCATGGCGGCTATTTCAAGACCCCCGGCGTGGGTCAGACGATCCTGGCTGCGGCGCTGAAGACCCCCATTTCCGTCATGGAGACCGCGGGCGAGGGCGGCCCCTGGGGCATGGCGCTCCTGGCGGCCTACCGCGTGAACGCTCAGGACGGCGAGACCCTCGAAGCCTACCTGAATGCGCATGTGTTCGCCGGTGCGAAGGGCTCGACCATCGCGCCCGATGCGGCGGATGCGGACGGTCTGGATGCCTACACCGCGCGCTTCCAACAGGCGCTGAGCGCGGAGGCCTCCGCCGTGGCGGAAATGAAGTAAGGGCGAAAACCAACTGACGATCAAAACAAATTCATGGAGGTACGCTCCCATGCTGAAGAAGCTCAAGCAGGCCGTGTATGAGGCCAATATGGAACTGCCCAAGCGCAACCTTGTCACCTACACCTGGGGCAATGTGTCCGGCATCGACCGGGAAAGGGGACTGGTCGTCATCAAGCCCTCGGGCGTGGATTATGACGATCTGACCCCGGAAATGATGGTCGTACTCGACCTGGAAGGCCATGTGGTGGACGGCAAGCTCAACCCGTCCTCCGACACGAAGACCCATATCGAGCTGTACAAGCAGTATCCCGACATCGGCGGCATCGTCCACACCCACAGCCCCTATGCGGTGGGCTGGGCGCAGGCCTGTGAGGACATTCCCTGCTATGGCACGACCCATGCGGACTATTTCTACGGCGCGATCCCCTGCGCCCGTCACCTCACCACCGAGGAGATCGACGAGGACTACGAGAAGAACACGGGCAAGGTCATCATCGAGGAGCTGACCAACCGCGGCATCGAGCCCCTGCATACCCCCGGCATCGTGTGCGCGTCCCATGGCCCGTTCACCTGGGGCAAGAGCCCTGCACAGGCGGTGTACCACGCCGTCGTGCTGGAGGAGGTCGCCAAAATGGCGGTGTACACCCGTCAGATCAAGGCGGACGCTGCCCCCGCACCCCAGAACATCCAGGACAAGCACTTCCTGCGCAAGCATGGCCCGAATGCCTACTACGGACAGGCGGGGCAGCAGCATTGATCGCGGAGAATACGTCCGGCGAATCGAAAGATAGAATAAGAAAAAAAGGCGGGACCTGGCTTTGCGACCGGGTCTCGCCCTTGTTTATGAGGCTGATGCCTTCTTCACGCCGAGCTTCTGTATCCACCCGATGATCTGCCCCGACAGGAGGACCGTCAGCAGCGACCAGCCGATCCGGCTCAGCGGGATGTAGGTGATGGACAGCGCCAGCACCACCACATCGGTGAAGAGGTAGATCCACTGGATGTCGATCCTCGTCAGCCGGGAGAGCGCCATGGCCAGGGCATCATCGCCGCCGGGCGCACCGCCCACGCGCACGCAGAGCCCCGCGCCCACGCCGATGAAGATCGCACCGACGATGGCCGCCGCCAGGGGCGATTCCACCAGCGCAGGCCATAGGGGCGCATAGGGCTCCATCAGCGCGTAAAAGACGGAATACCCCACGCCCGATATGGCGGAGTAAACGAGGAAGTCCTTGCCCAGGGTGCGCCAGCCGAACAGGTAGCACAGCACATTGAGCACCAGCGACGACAGGGCGGGGGAGATGGCGAACCAGTGGTCGAGCAGCAGGGTCGCTCCAAGCACGCCGCCCTCCGTGACATGGGCGTAGGCGTGGATGTTGCACAGGCCCGTGGCCTGGATGGCGCAGCCCAGCAATGCCAGCGCCACACGGGTAGGGGTCTTCATGGTATCTGTCCTTTCTTTGCCCCGTAGGTCGGGGTCATGCCGGACAGCATACCATACAACAGGTTGAAAGTCAAGGCGGCCTCGACCCTCTCTGTTGCGATGCGCCCTCGCGCCTTCCGGTAAAAGCCTGCGGCGGACGGTCAGTCAGCCGAAAAAGGTGAACGTTCGTTTCTGCGCCGGGGAAAATCCGACGGATTTCCCGTTTCGCGTGTCATTTCTGGCGAAAAACTGACCGTTTCGCCGAAATATGAAAAAACGTTCGTTATTTATGATTTTCCCCCTTTTCTTTATGCGCGAAATGCGCTATAATATACCCGTCGAATTGTGTCCCCCTTGTTTTTCCACACATGAGCAGAGCAGATGCGACCAACAAACGGAATGAGGTAATTGGCGTGACTGATTTCGTGAGCACCTGGAATGAGGAATCCTTTCTGACCACCCCTGTCGGCCCTCTGGGACTGATCGCCATGCGCGGCACGGAGGAGATCGCCGGCAAGGTGAACCAATGGCTGCTGAAATGGCGTCAGCATACCGAGGCGACGATGCCCGGCGACATGACGACCACCCCCGGCATGGGCCGCGAGGACTTCCTCGTGCGTACCACCTGCCCGCGCTTCGGCAATGGTGAGGGCAAGGGGCTCATCAAGGACTCCGTGCGCGGCCTGGATCTCTACATCCTCTGTGATGTGGGCGCGTATAACTGCACCTATAATATGTACGGCCAGACCGTCCCCATGTCCCCGGACGATCACTATATGGACCTGAAGCGCACCATCGCTGCCGTGGGCGGCAAGGCCAAGCGCATCACGGTCATCATGCCGATGCTCTACGGCGGACGGCAGCATCGCCGTGCCAGCCGCGAATCGCTGGACTGTGCGCTGATGCTCCAGGAGCTGGCGCGCATGGGCGTGAACAACATCATCACCTTCGACGCGCACGACCCGCGCGTGCAGAACGCCACCCCCGAGGGCGGCTTCGAGAATGTGATGCCCTCCTACCAGATCTTCAAGGCGCTGCTCAAGCGCGAAAAGACCCTCCACCTGGACAAGGAGCACCTCATGATCGTCTCCCCCGACGAGGGCGCGCTGGATCGCAACATCTTCTATGCCTCCGTCCTGGGCGTCGACATGGGCATGTTCTATAAGCGCCGCGACTACACGCGCATCGTCAACGGGCGCAATCCCATCGTCGCGCATGAGTACATGGGCAACGATCTGGACGGCAAGGACGTTTTCGTCGCCGATGACATCCTCTCCTCCGGCGAATCCATCATCGATGTGGCGCGCAACCTCAAAAAGCGCAACGCCAACCGCATCTTCGCCGCCGTGACCTTCCCGCTCTTCACCAATGGCGTGGAGCTGTTCAACAAGGCCTATGAGGAAGGGCTCATCGACTATGTCATCTCCACCAACCTGACCTACCGCAGGCCGGAGGTGCAGGCTGCCCCCTGGTTCATCGAGGCGGACATGTCCAAGTACATCTCCTACATCATCGCCACGCTGAACCACGACCGCTCGCTGTCCAAGCTGCTGACGCCCTCCGACCGCATCAACGGCCTGAAGGAGCGCTACAATCAGGAGCAGATCGCCGCAGGGATCAAGCTGGTGTAACGCAGAATACAAAATAGAGCGCGTCAACCTCCGCCGCTGTGCAGGGGCTGACGCGCTTTTGCATTCTGCATTCTGCCGCATTCAGGATGGCTGACTCCGGGTCGGCATCCCGCCCTGATACCCGGCGAGGAACTGCCTTGTCCGCGCCTGACGCGGGTGGAGGAAGACCTCCTCCGGCGTGCCGCGTTCGCAGATGCGTCCGCCGTCCATGAAGCACACCTGATCCGCCACCTCCCGCGCGAAGCCCATCTCATGGGTGACGATGAGCATGGTGGTGTCGCGCTCCGCCAATTCGCGGATGACACGCAGCACCTCGCCCGTCAGCTCCGGATCAAGGGCGGAGGTCGGCTCGTCAAAGCAGAGCACATCCGGATGCAGGTTCAGCGCCCGGGCGATGGCGACGCGCTGGCACTGCCCGCCGGACAGCTGGTGGGGATAGCTCCCCATGCGATCCTGCAAGCCCATCTGCGTCAGCAAATGGCGCGCGTCCGCCTCGTTCTGCTGCTGAAGCTCCCTGCGGCGCACGCGATCCTTCGTTTGCTGACGGATCAGCAGCCGACGCGCCAGCATGACATTTTCAAGCGCGGTGTACTGCGGGAAGAGGTTGAAATTCTGGAACACCAGGCCGAAATGCAGCCGATCACGGCGGCGCTCCCGCTCGGACAGCGGACGTGCCGACGCGTCCAGCAGCACCTCGTCCCGGAGGAGGATGCGTCCGCCGTCGGGCTGCTCCAGAAGGTTCAGGCAGCGCAGCAGGGTGCTCTTCCCGCTGCCGGATGACCCGATGAGCGCCAGCGTTTCGCCCTGCGCCAGGGTGAAGCTCACGTCCGACAGCACCTCGGTCGCCCCGAAGCGCTTCGTCAGCCCCTCCACACGCAGCATGCACATGGTGTATCCCCCTTTACCGGAAATAGTCCAGCTTCCTCTCCAGCCGCGTCAGCAGCCAGGACAGCGCACCGTTCCACACCAGATAGTACACCCCGGTGAAGAACAGCGGCCAGATCGCCCCGGAAATGCCCCGGCTGCCCTTCATGAAGGCCTGTCCTGCCCAGATGATCTCCTGCAAGCCGATGATGCGTGCCAGCGAGGTGTCCTTCACCAGCGTGATGACCTCGTTGGACAGCGGCGGCACGATGCGCTTGACCATCTGCATCAGCTTGACATGCAGGAGGATCTGCGCCGGGGACATGCCCAGCACCAGTCCGGCCTCCTCCTGACCGACGGGGATGCCCTGGATGCCCCCGCGGTAGATCTCCGAAAAGTAGCAGGCGTAGTTGATGATGAACGCGATGGCCGCCGCCGTGAAGCGTCCGCGTTCGCCGCTGCCCCAGATATTGCTTTGCAGCACCAGTCCGGGGAAGTAGTAGAACAGCAGCAGCTGGATCATCAGCGGTGTGCCGCGGATGATGCCCACCACCATGCGGGTCAGCCATTTCAGGGGCTTGAAGGCGCTCATCGACCCCAGGCAGATCAGCAGCCCCAGCGGCAGCGCCCCGAGCAGGGTCACGAAGAACAGCCGGAGCGTCTGCCCGAAGCCCTCGTTCAGCGCCGAAAGCACGGTGGGCATCTGCTGTGCCATGCCCTGTAGGAACTGCGGCATCGTCATTCACCTCATTGCCCCTGCGGGATCAGCGCCGCCTGCACGCCGTATTCCCCGGCGATGGCCTGCAAGGTGCCGTCCGCCCAGGCCTTGCACAGGAAGGCGTTGAGCGCCTCCGCCAGATCGGAACCCACCCGGAAGCCCACGCCGTATTCCTCGCTGTTCAGCCCGATGGTGTAGGTCAGGCTCGGATAGCCCGTGCCCTCGCCGACCATGGCGGCCGCCATCAGCGCATCGATCACCGCTGCGTCGGACGTTCCGGCCGCGACCTCCATCAGCGCGTCCGCCTGTGCCGTCAGCGGGGTGCAGTCCAGACCCAGCGCGGATACCTCGGCCTCACCGGCACTGCCCGCCTCCACGGCGAAGCTCAGCCCCGAAAGGCTCTCGATGCTCTGGATGGTATCGGCCCTGTCCGCAGGCACGACCACCACCTGCGCGTTGTTCATGTACGCATTGGAGCACGCCATGGCGGCCTTCATCGCATCGGTCAGGGTCATGCCGTTCCAGATGCAGTCCACCGTGCGGCCATTGAGCTCCAGGAGCTTGTTGTCCCAGTCGATCTCCACGAATTCGACCCGGATGCCCAGCTCGGCGGCGAAGGCCTTCGCCACGTCTGCGTCGAAGCCGATCCAGCCGCCCTTGGCGTCGCGGTAGTCCATCGGGGCGAACTCGGTCACGCCCACCACCAGCACGCCCTTGTCCAGGACATACTGCATGTCGCCGTTGCTTTCCGCCGCGGCGAAGGTCAGGAGCATCAGGAGCATGAGAAGCATGGTCAGCATACGTTTCATGGGGAGGACCTCCGTGTTCTTTAATCATTCATCACTTTAGCGTGGTGAATGATTAAATCATACCACGGCGGACGATCCTTGTCAACCCCTTTTTTGCAAATCAGGCAGATCTGTCACCGCGAATGCACTGCCATGGCGTTTTTTCCCGATTTGCCGGGGCAGATGCCGCCATTGCCAAAGAATTTCGCAGGGGCATTGCTTTTTGGCGCGGGATGCGATATAATAAATCGGATAAGCCAAAGCTGAAGTGGGAGGAATCCGCATGCGAATGCTGCTCAAGGGCGGTCAGGTATACGCGCATGGCCATCTTGTCCCGATGGATGTCGAGATCACGGATGGCGTTGTTACCCGTTGCGATAAGGATATTTCTACCATTGCCGACAAGGTGTTCGATTGCCGCGGATTGGCGGTTTTTCCCGGATTTGCGGATGTGCATGTGCATCTTCGCGAGCCGGGATTTTCTTATAAGGAGACCATCGGGACGGGCACGCGCGCCTGTGCGCGGGGCGGATACACGGTGGTGGGGGCGATGCCGAACCTGAATCCCGCGCCGGACAGCGATGAACACCTGCGCGTGCAGGAGGAGCTGATCGCCCGCGAGGCCGTCATCCGTGTGCTGCCCTACGCCACCATCACCCTGGGACAGAGGGGCGAGGGCGAGCTGACGGACATGGCGGCGCTTGCCCCGCGCGTCATGGGCTTTTCGGATGACGGGCGCGGCGTGAAGGACGAGGCCACCATGCGTGCGGCCATGGAGCGCTGCGCCGGGGCGGATGCCATCATCGCGGCGCATTGCGAGGACATGGGGCTGATCCCCCCGGGCGGCGCGATCCACGACGGCGCATTCGCCCGGGAGCATGGCATCCCCGGCATCCCCAGCGAGAGCGAATGGGCACCCATCGCCCGCGATGTCGTCCTGGCGGAGGAGACCGGCTGCCGCTACCACGTCTGTCACGTCAGCACGAAGGAAAGCGTCGCCATCATCCGTCAGGCAAAGCAGGAGGGCATCGATGTCACCTGCGAGACCGGGCCGCATTACCTGCTGCTCAGTCAGGATGACCTGGAGGATCAGGGGCGGTTCAAGATGAATCCGCCGCTGCGGGACAGGGCGGATCAGGCTGCGCTGGTGGAAGGGCTTCTGGACGGCACGATCGACATGCTCGCCACCGATCACGCGCCCCATGCCGCCGAGGAAAAGGCCAGGGGGCTGCGTTCCTCCGCCATGGGCGTGGTGGGCATCGAGACCGCCTTCCCGCTGATGTACACCTATTTTGTGGAGACGGGTCGGATGACGCTGGAGACGCTCATCGACCGGATGAGCTGTGCGCCGCGCCGCCGCTTCCGGCTGGAGGGCGGCCTCGCAGTGGGCGAACGCGCCGAGGTGACCGTCTTCGACCTGCACGCGGACGAGACCATCGACCCGGCGGACTTCCTCTCCAAGGGGAAGGCCACGCCCTTTGAGGGCTGGCGGGTGCACGCCGCCTGCAAGCTGACCATCTGCGGCGAAAGGGTCGCATACGACAATATGTAAGAGGAGGATCTCCATGCTGTACCGCCTCATTGAGAACACCCGGCTGACGCAGACCGTCTGGCGCATGCGTCTGGCGGGGGACACCACGGCCATCAAAGCCCCCGGACAGTTCGTCCAGCTGACCGTCCCCGGATTCTACCTGCGCCGTCCCATTTCCATCTGCGACTGGGACGAAGCGTCCCTGACCCTGGTCTACAAGGTGGTCGGGCAGGGCACGGAGGCCATGTCCGCCATGCAGCCCGGCCTGGAGCTCGACCTGCTCAATGGCCTGGGCAATGGCTTCGACACCGCCCGCTGCGGCGCACGTCCGCTGCTCATCGGCGGCGGCGTGGGACTCCCGCCCATGATCGGTCTGTGCCGTCAGCTGATGGCGGAGGGGAAGCATCCCACGGTGCTGGCGGGCTTCAACACGGCGGACGAGGTCTTCCTGCGCGACGCGGTGGAAAAGCTCGGCGCGCCCTTCGTCCTGGCGACCATGGACGGCAGCGAGGGCGTGAAGGGGCTTGTCACCGATGCCATGGCGGACATCGATTTCACCGACGTGTGCGCATGCGGCCCGCTGCCCATGCTCAGAGCCATCATGAACGCCACGGACAAGCCCGCCCAGCTCTCCTTTGAGGAGCGGATGGGCTGCGGCTTCGGCGCGTGCATGGGCTGCACGGTGAAGGTCAGGGGCGGATACAAGCGCATCTGCAAGGATGGCCCGGTGCTTGACCGCGACGAAGTGATCTGGGAGGCATAAGCGATGAAGGATCTGAGCGTTGTTCTCTCCGGCGTGAAGCTGGATAACCCCGTCATCCCCGCCAGCGGCACCTATGGCTTCGGGCAGGAGTTCCTGCCGTATTACGACATCAACCTGCTGGGTTCACTGTCCTTCAAGGGCACGACGGCGGACAGCCGCTTCGGCAATCCCACGCCGCGCATCGCCGAATGCCCCAATGGCATGCTCAATTCCGTCGGCTTGCAGAATCCCGGCGTGGAGCATGTCATCGCCCAGGAGCTGCCCGCACTGCGCAGGGTGTTCCGCAAGCCCATCATCGCCAACATCAGCGGCTTCTCCATCGACGAATACGTCACCTGTGTGGAAAAGCTCACCCGGGAGGAGCAGGTGGAGATCCTGGAGATCAACATCTCCTGCCCGAATGTCCACGGCGGCGGCATGGCCTTCGGCACGAACCCCGAGGCCGCTGCGGCCGTCACCCGCGCGGTGAAGCAGGTCGCCACCAAGCCCGTGTACATCAAGCTCAGCCCCAATGTGACGGACATCGTGTCCATCGCGCGTGCCTGCGAGGAGGCCGGTGCGGACGGGCTGTCCCTCATCAACACGCTGCTGGGCATGCGCATCGACCTCAAGCGCCGCAAGCCCATCCTGGCCAATGTCATGGGCGGATATTCCGGCCCGGGTATCTTCCCCGTCGCCGTCCGCATGGTCTATCAGGTGACCGGCGCGGTGAACATCCCCGTCATCGGCATGGGCGGCATCTCCACCGCCCGGGACGTCATCGAGATGATGATGGCCGGCGCAAAGGCTGTGCAGGTCGGCGCGGCGAACCTCGTCAACCCCTGCGCCTGCAAGGAGATCATCGAGCAGCTGCCCATCGAGATGGACAAGCTGGGCATCGAGCGCCTGAGCGACATTCAGCGCGTGTAAACCATTGGCATTCCCGCGCGTCCTGCGCGAGAAGATACATCGACCGACATCAAGGAGGAGTACGACCATGGCCAAGGACGTCATCATTGCCCTGGACTTTGAAAATAAGGAAAAGACCCTCGCCTTCCTCGACCGGTTCACCGGCCGCAAGCCCTATGTGAAGATCGGCATGGAGCTGTTCTACGCCGAAGGCCCGTCCATCGTGAAGGAGATCAAGGCACGCGGCCACAAGATCTTCCTCGACCTGAAGCTGCACGACATCCCCAACACGGTGAAGAAGGCCATGGCCGTCCTGCGCCGTCTGGATGTGGACATGACCAACCTGCACGCCTCCGGCACGATCGCCATGATGGAGGCCGCCAAGGAAGGGCTGACCCGGGAGGACGGCTCGTGCGGCGTGCTGCTGGCCGTGACCCAGCTGACCTCCACCAGTGAGGAACGCATGCAGAATGAGCTGCTCATCAACGCGACCATGCCTGAAACGGTCAAGAAGTACGCCCAGAACGCCAAGGCTGCCGGACTGTCCGGCGTGGTGTGCTCGCCGCTGGAGGCCGCGCTGGTCAAGGAGGCCTGCGGGGCGGACTTCCTCACCGTCACCCCCGGCATCCGCTTCGCCGATGGTGATGCGGGCGACCAGGTGCGTATCATGACCCCCGAAAAGGCGCGCGCCGCCAGTGACTACATCGTCGTGGGACGGCCCATCACCGCCGCGGCTGACCCGGTGGCGGCGTATAACCGGTGCGTCCGCGAGTTCCTCGGCGAAGAAGCGTAAGCTCCGCCAAGGGGGCTTTCCGATCGCCCCCTTCAACCCCTTCGGCACGTCTTTCCCCAACCTTGTCTGACAAAGGAGATAGAAAAATGGAAAGCTACAAGCACGACTTCATCGCATTCCTCGAGCAGGCCGGTGTTCTGAAGTTCGGCGATTTCACCGCCAAGTCCGGCCGCAAGATCCCCTATTTCATCAACGCGGGGGACATCAAGACCGGCGAACAGATCGCCAAGCTGGGCGAGTTCTACGCCAAGGCGTACATCGAGAAGGTCGGCAAGCGCCGCACGGTGCTCTATGGCCCGGCGTACAAGGGCATCTCCATCGCCGTGGCGTCCTCCATCGCCCTGAGCAAGGAGGGCGTGGACGTCCCGTTCTTCTTCAACCGCAAGGAAGTGAAGGATCACGGCGAGGGCGGCGTGTTCGTGGGGTATGTGCCCAAGGCGGGCGAGGAGGTCGTCATCACCGAGGATGTCATCACCGCCGGGACGGCCATCCGCGAGAGCATGGGCATCCTCAGCCACCTGGAGGACGTGAAGGTCGCCGCGACCTTCGTCATGGTGGATCGCAAGGAAAAGGGTCGGACAGATAAGTCCGCCATGGCTGAGGTCGAGGAGGAATTCGGCTTCCCGGTGTACTCCGTGGTGGATGTGTATGACATCATCGAGTACCTGGAGGCGGACGAGAAGAACGCCGAGAACGTCCAGCGCATCCGCAATTACCTCGCCGTCAACGGCGCAAAGGCGTAAGCCCCCGTGCGGGAAAGGAGTCAGCCATGCGGCATTTGATTGACATCACCGATTTCACCGTGGCGGAAGTCGGGGACATTCTCGACCTGGCGGACAGGATGATCGCCGACCCCGCTGCCTACCGCGACAGCCTGCACGGTCGCATCCTGGCCACGCTGTTCTTCGAGCCGAGCACCCGCACCCGCCTGAGCTTCGAGAGCGCCATGCTCAGCCTGGGCGGCAGCGTCCTGGGCTTCGCGTCGGCGGATTCGTCCTCCGCCACAAAGGGCGAAACGCTCATGGATACCATCCGCGTGGTCAGCTGCTATGCGGACATCATCGCCATGCGCCATCCCAAGGAGGGCGCGCCCATGGCGGGCAGCCTCAAGTCCTATGTGCCCATCATCAACGCGGGCGACGGCGGACACAATCACCCCACCCAGACCCTCACCGACCTGATGACCATCCGCCGCCGCAAGGGTCGCCTGTCCCACATGGTGGTGGGCATGTGCGGCGATTTGAAATTCGGCCGCACGGTGCATTCCCTCATCGGCGCGATGAGCCGCTATGAGGGCATCGAATTCGTGCTGATCTCCCCGCCGGAGCTGCGCGTCCCCGGGTATATCACCGAGGGGCTGAGGCAGAAGGGCATCCCCTTCCGCGAGGTGGAAACGATGGAGGAGGTCATGCCCGAGCTGGACGTGCTGTACATGACGCGCGTGCAGAAGGAGCGCTTCTTCAACGAGGCGGACTATATCCGCCTGAAGGACACCTACATCCTCGATCCGGAAAAGCTGCTCACGGCCAAGGCGGATATGGCGATCCTGCATCCGCTGCCCCGCGTGAACGAGATCACCCCCCGGGTGGATGACGACCCCCGTGCCGCCTATTTCGAACAGGTGCGCAACGGACGCTTCGTCCGCATGGCGCTCATCACCACCCTGCTGAAATGGAGGGATCAGGAATGAACATTGATGCCATTCATTCCGGCATCGTGCTGGATCACATCCAGGCCGGACGGGGCATGGACGTGTACCGCTACCTGAAGCTGGATGCGCTGGACTGCACGGTGGCGTATATCCGCAACGTGCGCTCCGACACCTGCGGCCGCAAGGACATCATCAAGATCGATTCCGACATCGAGGTCGACCTGGATGTGCTGGGCTATATCGATCCGGGCATCACGGTCAATATCATCCGGGACGGCAGGGTCGCCGAGAAGAAGAAGCTCTCCCTGCCCGAGCACCTGGTCAATGTCATCGCCTGCAAGAACCCGCGCTGCATCACCACCGCTGAGCCTGCGCTGGAGCAGCATTTCATCCTGCGCGACAGGGCACGCGGCATCTACCGCTGCATGTTCTGCGATGCGGAACGCAAGAGCAAGGCGCTGCGCTGATGCGCCCGTATCCCGACCATGAGGAGGATGCCTGATATGGAACGCCGACACATCCCCGACACGGAGAACCGCCTCCTCCTCCTCTATGCCCTCCGCAGCCTGGGGCCGGTCACCGCGATGCAGCTCCTTCAGGCCATGGCCGAGGGCGACCTGATGAACTACATCACCATGCAGCTGGCGCTCTCCGACCTGGAGGAGCAGCGGCAGATCACCCAGCATGCCCATCCGCTGGGCAGCCTCATCGAACTGACGGACGAGGGGCGGTTCATCCTGGACACCTTCGGGAAGCGTATCCCGGCCAGCCGCCGCACGCTGATCGATGCGCATGCCGCCGCCTGGCGCGAACGCTTCCTCGCCGAACAGACCGCACCGGCGGAGGCCTTCACCCTGCCGGACGGGCGAACCGTCCTCCACCTGCGATTGCTGGACAGCGCCGCCACCCTCATGGATCTGACGCTCTATCTGGCCGCGGATGCCCCGCCGACCTTCCTCAACGAACGCTGGCGCAGCTGCGTCCAGAGCGTCTATTCCACCGTCCTGGCGCACCTCACCGCCAGCTATGACCCGTCCGCCCCCATGCCGGCGCTGGTCGGGGACGATGCCGTTCGCCAATGCGGCGAGGACAACTGGCTCCTCACCCTGTCCGACGATCCGCTCGCGCCCACCATCGACCTGATGATGGCGCTCCCCGATGAGCACCTGACCCGCAGCTGTGCGCTGTGCTGGCCGGGTGTCAGCGCTGAGGTGCGCCGGTTCGTGCTGGAAGCGCTGCAAGGGGCGCTCCCGTGACGGCGATCCCCCCGGAAGACATCCCCACCGGATGTGCGGCGGAACATTCTGCTGTCTGTCCGGTGGACTTTTTGTGTTTTTGCCGAACATTGCCCGAAAATAACCGCAAAAAGCCGAACATTCGTGTAAATTGGGTCTTCCATTATTCGTGCATGTGTGGTATAATGGCGATATGCCTCCTTTCGGGAGGTTTCCTTCATATCCGCGTCCCGCACGCATAAAGGAGTATTGCCGCCGTGGAAAAGATTCGCCGCAATGAACGCATGAGCGCGATCATCAAGATCCTGTCCGCCTCGCCCAACCGTATCTTCACCCTCAGCTCGTTCTGTGAGATGTTTGGCACGGCCAAGTCCACCATGAGCGAGGACATCGACCTGCTCCGGGATGTGGTGAGCCAGTTCGGCCTGGGTGAGCTGGAGACGGTGACGGGTTCGGCGGGCGGCGTTCGCTACCGTGCGAAGGTGAAGCGTCCCGATTCGCGCAAATTCGTGGGGGAGCTGTGCCAGATGCTCTCCGGGGATGAGCGTGTGCTGCCCGGCGGCTTTCTGTATTATTCTGACATTCTGTCCAACCCGTCCGTCACTGGACGCATGGGCGAGATCATGGCGACGGAATACTACAGCCAGTCCCCCGATTTCGTCCTGACGATGGAGACCAAGGGCATCCCCGTGGCCTTCGCCACAGCCAGTGCGCTGGGTGTGCCGCTGGTCATCGCCCGCCGTTCGTCCAAGGTGTATGAGGGCAGTGCGGTCAACATCAACTATGTCTCCGGGTCGGGGAGCATCGAGACGATGAGCCTCTCCCGGCGCAGCGTCCGCGAAGGGCAGCGCTGCCTGATCGTGGATGACTTCCTCAAGGGGGGCGGCACGGCCAAGGGCATGGTGGATCTGATGCACGAATTCGGCGTGGAGGTCATTGGCATGACCTTCGTCATGTCCACCGCCAAGCCCCTGCGCAAGCGCATCAGCGGCGAAAAGAGCCTGATGGTGCTGGATATGGACGCGGAGAACGGCACGGCGCATGTCAAGCCCGCCTTCTGGCTCAACGGCGACGCATAAGTCATCCGCGCATGCAGGGTTTTCGTCCGCCGATGCGTTATATCTGCTGACGGTCCGCTGTGCATCATAAACGAAAGGAAGTTGTTGAACCAATGTCCGAACTGGAAAAGGAACAGGCAAAGTTCCAGGCGACGGGGGACGCTGTGTCCGCCAAGGCCGAAAAGACCGAAAAGACGGAAAAGGGGACGAAGACCGCCTCGGAGGCGGACAAAGCGCCGAAGAAGTGCCCCCTGCTGCCGTCGTGGTGGGTCAGGCAGCCCAAGCCCGAGAAGGTCAAGAAGCCCTTCAAGCAGGAGGTCGTCGAATGGGGTGTCACCATCGTCGCCGCGCTGCTCATCGCCACCCTCGTGCGCACATTTATCTTCGAGCCCGTCCGCGTCGATGGCGACAGCATGTATCCCACCCTCCACCACAATGAGTTCATGTATGTGTCCAAGCTCGATTATGGCACGTCCTTCATCGGCATCCCCTTCACGGGCATCGGCACCTATGTCACCCTGGGCGGCGAGCCGGAGCGCTTCGACGTGGTGGTCTGCAACTACCCCAACCGCACCAAGGACAACGGCGAACGCCTGAACTTCGTCAAGCGCGTGGTGGGTCTGCCGGGCGACACGGTGCAGATCAAGGACGGCTACCTCTACGTCAACGGCGTGCGCCATGAGGAGAAGTTCCTGCATGAGCGCATGTACCGCGATTTCGGGCCGTACACCGTGCCGGAGGGACATTACTTCCTCATGGGCGACAACCGCAACAACTCCAACGACAGCCGCAACGCCCAGGTTGGCGCTGTGCCGCGCGATATGATCGTCGGCAAGGTCGAGGGCGTTATCTGGCACAATGTCCCCTCCACCCTGGAGGACTGGGGCGAGAAGGACTGACAAGCACATACGAAAACGGGACGCTCCGATGGGGGGCGTCCCGCGTTTTATTCGGCTGATTTATTGTATTTTCCGCAGTCCCGGCAGAACAGGCTGACCTTCGGATTGCGCGTCCCGCAGTGCTTGCATGTCCACTGTTCAGCCGCGCTGCCGGTGGCGTTCTTCGCACCGGGAATGGCGTAGCTGCCCACGCTGGCGGCGCGCTTGGCGGATTCAGGCTGTGCAGTCGGCTGCTGCGGCTTCAGCGCTGCCAGCAGCTGCTGGTTGATCTCGCGATTGCGCCGGGTCTCCGCGATCAGTTCGCCAAAGCCATAGAGCGTAAACGTCCCCACCCAGGAGCAGACACACCCCACCGCCATCACCAGCAGACCGATCGGAATCGAATCGGCAAACAGTACGAAGCCCCAAATGACGAATGCGATCATCCCCAGAATGCAAGTCACGACCGCAAGCGTTTTGATCTTGCCACCGATGTCCTCAAACATGGTGATCCCTCCTTCCCGGATGATGATACCATGCGGGGGGGGATGTCAAGTCGTTCTTGCGGTGCTTTGGCGCAGAACGGCAAAAAAACAGGCTCCCATTGCTGAGAGCCTGTGGGGTACTGGGGTACGGTGTGCGGATCAGTCCGCCAGCGCCAGCTTGGCAGCCTGCTCACCGGCGATGCGGCCGAAGACCACAAAGTCGGACACGGCATTGCCGCCCAGACGGTTCGCGCCATGCACGCCGCCGGTGACCTCACCCGCCGCATACAGGCCGGGGATGGCCACGCCGTCAGCCGTCAGCACCTCGGTGGCGGTGTTGATCTTCACGCCGCCCATGGTGTGGTGCACACCGGCAGTGACCTTGATGGCGTAGTAGGGCGCGGTGTCCAGGGGGTTGGCGAAGGACACACGGCCGAAGTCGGGGTCGTTCTTCGCGGCAACATAGGTGTTCCAGGTGTTCATGGTCTCGGCGAAGGCAGTCGCGTCCACGCCGATGGCGGCAGCCAGCTCCTCATAGGTGCTGCCCTGGAAGGTGAAGCCCTTGGTCACATAGCCCGCGATAACGGAGGACTTGTCCAGCATGGCCTGATCGACCACCAGCCAGGAGTAAGAGCCGGTCTGGGCGATCTCGGCGGCGGACACAACGTCGCGCGTGCCGACCTCGTCGATGAAGCGCTTGCCCTCGGCATTGACCAGGATGGCGCCATCGCCACGCAGACCCTCGGTGATGAGGGCAGCGGTGTCGTACTGCACGGTGGGGTGGATCTGAATCTGGTCCATGTCCACCACGTCAGCGCCGACGGCCTGAGCCATCTGGATGCCCTGACCCTGGATGCCGGCGGCATTGGTGGTCATGAAGCCCTTCAGGGAGGGCTGATAGGACGCGACCATATCGAGGTTCGCGCCGAAGCCGCCGGAGGCCAGGATGACAGCGCCCGCGTTGACGGTCACGGTGTTGCCGGTCTTGCCGGTGGCCACGATGCCCTTGGCAGCGCCGTCCACCATGATGATCTCATGGGCGGTGGTCTCCAGCAGGATGGTGATGCTCTCGCTGCTGTTGCAGGCGGTCTCCAGCAGGGGGATCATGTACGCGCCGACGGAGACGGTCTTGCCCTCAGCGTTCACGGGGCGATGGATGCGCTTGACGGACGCGCCGCCGAAAGCACCCACATTGTCCAGGTTGATGCTGTAGTTGCGCAGCCATTCGATGCCCGCGGCGGAATTCTCCGCCAGCACCTTGACCAGCTCGGGATCGTTGATGCCCTTGCCGCCCACCATGGTGTCCAGCTGCATCAGCTCGACGGTGTCGAAGTAGCCCTCGGCGTTGGCCTGATAGGCCTCCCACTGGATCTTGACTTCATCCGCCAGCTGGGTGACGGTCTCGTTCTCCGCGTAGTTCTTCGCGGCGGAAGCCAGGGTCGCCTCCACACCGGCGGTCTCGCCGAAGGTGTTGGCATCCTGATAGGGGGTGTCGCCCGCGTTCATGCCGCCGGTGGCACGCACGGAGTTGCCGCCCACAGCGGCCTGGGATTCGACGATGATGACCTTCGCACCGTTCTCGGCGGCGGTCAGAGCGGCGGTCATGCCCGCGCCGCCGGCACCCACGATGACCACGTCCGCCTCGTAGACGGCATCCTCAGCGGTCGCCGCCTCGGCCTTGGTCATGTAGTCCTCGGCGTTCAGACCCGCAGCAGTCAGGGCGGCCTTCGCGGCCTCGATCACGCCGTTGGAGGTCAGCGTCGCGCCGGAGATGGCATCGACGTTCACGGTGTTGCCTTCCACCATGGCGGCGGGCAGCTTCTCGATGGCCACAGAGCCGATACCGGCGGTCTCGTTCGCGCCCTCGGCGGTCGCCTCGGTGATGACACCGTCAGTCACGGTCAGGGTGACGGTCACATCACCGCCAAAGCCCTTGGCAGTGCCGGTGGCGGACACGGTCTCCGCCATCGCGGGGATCAGCGTCAGCACCATGACCAGCGTCAGCAGCAGAGCAGCAATACGCTTCATGTTCAGGATTCCTCCTCTGTATTTGTTCTTTTGCCCCATCGGGCGGGAACAAGTATACCACATCTGACGAGAAAATGAAACATGTTTTGTGAATCTTTTATCAGAGAAATTGTGGAATTTGCTGCCCATGTGGGAAGATTTCCCGCGTGTCCGCCGTTGTATAGGCAGAATATGCCCCCCGAGGAGGATCATCCCCATGCGAAAGCTCCTGTTCTGCCTGCTGATGTGCCTGATGCTGCCCTGGACGGCGCTGTCGGAGGACTTGTCCGCCCCGGAAACGGTGCTGAACACCCCCGGCCGGGAGCATTGCGGGAAGGAGAACTGCTTCTGGGAGACGGAGATGGATTACACCGACACGGCGACGGTGTGGGCGATGCTGACCGCGCCCATGACGGTCATCGACGGCAATTTCCGCACACAGGCGAATGTATACGCCGCGCCGGACGAAAAGAGCGCGGTCATCGGCGAGGTGACGCGCGCAAGTCAGGGCGTGCACCTGCTGGAGAGCCTGGACAATGGCTGGAGCCGCATCGAATGCTATTCCAGTTCCTTCCACGAGAGCAGGGTCAAGGCCTGGAACGAATTGGTGGTGGGCTATGTCAGGACGAACACGCTCAAGGAAGTGTCCGTCCGCACGGAATATGCTCTGGTGGTGGACAAGCTGACTCAGCGGCTCTACATCTACCGCAACGGCGAATTCTTCGATGAGCTGCTGGTGTCCACCGGTCTGCCCACCGCGGACGAGCCCTACAACGAGACGCGCTCCGGCGAATACCTGCTCTACAGTGCGTCCGGCGCGTTCCCGTCGAACCAGTACACCTGCAACTACGGCATCCGCTATAACGACGGCGACCTCCTCCACGAGGTCCCCCACATCAAGCGCGACAGCGGCAAGGATTACTCCCGCACGGAGAAGCTCCTGGGGCAGCGTGCCAGCCACGGGTGCATCCGCGTCCAGCGCAAGCGCACCGAAAAGGGTGTCAACATGCGGTGGATCTGGAACAACATCCACGACAAAATGAAGACCCGCCTGGTCATCTGGGAGGACTGGCCGGGGCGGACGATCCCCCTGCCGGCGGACGACACGGCGCTGTACTGGAATCCCAAGAGCGGCGAGAGCTACCACGACAGCCCGACCTGCTATGGCGTGCTGGACAAGTATGAGCCCATGACGGCCTTCACCTACGGCGAACTGGCGGACGAGCCTTACGTGTCGCTGACGGCGTGCAACTACTGCGTGCCGCCCCGCCGCCCGGAGGACATCCGCTGAGGGGAGGCCGCATCCGCCGTCGGACAAAAAGAAGGGTGCGCCCGGTGACGCACCCTTTTGCCATGCGGTTGCTTCGAACAGGCGGATCACAGCGCCTCGAGGGTGGCCTCCACCTTCTTCAGCAGCTCGCGGATCTTCAGGTGCTGGGGGCACTTGCGCTCGCAGTAGCCGCAGTTCGCGCAGTCCTTCGATGTCGCGCCGGGGTTCTTCTCGTCGTTGACATAGCCCCGGTAGGTGTTCTTCGCCAGCTCATGCAGGCCATACACATTGTGGTAGGTGTACGCCTGGAAGATGCGCGGGATGTTGATGCCCTTGGGGCAGGGCTGACAGTAGGCACAGCCGGTGCAGTACAGCTCGGAGAACTTCTTGAGGTTCTCCATGGATTCACCCGCCTGACGCCACTGCTCCTCGGTCATGGGGGTCTCCAGGGAGGCCACGGCGGCATTCTGCTCCACCATGGTGGCGGTCTGCATGCCCGACAGCGCGCAGCACACATCCGGATTGCCCAGCACGAAGCGCAGCGCCAGCTCATAGGTGTTCAGGCTGCCGCGCCCCAGCTTCTGCGCCAGCTCGGTGGGGGCTGCCAGACGTCCGCCGCCCACGGGGCCCATGACCACAACGCCCAGACCCTTCTGCGCGGCGTAGTGGATCATCTCCTCGTTGGTGCGATCCAGCAGGTTGTATTGCAGCAGGACGCTCTCCAGCAGCGGGCCGTTGTCGATGATGTGCTTGAGCGCCTCGGGGGTGTCGTGGAAGGAGAAGGACACATGGCGGATCTTGCCCTTGGCCTTGAGCTTCTGCGCCTCTTCCATCAGCCCCAGAGGGACGATCTTCTCGTCGAAGGTCTTCTGGTTGATGCCCCAGAAGTGGTAGAAGTCCACATGATCCGTCCCGAGCTTGGCCAGGCTGCGATCCAGCACGGCCTCATAGTCCTCCGGCTTGGTGACGAGCTCCATCGGGCACTTGGTGGAAATGTACACCTTGTCCCGGACGGGCTGGAGCGCCTTGCCGATGGCGATCTCGCTGTTCTCGTGGCAATAGTAGAACGCGGTGTCGAAGTAGTTCACGCCCAGGTCAACGGCGCGCATGAGCATTTCGTTGGTCTTTTCCTGATCGACCTGCCAGGAGCCGTCCTCCAGCTGAATTTCGGGCAGGCGCATGCAGCCAAAGCCCAGGGCGGAGATATTGACGCCCGTGTTGCCAAATTTGCGGTATTGCATCATCCAACCTCCATGATCGCCGGGGGACGCGGCGTCCACCGGGAAATGTATTTTCGATATTATATCACTTTGGCGGACTGTATACAAGATGGAAATGCGGATTTTGCGCGGTGAAAGTGGTTTCAGCGGGGGCTGAAAACAGAAAAAGGGACTGCGCCGGATGCGTCGACACAGCCCCGTGGTGTCATATGAATTTCCGCATGACGCGGAGGTAGTCCTTTTTCGCGGAGAAGATCGCCCTGACAGCTCAGACCGGCACCTCGTCCAGGTCAGCCAGAACATCATCAAAGGCGGCATCCATGTCCTGTGTTCGGCCGAGCCTGACATCATCCATGGCCTGGGCAAGATGCGCATAGACCGCCAGACGGGCTTCCAGTTCACCGATGTATTGCTGCTGATCGACAAAATCCTCATGGGCAAGGACGACCGTGTCCTCCTTACCGTTCACCGTGATGGCCACGGGAGCGCTGCGGGACAGCGCGGAAATCCGACTGTAGTGATTCCGCAATTCCTTGGATGGGCGGATCGAAATGCTCCGATACATGCGCACACCTCCTTGATGTGGTCATATTGTAGCACGCCTTTTCCATCTCGTCAAGGATTCGGCGCTGCGGGACAGCGCGTCCGCCGTGTCCTCACGAGTCGCTCCGGGACAGGCTCAGTACACGGTCAGGTTCGCCAGCACCCTCTCCGCCTCCGCGAGCAGCGCGTCCGCCGTGGGCACGTCCGCCTTGGGCAGAACAGGGCTGTTCAGGATGACCATCACACAGGCATCCCGGGTGGTGTCGATGCACAGGCAGAGGCTGCCGTAGGCCTCGGCTGCCATGCCGTTTTCGTCCTTCTCCTGGTCATAGACGAAATAGGAGTAGTGCGTGTCGAAGCCGCCGATGGTGGCCTGCACCACCTCGCCGGTGATGTTGGAGATGCTCAGGGTGTTCAGCGCGTCGCTCATGTGCTTTTCGGCTGTCTTGTTGGCGATGCCGAAGACGTACACGGATTCCAGCACGCCGTCCGCCGCATTGGCGATGTAGTGCTGCTCCTGATTCGTCTCATGGGTCATGGCGGGGAAGTCCGTGTCGTGGGTGAAGCCCTCCAGGGGCTGGAGGGTGGCCAGGTGGAAGAAGCGGGGCGTCTTGCTGCGGGGCGCACCGTCCACCGCGCTGGAATTGCGGTTCTGGTTGGAGCGCGGATTCAGGTCGGTGACGACCCAGGTGTCCTCCACACCGCGCAGATGTCCGAAGAAATTCGGGATCGACCCGCCCGGCCCGAAGCACCACTTGCAGCCCAGCCACACCAGCACCGCGGCGGCGACCACGGCGAACGCGGTCAGGGCGGCACGCTGGGGATGCGACTTCAGCCATGCGGCGGACTTTGCCTTCAGCGCGTCCTTCCGGGCACGCAGCTGCTTTTGCCGTGCCGCGCGGGCACGCCGCTTCTCCTGCTGCTCGTAGTTCCTGCGCGATGCGTCACTGCGGAAATGCTTCTGTTCACCCATGGGTACTGCCTCCTGCGATCAACATGATTTCATCCTGATTTACATTCGCCGCAGAGGGGAAAAGTCCTGCTTCGAGGGCGGAAAAGTCCGACGAGGGGGAGGGGGACGGAAGGGATGCGGCGATTTGTCGGCCATTCCTTGCAGGAAAACGAGCCGAAATGCAGAATATATTGTGGCGAGAGGAGGCGGAACGATGACATTGGTTGAGCAGATCCCCCTTGAAGCAGGGACGCTTCAGCCCCAGACGCAGCAGCAAGTGCTGGACTTTGTCGTTTTCCTGAAGCAGAAGGAACAGCGCACGCTGGAGGCTGACATGGATGCCGTCATCAGTGAGAATCTTCCTGCGTGGAAGGAGCTGGCGAAATGATTTGGCTGCCAACGGCAGAGAATATCCTGTTGCTGCACCGGAAGATGATCGCCTGTTCAGGCGGTTTTTCCGGTGTTCGGGACATGGGTTTGATCGAAAGTGCATTAGCGCGCGGTCAAGCAGCCTTCGGGGAAGTGGAGTTATACCCCTCTGTTGCGCAAAAATCCGCCGCTATCGGTTGTGGATTGACCCAAAACCACGGCTTTGTGGATGGCAACAAGCGTATCGGCATGGCAACCATGCTTTTGATTCTTCGCCGCAACGGTGTGCGCCTTTTTTATACACAGGAAGAACTCATTGATCTGGGGTTGGCTGTTGCCCAGGGTGTGATT
>CAZJOA010000015.1:0-25627 GCA_964547515.1 uncultured Faecalibacterium sp.
CCCCGCCTCAATCGCGAGAAAGGGGACGAAGCAGCACGCGGGGATTGCATGCAGAACCGTCGATTCAATCGCGAGAAAGGGGACGAAGTCCCTTGTGGAGGTGCATCTGCGCGACCAGTTCGAAGAGGTATCCGCCGAGGGAGGGATAGCGATCCGTGCGGAGACGGATGCGCAGCACACCGGAGGCCTCGCCGGACAGGTTGCGGGCGATCTCGTCGTCCAGGAGCTTGAGCAGGTCGCGCTTGTCGTCCTGGAGCATCTGCGCACGCGTGATGCGTTCAATGGCCTTGTCCCGGGCGTCGCTGTTGTCGTGGGTCAGGCCGTCCGCATGGCTGACGGCGATCACTGCGCTGTCGCAGGCGGACAGATCGACCAGGGTGACGGTGTAGGTGTTGTCCGCCGGGGAATAGGTGGCCGGGCAGCTTTCGCCATTCACCGTGAAGGCACAGCCCTTGCGCCAGCCGCGGAAATGCACCGTCCAGGAGCGCTTGTCGGGCAGGAGGGAGGCATCGCCCTCGGCCGCGCCGATGGTGAAGGTGGCGGCGTTCTCCGACCAATCCAGGGTGAGGGGCGTTTCGGCATAGCCGCCGTCCGCATAGGCGAGGGATTCGCCGTCATCCTCATACAGGCGGAAGGCATTCGATGCCCCCGGTGCGACCAGGACATGCATATCCGCCGAATGCCCCAGGGTGTTGTCCTGCGCGTGATGCCCCTGCATGGGCACGATCGCGCCGCCCTTGAGGAACACCGGGATCTCCTCCAGCGGACGATAGACCGTCAGCCGCTGATCTCCCTTGTACACATAGCCGGACGTCATGTCCGTCCAGATGCCCTCGGGCAGCCACACATCCGCCGGGGCGAGGTCACTCTCGTCTGCCGGATCGGTGATGGGTGCGGCGATCATCTCACTGCCGAACCAGTATTCATCCGGCACCTGATAGGCATCCGCGCATTCGGGATGGGTGTGATACATCGGGCGGACGAGCGGGAGCAGCTCCGCGTGGGCGCGGCGATTCATGGTGTAGAGGTACGGGAAGAGCTGATGGCGCAGACGCATGCAGTCACTCATGACCTGCTCGGCGCGGCGGTTGTACTTCCAGGGCTCGCGGCCGGTGAAGAGGTTGCGGGTGGAATGCAGCCGGAAGATCGGCGAGAACACGCCCAGCTGCACCCAGCGTGCGGTCATCTCGTCATCGCGGATGCCGCCCATGTGTCCGCCAATGTCGTGACTCCACCAGCCATAGCCCACATTGCTGGCCGTCGCGGTGAAATACGGCTGGAACTTCAGGCTCGGCCAGGTGATGTAGGTGTCCCCGGAGAAGCCGATGGGATACCGCTGACTGCCCGCGCCCGAATAGCGCGAGAAGATCATCCCTCGATGCCCGTCACGCTGCGAGGCCAGATAATGCATGTGGTTGAGCATGCGCAGGGGGGTGATGCTCTCAATGTCCGAGGGGACATAGTCCTCCCCGGCGATGCGGGGATAATTGCGTCCCTGCTGCCAGTCCATCCACCAGAAGTCCACGCCGTCCTTCTCATAGGGGAAGTGGAGCACCTCAAAATACGCCTTGAGGAAGTCCGGATTCAGGCAGTTGAAGGGCACGGGCTTCTTCTCCGCCGGGTCCTTGCCCAGCGCACGGCACATGTCCTCATACTGCGTTTCCCACGGGCGGACACCCGACGCCGGATGGAGGTTCAGCGCGGTCTTCAGCCCGCGGTCATGCAATGCGTTCAGGAAGGCGTGGTAATCCGGGAAGAGCTTGTCGTTCCAGGTGTAGCCCGTCCAGCCGTCCTTGAAGTAGCTGCGGCCGTCGCTGTCGGTCAGGTGCCAGTCCATGTCCACGATGCCCACGGCCAGCGGCACATCGCGCCGGCGGAACTCGTCCATCAGCGTCAGGTACTCCTTGTCCGTGTACGCATGGTAGCGACTCCACCAGTTGCCCAGCGCGAAGGCCGGCAGCATCCCCGGCACGCCCGTCAGCCGCTGATAATCCTGCACGGCGGCGGTGTAATCATGCCCGTAGCCGAAAAAGTACACATCGGTGCAGCCTTCGCGTCCGGCGAACCAGCCGTCCGCCGTCATGCGGGGGGACTGGCTGTCGTCGATGAAGGTGAAGCCATCCAGGGCGCAGATGCCGTCCTCCAGGGGACAAGCGCCGTCCACCGTATCCAGGGTGGAGGTCGTGCCCTTGAGGTTCTGCATGGGCTTCTGACCATATTGCCACACGAAGGCGGGATGCGTCAGACCGGTGATCGTCAGGCTTTCCAGCGGCTGACCCGCCTGATAGCACAGCCGCAGCGCTCCGGTTTCGATCACGTCACCCGTTTCGCCGTGGCTGACGCTGAATTCACACGGGCAGAAGCTCCGGCTCACCACCGTCAGGGTGGCATCATCGGTGAATGCACCCTGCTCGATACGCAGCAGCCGGGGCGTGATGACGGTGACGCGCACATCGCCGATACGGACGACTGCGCCCGCGCACGGCGTGGCATCCGCATGCATGCGGAGGTATTCGGGGAGGTGTTGGCTCATTGCTCTTTCTCCTTTTCGGGTCTTGGTTTGTCTGAGAACGGGGGCTATGGAAACATTATAAGCCCTCTTGCGCACGAAAGCAAGAGGGCGGGAGAAATTGTGAATGAGGAATTATGAATGAGGAATGAGGAATTGAGTGTGTGGGGCTGTGCCCCCGAGGAGGTTGTCGGACGGCAGTCCGACCATGACGAGGGGGCTTCGACCCGCTTTTCGCGATTCGGCTGACTCTGCTTCCGTGGCGCGAGCGCAGCGAGCGCAAAGGCTCCCTTGTGCAAAGGGAGCTGTCGCGCTTGCGTGACTGAGGGATTGTCCCCCGAGGGAGCGAGCCAAGGTTCGCACAGCCATTTCAACAAGCACGCGAAACCAACTCCGAATGCACATTCGACTCGATCGCGAAAACGGGTGTCGAGAGGGTCGAAGACCCTTCGCGGGTGCAGGGCAGAGCCCTGCTTACTCCCCGTCCGCCTCCGAGGGCGCGCCATCCCCCGAGGCCACATACTGGGAGGGCGTGCAGCCCACCGCCTGATGGAAGACCTTGCTGAAGTAGGCGTAGTCCTCATAGCCCACGCACGATGCCACATTGCGCAGCGCCATATCGGGGTGCTGGCGCATCAGGGTCATGGCGGCGTTGAGGCGGCATTGGGTCAGAAAGGCCGAGAAGGACATGCTTCCGTGCTTGCGGAAAAGGCGGCTGAGGTAGGTCTGGGAGATGCCGATTTCCGCGCAGACATTCTGGATGCTGATGGGCTTGGCGTAGTTCTCGCTGATATACGCCACGGCATACTGATACAGGTCCTCGGGGCTGAGCTTCTTGTCCTTGATCGCGCCCTTGTCAAAGAGCACGGCGTAGAGGCTGGCCATCAGGTCGCCGTAGGTGGACGCGGTGGCGAGCAGGTCGTTGACATCGCGCATGATGGCATCCTGCTGCTTTCCGGAAACGGGACGTGCGGACAGTGCCAGGTGGACGATCTGATGCACCATGGTGGCGGCGTACATCTGGGGGAGGTGTTCCCGTGCCCAATCGATGGCGAGGGCGACGAAGGAATCCTTAATCATGCGGGTGTTGCAGTCGGTGATGAAGTATTCCAGGCGCTTGAGGGTGGCGTTGGAGAGGTGGCGGGTCAGGTCCGTGCCCGGGCCGCCGGTGAGGAAGCCGCACTGCTGATGGCCGATGGAAACGGTGTATTCCATGACCTCGGCGGCGCGGGTGAAGAAGTCGGGGAGGGCGGAGAGCGTCCCGGCGTTGCGGCTGAAGAGCAGGGTCATGGTGGATGCACTGCGCTGGGTCGAGGCGTAGAGCTTGGCGCGGGACTGGAATTCCGTCGCGGACACGGCGGCGGACATGAACAGCAGCTGCTCATCCTCATCGCGGCCATAGAGGGCGTGGAAGGGCTGATCCTCCAGGGGGATCATGGAGGTGGCCTGGAGAGAACCGCGGCTGCCGCCGAGGTTGCCCCAGCGCAGGAGGGCAAAATGGAAGCGTCCCGCGCCGAAAATGCGGGTGAGGATGGCTTCGTCGTAGGGGCGGCGGCTGAACAGCGCCCCCAATGCCGCCGGGATGCGTGCGGCCTGCTCCTCGTCCATGCGCAGGCGGAGCTTATCCAGCGTGTCGCGCATTTGGGATACGCTGACGGGCTTGAGGATGTAATCGTCCACTGAGGCCTGGATCGCCCCCTGGGCATAGGAGAAGTCCGCATACCCGGTGACGATGATGATGTGGATGTCCGATTGCAGCTCCCGTGCCTTCATCGCCAGGGTGATGCCATCCATGGCGGGCATGCTGATGTCCGTCAGCAGCAGGTCGATGTGCTCCTTCTGTATGCGCTCCAGCGCCGATGCGCCATTGGTGCAGCTCCCCGCGATCTCGTAGTCCGGCGCGTATTTCTCCACGATGGTCTGCATATAGCGCAGGGCGGGCATTTCGTCGTCAACGATCAAGACTTTATACATGGCTGTTCTCCTGTTCGATGGGCAGCGTCAGGGTGATGACGGCACCGCTGTCATTGGTGAGGGTCATGCGGATCTTCCCCTTGCTGGCGTGCAGCAGGCGAAGATAGGTGTTGATGAGCCCCAGATGCTCGCCGCCCTCCGGGGAGAAGGCGGACGGGTCAGCCTCCATCCGCCGGAAGGCATCGTGCAGACGCGCCAGCGATGCCTCGCTGAAGCCATTGCCGTTGTCGCGGATGGTCAGGCGCAGCATGCGGTTCTCCACCGTCCCGGTCAGGGACACCTCGCGGGGGTCGCTGCGTCCGGCAAAGCCATGGGTGATGGCGTTCTCCACGATCGGCTGGAGCGACAGCTTGGGCAGCAGCATGGCATGCATGTCCTCCGGCACGTCGATGAGGTAGGTCAGCTGATCCTCGTATCGCGCCTTGACCAGCTGGAGGTAGCGGCGTGCGTTCTGCAATTCCTCGCCCAGGGTGGCGGATTTGGAGCGCAGATCGGTGGCGTAGCGGAGCATCTGGGCGAATTGGTCGCAGATGTCCGCGATCTCGATGCTGCCGCATTCCAGACCCTTGGCCGAGATGATGTTGAGCGTATTGTAGATGAAATGGGGGTTGATCTGCATTTGCAGGGCGTTGAGCTGCGCCTGGAGCGCGCCCTCGCGCAGGGCGAGCTCCGCATGCAGGGAGGATTGGAGCTTGACCATCAGGCGGTTGAGGGTGGTCTCGAGCTTGTGGATCTCCGGGTCGCGGTGGCCGGTGACGGTGGCAGTGAGCACCTCGTCGGAATGGGCGAGGATGCTGTCCACCGGCAGATGCCTGACCCGGCGGGTCAGCTTGCGGATGGAGCGCGTCAGCCCGAAGGAACAGAACGCCACGATCATCAGCGTGATGGCCAGGATGCCCGCCGCCACGATGACGTAGTTCTGCACCATGGCGACGGCCTGCTCGTTGTAGACGGACATGTCCTGGGAGACGTAGACGGTCATGCTCAGGAAGTCGCTGTACTGCGCGACCACCAGTCGGTCGATGTTGTCGGTCTGCACGCGGGTCATGCCGGTGGGGTTCAGGTCGGTGTAGACCACATCGTCCCCGCGGTTGCGGAAGAGCTGCTCGCCGTTGCTGAAGATGCCCTGCACCAGGAAGCCCTCCTGCTGCTGCCACATGAAGATGTCCGCCAGGTCATCCAGATAGGCGTTCACCTCCACATAGCCCACATGCTCGCCGCGCCACGCCACGGAGCGGATCGCCGTGAACACCCCGACGAATTCCTCCGTCCAGGGGTCGTTGTGCGGGCCGATGATGTGCCGCCGGAAGGGCTGCGCGTCCACCACATGCAGATAGGGCAGCGAATCGATGATCTCCCGCGCCTCGTCGGACATGCTGTTCACCGAGCCGGCCTGTTCAAACCGGCTGGAGATGAAAAAGCCGTTGTCCGCATAGACGCTCACCCGGAAAAACGGCTCCAGGATGGGCTCCTGATACAGCTTGCGGGAGAGGATGTTCTGCGTGGCGAGCATTTCGCCCACGTCGCTGGCGTCATCCAGATAGGAGGCCTTGTGGAATGCCTCCATGAAGTCCGGGTCGGCCGTCAGGCTCTCGATGGCGTAGTCCATCAGCTTGACGTACTGCTCGATCTCGCTGAGGATGCGCGTGCTGAGCGTGCTGAGATGGTCGTAGGTGCGCTGATTCAGGTCGGTCATGCGCGCCTGATAAAAGTAGATGGAATTCGCCGCCGTGGTCAAAACCGCCAGGAGCGAAAACACCGCGATCATCTTGTGGATCATTTTCATGCGGATTCATCCTCCGTAGGGTCGTTTCGCTGTGCCATTATAGCATATTCCGGCGGACTTGTGGGGAAAGTGCCGGATTTTCCAACCCGGTGTGCAGGATTTTTCAACGCAATAGGACTCATTTTTACAACTGGCAGTGCTGGATATTCCATCGACTGTCCTGCGGTGCATCGGTATAATGAAAGTAACAATCGGGTACGCCTGAGAATTTGCAAGGAGGAACCAAGATGAATAAGCTGATCCGAATCTTCACCCTGGTGCTGGCCATGGCCTTCGTGCTGGGCTGCACGGCTTCTGCTGAGGGCGCTGCCCGCGCCATCAATGCCTACAAGGCGCCTGCCGACATCACCATCGACGGCGACCTGAGCGAGTGGAACACCACCTCCCCCGCGACCATCAGCGTGGAGGAACAGGTCGTGCGCGATCCCGGCCAGTGGAAGGAAAAGGGCGCGGCTGACCTGAGCCTGGATGTGTATGTGATGTGGGACGAGGAGAACCTCTACCTGGGCGCGAAGATCCTCGACGACACCCCCTTCATGTACCGTGAGGGCTTCCCGCCGGATATGGCGGACTCCCTGGTGCTCTTCCTGTCCACCGACCCCAATGCCGATCCGGCCCGCACCGCCTACACCGCCACCGACTGGCGCGTGACCATGGTCATCGACGACTACTACTACAACACGGGCATCGACCGCGACATGATCGAGGACAGCAAGGGCTTCGATACCGTGGGCGAGGACGGCGACCTGCAGGTGCTGGACGGCTATGAGGCGTGCATCGCCGAGATCGACGGCGGCTACACGCTGGAGATCAAGATCCCCCTGAGCAACCTCTCCAATGAGAACATCCCCGTCCTCGTGCCCGCCGCCGGCATGACCGTCGGTGTCGATTTCGGCATGTTCGACCTGGACTTCCCCTGCCCCGGCGTTGCCACCGTGCGCATGCAGTGGGCGGCTACCGATGCGGTGGACACCAACCCCTCCCTGTGGGGCAGCATGACCTTCTGCGAATAAGTCAAACGGAAATGTCCCCGACGGCTGAATGAAGGAGCACACCATCATGAAGAAACTGATTTCCCTCTGCCTGGCGCTGACGCTGCTGCTCACCCTGGGCAGCAGTGCCCTGGCGGCAAAGAACAAGAAGATCACCGAGCTGGACATCCCTGCCGTGCTGGCGGATACCGATGCCAAGGGCAAGGTCAATGTCTACCACTGGTGGACGGCAGGCGGCGAAAAGCAGGCCATCGAGGCCGTCATCGGCGGCTTTGAGGGCACCTACGCCAAGCAGGACGCCAAGTCCAACGCCGTGCCCGGCGGCGCGGGCGGCGCGATGGTCATGAAGGTCAAGACCCTTCAGCAGGCCAACCGTGCCCCCGAGTCCTTCCAGGCGCATCCCGGCGAGGAGATCCAGCCCTATCTGGCCGCGGACATGCTCTTCGACCTCTCCGGCCTGTGGGAGGAGCTCGGCCTCCGCGAGCGCATGATCGGCAAGATTGCCGACCTCTGCGTCGCCGAGAACGGCGGGTACTACATCGTCCCCGTGGGCATCCACAAGACCAACACCGTCTTCTATAACATCCACATGTTCGAGGAATACGGCATCGCCATCCCCGATCATACCAACATCACCTGGGATGAGTTCTGGGACATCTGCGAGCAGTTCAAGGCGAAGCTGCCCGAGGGGAAGTACGCCCTGGATCTGGGCGACCGCAAGGGCTGGACGGCCGGTCAGCTGTTTGAGAACATCATGATGGGCACTGCCCCGCAGATCTATGAGGACTTCATCAACGGCAAGGCCACCCAGGAGCAGGTGCAGCAGGTGCTGGACACCTTCAAGAAGCTGATGGACTACGTTGCCCCCGACCACGCCGCCCGCGAATGGTTCGAGACCGCCGGCCGCGTCGTCGCCGGTGACTACGCCATGTACATCATGGGCACCTGGATGCAGCCCTTCCTCACCAGCCAGGGCTGGGTCTACGGCAAGGACTACGGCGTGTTCACCATGCCCGGCACGGAAGGCTACTACGGCATGTGCATCGACGGCTTCGTCGTGTCCAATGCGTCCGCCAATGTGGAGGGCGGCGTGAAGTGGGCGGCCTCCGTGGCGGATCACGATGTGCAGATCGCCTTCTCCAAGGTGAAGGAGTCCGTGTCCCCCTATCTGGATACGCCGGACGACACCTACAACGAGCTGACGCTGATCTTCAAGAACGAGCTGCTGGACGAGAGCATCGTCGCCTACCCGAGCTTCACCCATGGCACGGCGCTGCCCTGGGCCGCATCCACCGACCTGCAGACCCGCATCACCGATTTCGCCACCTCGACCGACCCCGATACCGCACGCTATGCCAAAATGATCACCGAGGCTTTGAAGGAAGCCGGTGTGGAAGGAGACTGGAACATTGTTGATTAAGCGTTTGGCATCCTTTGCAGCCGCGGCAATGATGGCCGTCGCAGCGCTGCCTGTGGCTTCCGCCCAAGAGGCGAGCCTGAACAACTACACCCTCATCCCCGGCACGGAGACACAGCATGAACTGGCCTACATCGAGGGAACGACCGCCATCCTTGAGGTGGACGGCCTGAAGTTCAAGGATCACAACAAGAATGGCGTTCTGGATGTGTATGAGGACTGGCGCGTGGACGCTGAGACCCGCGTGCAGGATCTGATCGCCCAGATGACCGTCCGCGAGCGCATCGCCCAGATGCAGCACCCCACCTTCGTGCCCAAGACCGGCGGCAAAGTGCCCTCCTACCTGGAGAAGTGGGCGGCCACGGAGAACATCGGCCTGGTGCTGGTGCGTGAGCTGGACAGCGTTGAAAATGCCGCCAAGACCATGAATCAGGTGCAGGAATGGGCGGAGGAAGCCCGTCTGGGTGTGCCGATCATCGTGTCGATGGACTCCGTGCACGGCGCGTCCTATGTCTACGGCGCGACGCTGACCCCCCATAACCTGGGTCTGGCGGCCACCCGCAATGAGGAGCTGGTCTCCAAGCTGGCGGACATCGCCCGTCAGGAGCACATCGCCATCGGCGCACGCATGACCCTCTCGCCCGAGGCGGACATCGCCACCGAACCCCGCTGGGGACGCGTCATGGAGACCTTCGGCGAGGATGCCGACCTCGTCACCCGGATGGTCCGCGCGCAGATCATCGGCTTCCAGAATGGCGCGGATGGCCTGAATGAGGATTCCATCATCGCCTGCATCAAGCATTTCCCCGGCTCCGGCCCTCAGATGGACGGCATCGACATGGCGCCCATCGTGTCCGACGAGGATACCCTCCAGTATCACCTCAAGCCCTACTATGCGGCGCTGGAGGTCAATGTCGCTTCCATCATGCCCTACTATTCCGCATCCATCTATCTGGATATGTCCACCGCCGCCCTCGGCTCTGACGAGGTGCTTCAGGATCTGCTCCGCGAGGAGATGGGCTTTGACGGCCTCATCCAGACCGACTGGGGCATGATCTGGGGCATCCAGCAGACCCGCGCCCTCTTCGACGGCGAGATCAGCGAGGAAGAGGCTGTTCTGGTCGGCGTGATGGAGGGTCAGGTGGACGGCATCGGCGGTGAATCCATCCGCCTGATCGACACCATGGAGAAGCTCTACGGCGAAGGCAAGATCACCGACGAGGTGCTCAATGCCGCATGCCGCCGCATCCTGCTGCCCAAGTTCCAGATGGGCGTGTTTGAGAACCCCTACTGCGACGTGGCGTACGCCGTGGAATACGTAGGCAATGCCGAGTCCCAGGCGCTGAGCCTCCAGGCCGCCCGCGAGTCCATGACCCTGCTGAAGAACGACAACAACCTCCTGCCCTATGATGCCACCGGCAAGAAGATCCTGGTCACCGGTCTGCGTGCCGGCGACATGGATTCCCTCTGCGGCGGATGGTCCTCCGCCCAGCCCGGCCTGACCATCGAGCAGGCGCTGACCCAGTATGCCGCCGAGGGCGCGACCGTCGTCTATGTGGCCGAGGATCTGGAGCAGATGAAGGCCGAAGCCGCCGATGCCGATCTCATCATCGCCGCGGTGGGCGAGCCGAGCTACATGCATTCCTCCGCCTGGGGCACGGAAGACCTGAGCCTGACCAAGAGCCAGCAGGAAATGATGGAAGTGCTGGACGCCACCAGCAAGCCCATCGTCACCGTGGTCATCAATGGCCGTCCGCTGATCCTGACCTGGTGCGCCGAGAACACCGAGGCCATCCTCATGGCGTATTATCCCGGCTCCCAGGGCGGTATCGCCATCGCCGAGACCCTCTACGGCATGAACAACCCCCATGGCAAGCTGCCCGTGCAGCTGCCCCGCGACATGGAGAGCGTGCTGAACCAGTCCGGCGACGTGGCCTTCGATCTGGAGAACCCGCTCTATGATTACGGCTACGGCCTGAGCTACGGCGAGTAAGAAAAACCAACCGGTGCGGGCGGTGCGAAGAAGGCTTCGCCCCGCCCGCACTTTGCAAATGATCCGATGGCGAGGAGAAATGTCAATGGCAATCAAGAAATTCTTCAAGCGGCATCCCATGCTGCCGCTGATCGTTCCGGCCGCGCTGCTGATCTACTTCGTGTATGTGGCGCTGGGCTGGAATCTGTGGGTGTCCGTGTCCGACTGGGAACCCTATAGCCTGGAGGCCAGCTATGGCTTCGGCGGATTCAAATGGTATGCGGAGCTGTTCCGCGATGCCCAATTCTGGGTCGCGCTGAAGAACACGCTCCTGCTCTTCCTCATCATCCCGCTGTGCCTGCTCATCGGCCTGCTGCTGGCGCTGCTGATGGATCAGGGGCTGAAGGGCACGAGCGTCTTCCGCAACCTGATCCTGCTGCCCTTCGCCCTGTCCTATGTGGTGACGGGCACGGTCTGGGCGTGGATGTACAATCCCTCCAGCGGCATCATCAACTCCATCCTCAAAATGTTCGGCATCGGCACGCAGAAGCTGCTGTGGATCTCCAGCCAGCAGATGGTCATGCCGTCCATCATCATCGCGCTGGTGTGGCAGTTCTCCGGCTATGTGGCGCTGATCTTCTACGCGGGCATCAAGTCCGTCCCGCAGAACGTCATCAATGCCGCCAAGCTGGACGGCGCGTATTCCCCCCGCATCTACCTCAAGCTGGTGCTGCCGGCGCTGAAGGGGTCCATGTCCTCCGCCATCACCATTCTGGCGATGTATGCGCTGCGCTCCTTCGACTTCATCTGGCAGATGACCCAGGGCGGCCCGGGTACGGCCTCCCATACCCTGCCGGTGCTGATGTACCGCGAGACCTTCGAGCAGAACAACTTCGCCTATGGCGCGGCCATCGCCAACTTCCTGCTGGTGCTGGTGCTCGTGCTCATCCTGCCCATTACCTACTACAGCAACAGAAAGAAGTGATGACATGCAGACGGCTGTGAACATGAAACCTGTGAAGGAAAAAGTACCGATGCATCTGCGGGTGCTGCGCGTCATCTTCTACGCGGTCATGCTGGTGTCGGTGCTCCTGTTCCTCCTGCCCTTCTGGGGGACGGTGACGACCTCCTTCAAGACGGCGGAGGACGCGCTGACCACCAATCCGCTGGCCCTCCCGGACGAGATCTCCTTCGATGCGTATGTGAACTCCTTTGACGAGCTGAAGGAGGCGCTCATCACCAGCGTGATCGTGACGCTGGGCGGTGCGTTCGGGTCGATGGCGCTGGGCTCGGTGTGCGCCTATGGCCTGTCGAAATTCCGCTTCAAGTTCGACGGATTGTTCTTCCTGCTGCTCTCCGCAGCCATTTACCTGCCCTATCAGGCCATTCTCGTCCCCCTGCTCAAGACCGTCAGCAATCTGGGGCTCTATGACACCCACTGGGGGCTGATCCTCATCCACACCGTCTACGGCATGCCCATGTGCACGTCCATGTTCCGCGGCTTCTACGCGGACATCCCGGATGCGCTCATCAAGCAGGCCATGATCGACGGCAATGGCCCGTGGCAGATCTACTGGAAGATCGTGCTGCCCAACACCACCATCGCCACCGTGACCGTCCTGGTCTTCCAGTGCACGTCCGTGTGGAACGAGATGCTCTTCGCCCTGACCATGGGCGGCTATGACTGCATGCCCGCCACCATTGCCCTGAACCAGATGGTCGGCTCGCTCTCCGCCGAGTTCAACATGCAGATGGCCGGCTCCATCTGGCTGACGCTCCCCGTCCTGGTGCTGTACATGTTCCTGGGCAAGTACCTCATCCGCGGCTACATGGCCGGTGCGGTGACGGCTTCGTAATGGAGGAAAAGACAATGATGAAAAGGTTGATCGCTCTGCTGATGGCTCTGACCCTGCTCTTCTCCTGCGCCGTGGCGGAGGAGGACGAGGATGTCCAAACCGTGGTGGACGTGCAGTACATCGCGGCGGACGGCGAACAGGTCAGGCTGGGCTACACCGCCGACACGGAGATCCTGGACGTGGACGGCCTGAAATTCAAGGATCTGAACAAGAATGGCACGCTGGACGTGTACGAGGACTGGCGCAAGCCCGTCGAGGAGCGCGTCAATGACCTGCTCGCGCAGATGTCCCCCACGGACAAGGCCGCACAGATGCTCCACATGACCCTGGTGACCCTCAAGGAGAGCTGGTTCACCGACCTGGGCGTGGGCTTCGTCCTGGCGTACACCTACCTGGGCGCGGGCGCTGAGGATGCGGCGCTGAAGACCAATGAGGTGCAGGCGCTGGCGGAGTCCTCCGCGTTCGGCATTCCGCCCATCTTCTCCATGGACTCCGTCATCGGTGCGTCCTGGGTGCAGGGCGCGACCATCGTCCCCGATCAGATCACCCTGGCTGCCACCGGCGATGCGGATCTGGTCAGGGAGCTGAACAACATGCAGCGCGAGGAGATGCTGGCGCTGGGTGTCCGGATGAGCCTGTCCCCCGTGGCGGACATCGCGACCGATCCCCGCTGGGGACGCGATCAGGAGTGCTTCGGTGAGGACGTGGAGACCGCGAAGGCCATGACCGTCGCGGCCATCGAAGGCCTCCAGCAGGGCAAGACCCTGACCTCCGAATCCGTCATGGCCTGCGTGAAGCACTTCCCCGGCTCGGGTGCGCAGACCGCCGGTGTGGACGGCACACCCCTGGTGTTCGACGATGCGTCCTTCCCGATGCACCTGAGCATCTTCGAGGCCGCCATCGAGGCCGGTGCGGCATCCATCATGCCCTACGGCTATTCCACCGTGCCCTATCTGGGCGGCGATGCGGTGGAGAACTACGCCCATGAGTCCTCCGTCGTCATGACCGAGCTGCTGCGCGGCAAGCTGGGCTTTGAGGGCATCATCCAGACCGACTGGGGTCTGAATCACACCGCTGCGGCACTGGCCGGTGCGGATGCGCTGGGCGGCGCGGGTCAGCGCGAGAGCAAGAAGCTGACGCAGAACCTCACCGATGAACAGTTTGACGAGCGCGTCGGCCGTCTGCTGAAGGCGAAGTTCGAGCTGGGGCTGTTCGAGAACCCCTATGTGGACGTGGAGAACGCCAAGGCCGTCGTCGGCAGTCAGGCGCATTACGACCTGGCCAAGCGCGCCGCCGCGGAAGCCATGACCCTGGTGAAGTACGAAAACGCCGCGCCCCTGGCCGGTCAGCAGCTGATCGTCGCCGGTACGCTGGCCGAGGACACCGCTGCGCTGTCCTCCGGCTGGAAGATCAGCGATTATCAGGGCAAGAGCATCCTCGCCGCCATCACCGGGAAGGCCGGCGAGGCGAATGTCACCTACATCGGCAATGACGTGAGCAAGGTCGCGGCCTCCTACCCCGAGGGAACGACTGCCATCGTCGTGGTCGGCGAGGCCTCCGGTACGCATGAACCCGCCTGGGGCACGACCACCCTGGAATTCCCCGCCGAACAGACCGAGGTGCTCAAGGCGCTCAAGGCCTCCGGCATCAACGTCGTCAGCGTCGTCATCATGAACCGCGCCTATGTCCTGACCCCCATCGCCGAGAACAGCGACACTGTGCTGCTGGCGTATCGTCCGGGCTGCACCGCCGGTGCGGATGCCATCGCCGAGGCGCTCTTCGGCGAAACCGCCATCACCGGCAAGACCCCCTTCCAGATCCCCGCCACGATGGATCAGGTGATGCTCCAGCGCGAGGATCTCCCCAAGGATATTGCCGAGCCCCTCTATGACTTCGGCTTCGGCATCGAGGTCGCGTCCTTCGGCAAGTGATGTCCCCCACGCAACGAAACAGATGAGGTGAATCAAATGGCTTCGATAACGATCGAGAACATGAGCGTGTCCTATAACAAGGGAAAGTCCTATGTGCTGGACGACCTCAGCCTGACGGTCAGGGACGGCGAATTCTGCGTGTTCCTCGGGCCGTCCGGCTGCGGCAAGACCACTGCCATGCACTGCATCGCCGGTCTGCTCAAGCCCCAGAAGGGGGAGATCCGCTTCGGCGACAAGGTCGTCACCGCGCCCCTGAAGGGCATCTTCGAGCAGCCCCAGGAGCGCAACATCGCCATGGTCTTCCAGGAGTATGCGCTCTACCCCAACATGACCGTCCGCAAGAACATGTCCTTCGCGCTGGAGACCAAGAAGACCCCCAAGGAGGAGATCACCCGCCGCGTGGACGAAATGGCGAAGATGCTGGCCATCGAGCCGCTGCTGGATCGCAAGCCCGCCGAGCTTTCCGGCGGACAGCGTCAGCGTGTCGCGCTGGGACGCGCCATGGTGCGCGACCCCAATGTGTTCATGCTGGATGAGCCGCTGGGCAATCTGGATGCCAAGCTGCGCGAGCAGGTGCGCTATGAGCTGAAGAAGATCCAGCGCAAGCTGGGCGTCACCACCGTTTACGTCACCCATGACCAGACCGAGGCCATGACCATGGCGGATCACATCGTGCTGATGAACGGCGGACACATCGTGCAGGAGGGCACGCCCACCGACCTCTACGATCACCCCTGCAACCTGTTCGCGGCCATCTTCCTGGGCACGCCGAAGATCAACACCTTCGACTGCATGGTGAAGAAGACCGGCAAGGGCTATGCCTTCATGCATCCGGCCTTCACGCTGGATGTCCCGGCGGACATGGTCGACAGCATCCGCCCCCATGAGGGCAAGACCGTCATCCTGGGCATCCGCCCCTCCGACCTCATCCTCGCCGAGGACGGCGGCGAAGGCTGCATCACCGGCACGGTCGACGGCGTCGAACCCCTGGGTGAGGCCTTCCTGGTGTACCTGAAGGTCGGCGAGCAGATCATCGTCTTCAAGTACAACGGCGAACGCAACAGCTTCACCGGCAAGCTCAGCCTGCGCCCCAATGTCACCAGGCTGCACATCTTCGACAAGGAAGACGAGACCCGCATCAACGCCTGATTGGAAGAAAGTGCCATCGCCCCTGACTTCAGCGGGGACGATGGCTTTTCTTCACAGGTTGAACACGTTTCCGGGAGAATCGGGTCGGATTCTTTCCGATTTGTGCAGGAATCAGACGCATGTGCGGCGAATTTATGAATGACGAATCTGCGCATATCACGGGCAACGGACGCAAAGTCCGCCCCCGGACAGAAGGAGAATACAACCATGGACGAGATGCAGAAGCTGCTGGACATCCTCCGCGATGTGAACGAGGATGTGGATTTCGTGAACGAAAAGGCACTGGTGGACGATGGGCTGATCGATTCCTTCGACATCAATGTGCTCATCGGTGCGCTGGACGAGGCGTATGGCATCCACATCGAGGTGGGGGACATCGAGCCGGAGAACTTCAACAGCGCCGAGGCCATCCTGGCGACGGTGAAGCGCTATCAGGAGGCAAAATGATCCGCAATGTACTGTGCTGGCTGGAGGAGAGCGCTCACCGCGACCCGCAGCACATCGCCTTTGAGGACGACAGCACCGCGCTGACCTGGGGTCAGGTGATGCAGCGCGCACAGGAGATCGGCACGCATCTGCACCGGATGATCCCCACGCAAAGGCCCGTGCTGGTGTACATGGACAAATCGCCGGACTGCGTGTCCGCCATGCTCGGCGCGGTGTATGCGGGCTGCTTCTATACGCCCGTTGACCCGTCCATGCCCGTCAGCCGGATGGAACGCATCATCGGGGTGCTCCAGCCCGCATGCATCCTCTGTCAGGGGCGGTATCTGTCCGCCGTGTCCGCGCTGGACACGCATGCACCCGTCGTCAGCGTGGAGGACATCCCCCCGACGGTCGATCCCCTGGGGCTGGCGGAGGTGCGTGCACGGCACATCGACAATGACCTGCTCTATGTGCTCTTCACCAGCGGTTCCACCGGCGTGCCCAAGGGCGTGGCCATCACCCACCGGTCGGTCATCGACTTCATCGAGTGGGCGTGCGATGCGCTGAACATCGAGGCGGACTGCCTCTTTGGCAATCAGGCACCGCTGTATTTCGACAATTCGGTGCTGGACATCTACTGCGCCGTCCGCATGGGCGCGGCGGTGCATTTCATTCCCCGGAGGTTCTTCACTTTCCCCGGCAAAATGACGGAATACCTGTCCGAAAAGGGGATCAACACGCTCTTCTGGGTGCCGTCGGCGCTGACGGCGGTGGCGAATGCGGGGGCGCTGGACAAATGCGTCCCGGAGCGGCTGGAGCGGGTCTTCTTCTGCGGCGAAGCCATGCCCTGCAAGACCCTCAATATCTGGCGGACGGCTTTGCCCGACGCGCGCTATGTCAACATGTACGGCCCGACGGAGATCACCGATGTGTGCACCTATTTCCCCGTGGAGCGTACCTTCGCCGATGCGGACGCGCTGCCCATCGGCTTCCCGTGCGCCAATGCGCGGGTGTTCCTGGTGGACGGCGAGATCTGCGTCGCGGGCACATGCCTGTCCCCCGGATACTACAACGCGCCGGAGAAGACGGCGGAGGTCTTCGTGCAGAATCCCCTGCGAAAGGGCATCGCCGAGACCATGTACCGCACGGGTGACCTGGGCGCATACAACGAACGCGGGGAGCTGCTCTTCCTGGGGCGCAAGGACACGCAGATTAAGCGTCAGGGCTATCGCATCGAGCTGGGCGAGATCGAATGTGCCCTGTGTGCCCATCCCGGGGTGCGGGAGGGCTGCTGCTTCTACGATCCGCAGACGGAACGCATCCTCGCGGTGTACACCGGTGACGCGGATGCAAAGCAGCTCCTGCGCGCGCTGAAGGACAAGCTGCCCAAATACATGCTGCCGGATGAGCTGCGTCAGCGGGACGAAATGCCCCTGACCGGCAACGGCAAGCTCGACCGTGTACGACTGAAGCAGGAGGCGGGTGTATGAGCATCCTGTCCCGTGAGTTTTTGCTGCTGCTGGCGGTGTTGATCCCGGTGAACTACCTCCTGCCCGTGCGATGGCGCTATCTGGCGCTTTTGGCGGGCAGCATGGTCTTCTATGCGGCGGCGGGCTGGCAGGGAATGGCCTATCTGGGTGCGGTGACGCTGCTGACCTGGCTGGGCGGCCTGTGGATGGGCAGAAGCTGCAAAAAGGAAAGGGCTGCGGCGGAGGAGGGCGACAAGTCCGCCGCCCATCGCGTCAAGCGCCGCCGCAAATGGATGCAGGCATTCATCGTCATCCTCGTCATCGGCGGGATGGCGATCATCAAGTATGCCGAGCTGCTCCACATGGGGGTCAACGCCCTGTACCTCGCCCTGGTGGAGGGCGCGAAGGCGCTGGAGGCCTGGTCACTCTTCGTCCCCCTGGGGCTGAGCTATTTCACCTTCCAGAGCGTGGGCTATGTGGTGGACTGCGCCCGCGGGAAGCTCCAGCCGGAGAAGAATCCGCTGAAGTACCTGCTTTTCGTGTCCTTCTTCCCGCAGATCACCCAGGGCCCCATCACCACCTACAGGCAGCTCGCGCCCCAGCTGAGCAGCCCGGCACGGTTCGAGCCGTCCGCCTTTGTGGCGGGCTTCCAGCTGGCGATGTGGGGCTATTTCAAAAAGCTGGTGCTGGCCGATCGTCTCGCCCCGGTGACGGATTACATCGCCAAGGGCAAAACCCCCATGCCCGGATGGCTCATCCTGCTGGGCGTGGCGCTCTATGCCATTCGCCTCTATGCGGACTTCTCCGGCGGCATGGATGTCATTCGCGGTGCGGCGAAGATGCTGGGCATCGACATGGCGGAGAACTTCCGCCGACCCTTCTTTGCCGTCAGCGTCGCCGAATACTGGCGCAGATGGCATATCTCCCTGGGCGGATGGTTCCGCACCTACCTGTTCTACCCGCTGACGACATCGCGGTTCGGCCTGGCGCTGTCCCGCGGGGGGCAGAAGCTCCTGGGCAAAAAGGCCGGACGCCTCCTGCCCGGCGCGATGGCGACCTTCGTCATCTTCCTGCTCATCGGCATCTGGCACACCGCCAACTGGAATGCCGTCATTTACGGCGCGTACTTCGGCATTCTGCTGGGCATGGCCACCCTGCTCGAGCCCCTGCTGAAAAAGCTGCGGACGCTCCTGCACATCCCGGTCAAAAGCTGGTGGTGGCGCGGCATCGGCCTCATCCGCACCTGGCTGCTGATCCTCCTGCCGCAGTATTTCGCCTTCACCGCCGGGCCGGACAAGGGCTGGACGCTGCTTTGCGCGACCTTCGGCAGCTGGTCGTTCGCCAATGCGGCCAAGACCATGACCGACCTCATGGCCGCCCTGGAATGGTGGCTGGCATTGGGCGCGGGAGTCATCATCCTCGTGGTGGATCTGCTCTGCGAGTGCAAGGTGGATGTCAATGGGCGACTGGCGCGCGGGAGCTTCCTGCTCCGGTGGCCGCTCCTCATCGCGCTGATCGTGGCGACGCTGGTGTTCGGCTGCTACGGCGCGGGCTTCGATGCGGCGGCGTTCGTGTACACGCAATTTTAAGGGGGTGACGGCATGTCCCGTGCGAAAAAGCTCCTGCTGTTCTGGCTGCGGCTGATCGGCTTCACGCTGGTGCTGTGCCTGACGCTGAGCTATACCATCTATGTGCTGACACCGAAGAACGATTACGGCATCTGCCCCATGACGAACCTCTATCAGCAGGCGGACGACTCCGTGGACGTGCTCGTCCTGGGGACGAGCTGTGGCTATGCGGGCGTGAACACGAATGTGCTCTGGGAGGAATACGGCATCGCGGCGTATAACCTCTGCGGTGCGGAGCAGCCCTACTGGGTCAGCTACTACTATCTGGAGGAGGCGCTGAAGACCCAGACCCCCAGGCTGATCTTGCTGGACGCGAAGGCCTCCATCTATCAGGATGACTACTCCAAGCGGGGGCGGACGATCCTGTCCACCTATGGCATCCGTTCGCTGGACACGCGGCTCAAGGCCATTGCGGCCTGCGTCAGGGAGGAGGACTTCGCCGGATTTGCCCTGGCCTTCCCCCAGCTGCACAGCTATTACAAGAAGGTGGAGGCGGAGAGCTTCACCTATCCGCCGACCAATGGCGGACGCGGCCCGGACTGGAAGGGCTATATCGAGATGGACGTGACCGAACAGCACGAGCGGCCGTCCCTGGTGTGGACGAGCACCAAGCGTACCATCAACGCCCGTCAGCAGGAGTATTTCGAGAAGCTGCTGACCCTCGCCCAGGAGCATGGCATCCCCGTGCTTTTGGTGGGCTTCCCCAACCCGGACTACGCCAATGACCACATGTACTACAACAGCCTGTGGAGCATCGCGGACAAATACAAGATCCGCTGCGTGAACTACAACGATCCGGACCTGCGGGTGGGGCTGCGCTATTCGTCGGACTTTGCGGACTGGCAGCACCTGAACGTCAAGGGCAGCGTGAATTTCTCGCGTCGTCTGGGCAGTGATCTGCGGCAGATGTATGACCTGCCCGACCGCCGGGACGATGCAGCCTATGTCACCTGGCAGAACTGTGCGGACGACTGGTTCGCCCAATATCCCCAATATCGCCTATCCGAGGAGAAAAAGAAATGATCGGTAATGTGTTGGATTATCTGGAGCATGCGGCGCTGACCTGGCCGGAGCGTGCCGCCTTCACGGACGAAAGGGAAACGCTGACCTTCAGCGGCCTGCGCGCCGCGGCACGCAATGCGGGCAGTGCCATCGCCGCGCATGTGCAGCCCCGCACCCCGGTGGCGGTGGTGATGACGGACAGGAGCGTCCGCTGTGTGGCGGGCATGTTCGGGGTGACGTATGCGGGGTGTCCGTATGCGCCGCTGGACGCAGCCATGCCGCCGGAAAGGCTGCAGCTCATCCTCGACCGGCTCCAGCCCGGGGCGATCCTCTGCGACGAGGCGACCCGCGATGCCGTGGCGCAGGTACAATGCGCCTGCGATGTGCTGTGCTATGAGGACATCGCGGGCATTCCGGCGGACGACGCGCTCCTGGCGGACATCCGCAGCAAATCCAGCGTCTATGACATCCTGTCCATCCTCTTCACCAGCGGTTCCACCGGCATCCCCAAGGGCGTGGCGCAGAGCCAATTCAGCCATGTGATGTACACCGAGGCCACGGTGGAGAAGTACGCCTTCACCCATGACACGGTCTTCGGCAATCAGTCCCCCTTCTTCTATGCCAATTCCATCATCGACATCTTCCCGCCGCTCCTGCTGGGCGCAAGGGTGTATATCCTGCCGGCGCGCTGCCTGTCCTTCCCGCGCGTGCTGGTGGAGCAGCTCCGGGAGCACCGCATCACCGAGCTGACCATGACCCCCTCCAGCTATGTCAAGGTGGCACAGGCCGGGGTGCTGACGGAGAATGCACTGCCCGAATTGGCGTACATCATCCTTTCGGGCGAAGCGGCGCATTGGCAGACCCTCCAGTGCTGGATGAAGGCCGCACCCAACGCGGGCGTGTGGAATTTCTACGGCTCGACGGAGGTGTTCTCCGTGGCGGTGTGGCGCATCGACCGCGCATTCGCCGAGGACGAGGTCATCCCGGTGGGTGTGCCCTTCGCCCCGGTGGAGGTGCTCATCCTGGATGAGGACGGTCAGCCCGTGCCGCGCGGCGAACGCGGCGAGATGTTCATCAGCAACCCCTGGCTGTGCTCCGGCTATTACCGCGACGAAGAGCGCACGCAGAACGCCTTCGCGGTCGATCCGCTGGGGCGGGGCTACCACACCCGGTATTACCGCACGGGGGACATCGGCTGCATTGGCGCGGATGGCGTGCTGACCGTGCTGGGGCGCAAGGACAGCCAGATCAAGCGCGCGGGCTACCGCATGGAGATCGGCGAGGTGGAGGCCACGCTGCACAGCATCCCCGGCTGGGAGAACGGCTGCGTGCTCTATGACCGGGAGAACGGGAAGCTCTGCTGCTTCTGGGAGGGCACGCTGACCCAAAGGGACATCCAGTCCGCGCTGAAAAAGCAGCTGCCCCGCTATGCCCTGCCGGACACCTACCTGCATGTGGATGCCATGCCGTACACCGCGAACATGAAGGTCGACAGACTGAAGCTCATGCAAATGCTGCATGCCGTCCCCAAATGATGAATGATGAATTCATAATTTGCAAAAAGCCGGGATCGTCGTTTTCGACGATCCCGGCTTTTGCATTAGTTGATCTTGATGCCGTAGATGTAGCTGGTGTTCTTGCCGGTGGTGCCGATGACCAGCGTGTCACCGAAGACCGCCGGAGAGGCCTCGATGACCCCGCTGACGCTCAGGGTGTTGATGGTCTCACCCGTCAGGCCGTCCAGCAGGTAGAGCGTGCCGTTGGAGCACGCCTGGATGATCCAGCCGCGGCCGTCGGTGTCATACACCGCCACGGGGGAGGAGTAGCAGTAGGCATCCATCGCCTTGTGCCAGACGACCTCGCCGGTCTGCTTGTTCAGCGCGATGAGCACGCCGGAAAGAGCGGCGGATTCGTCCAGCACCTTCGCGCCGGTGGCACTGACGCTGGACAGGGTGAAGTACACCAGGTCGCTCAGGGCATTCTGACCGATCACGGGGGAAGCCATTGCGCCCGGGGTGACGATCTTGTTGAAGGTCACGTCCTTCTTCTTGCCCTCGGCGCAGTGGATGGCAAAGGCCCAGTCCTCCTCGCCCGTCATGGCGTTGAAGCGCCGGATGGTCACATCGCCCTTGGTGCGGTTGGTGTTGACCAGATTGGCCGTGTACAGCCAGAGGGTGTTGGTGTCCTCGCCCTCCTCCAGGTCGAGGGCGACGGCTGCGCGAACCGCGTCACCGGTGTCCACCGCCCAGGCTGTGGTCATGGTCGTGGTGTCCACACAGCGCAGGATGCCGTCCAGATCGGCGTAGTAGGCATAGCTACCATACATCGCCAGGGAGGACTCCACCGCTGCCATGCTGGTGTTCTGCTTCTTGGTGTGGCTCATCAGGGTGACGGACTGGGTCGGGTCGTTGAACTCATAGGTGATGCCGCCGCCGCTGCCGTTGTCGTAGACCTGCATGCTCAGCGTCTCGGTGTAGAGCAGGCCATTCGTGCCGATGGCGATGAGCGTGTTGGTGTTGCGGTCGATCAGGGCGGAGGTGTCAAACGCGCCGACGGGTTCATCCGCATAGGTGCGCTTGTACTTGCTGTCCATGCCGTCGATCAGCCGCAGCCGCTTCTGGTCGATCAGGCTGTAATAATACAGGCCGATGCTCTTGCCCGTGCCGCTCTTGAGCTTGCGGGCGTACTGCCCGAAGGTCAGCAGCGGGTAGCTCAGCGGGTGGACGGAGGGTGTGGCACGCATGGGATACCCGAAGTCGATGGCGTTGCGCGTGGCCGTGCCGTCCAGCAGATCCAGGAAGTAGATCTTCCCGTCCAGTCCCGCGACGATCACCTCGGTCAGGTTCTTCTGATCCTTGCGATCCGCATTCACGTTCATGCCCATGCGGATCTCCGGCGGCCAGCGCACGATGACCGGCTGACCCGACCAGCCGATGCCGTAATAGGTGCGGGTGCTGCCCGCGACGCTGCCGGCTTCCGCCGTCCACAGCAGGGACAGGCTCTCCGGATTGTCCACCGTGCGCACGGCTGCATTCTGCCGGAAGGCGCTGCCGCGATAGGTCGTCACGGCGAAGGGCCTGGTCAGGTAATCGTCCCCGGCGGGCATGTTGATGGGCTTTTCGCGCTCGTAGCTGGTGACCTTCTTGCCGTCCTTGTGGATGGTCTGGGTGGAGATGAGGGCGGGATCGGCGCTGTCGACGGCGACGGCCTCCAGACGGGGGGTGGCGACGGGGGTGGGTTCGGGCGTGGGGGTGGGAACCTCCGTCGGTTCGGGGGTGGGGGTCGCGGTCGGGGCCTCGGTCGGCTCCAGGGTGGGGGTCGAAGTCGGCACGAGCGTCGGTGTCGGGGTCGCCGCCAGGGTCGGCGTGGCCGTCGGCACTTCCGTCGGCGCGTTGGTCGGCGCTTCCGTCGATGCTTCGGTGACATCCGCCGCATTGGAGGCGTCAGCGGGGTCATCCGTCGAAACCGCTTCGTCCGTCACCGTCGCCACGGCAGGCTGATCCGCAGGCGGATCGCTCGGTTCGGGGGCGGATGTGGGCTTCTGCGTCGCCGGGGTGAGGCTGCTGACGGGGATGTTCGCCGTGCCGGTGGGATTGGGCGTGCCCAGCGCAAGGGTCTGGGTCAGCCCGGTGTCCAGCCAGGCGGTGCTGTCCTGCATCTGGGCGTGCACCGTGCCGGAGAAGTCCTCCTCGGTGGTCATTTCGAACATCCAGACGATGGTGGACTCGCTGTTGGGCGCGGAAAGCGTGGTGACGGTGGGCAGTACGCTGCCGGAATCGTCCACCACGCGGATGGCCTTCACGCTGGAGGACGTGACCATGTGGAACACGACCTTGTAGGGCGATGTGGCCTGGGAAATGGTGGCGGTGAAGCTGTCCGCGCGGGCGGGGATGAGCTTGTCGTCCTCCTCGTCGATGCCCAGCAGATCGCGGATCGGCTCGGTGACGGTGCGCTTCACGTCACCCAGGAAGCCGGTATCGTCCTCGGGGATCATCAGCAGCCCCAGGATGAGCGCGGCGATGACCAGCAGCACGATGATGAGCCCCACCAGGACGGAGCTGCCATGCCCCTCGTCCTCGGGGGTGGCGGATGCGTCATAGGCGACGCGCTCGGTCTCGGGGGTGCGGACGCGGCGGGGGGCTTCCGGCGCTTGCTCCGGTCGGCGCACGCGCGCCGGTTCTTTCATGCCCAGCTGCTGGAGCGGCTGACCATAGCCCTCGGCTTCCACCGGACGGCGGACGACGGGGGTCTGCCGGGTGGGCTGCTCCTCCGGGGAACGGCGGGGCGGCTGACCGCTGAGGGCGGCGGGGCGGGGAACGCCCTGGGAGGGCGCTTGGGGACGCGGCGGAACGCGCATGCCCGAAAAGGCCGACGGATCGGCACTTTCCCGCTTCCAGGGGGACGGGACTGACGGTGCGGACGTGTCAGATGGTGTGTCCGCCGGGGCGGCATCCTCGGGCGGAACGGAATCCGCCTCGTCGATCAGCCCGGCGAAGCGCTCGGTGCGGCGACGGCGCGCGGGTCGTCCCCCATCGGGGACGCTGACGGGCGCGATCACCCGGGTCGCCTGCTCATCAGGCTGCTGCGGATCGTGATACACTTCGTTCAAGGCTCATGCTCCTTTACTCAATCGCTCTGCCGGGAAAATTCGCGGCAAAGGCCATACTTTCAGTGTGTCGGGCATATCCTTATTATAGCGTAGATCGTGTGCAATCTCAACCCCGGCGGGGCGCGGAACGGAAAACTTTCGCCGTCCGCCGGGAAAACGCTACTATATTCTATTATAAGGAGAAGACTCCGCGATGTCAACCATGCAAGCCGTACAAGCGATGCCGGGGGATGTGTGCCGCTGCCTGGCGGAGGCCTGGCGTGTCAAGTCCGCCCTGCGCCGCCGTTATCTGTCCGCCGCCGAATGGCTGGATGCCAATGCCCTCCATGTGGTCGCCCATGCGTTCCGGTACACCGCCGCGCAGGAGGGCGAGCACGAGGCCATATTGGCGGGGATGCTCCGGGCGCGGGGCGGGGAATGTCCGCCGGAGGACGCGGAAGCCCCCCTGCCGGACGATCCGCTGACCCTCCTGGCGGACGCAGCCCATGCGGAGCAGGTCGCAGCCGAATGCGCCTATCCGCAGGCGGCGCACCTGGCCGAGGTCGCGGGTGATCCCCGTGCGGCGGAAGCACTGCGACGCATGGCGGAGCTGGAGAGATGCCATGCCCGGCGCTTCCGGCAGTACGCGGGGGCATTGGCGGCGGACACCCTCTTCCGCGACACGCAGCGCCGCAGCTGGCTCTGCCTTGCCTGCGGACAGTTCCACATGGCGCACGAAGCCCCGGAATGCTGCCCCTCCTGCGGCGGCAACAGGGGGTACTTTATTCGCAGTGATTATCGGCCCTTTTCGGTCAACTGACAACTTTATTTGAATTAGGAATTAGGAATTAGGAATTGAGAGTGTGAAGCCAATGTGCGGCGAGCATGGTTCGCAGTAACCAAATTCCTAATTCATAATTCCTAATTC
>CAZJOA010000015.1:25727-27828 GCA_964547515.1 uncultured Faecalibacterium sp.
CCCAAAAAAAGAAGCCCCCTGCTCGGAACATGCCGGGCGGGGGGATTTGCATTACTGAATGACGGCCTTGATGCGGCGCACGCCGGCGGAGGAGGATTCCTCCTTCTGGATCTTGAACGAGCCCAGGTCACCGGTGTTTTCGGCATGGGGGCCGCCGCAGATCTCGAAGGAGTACTCACCCATCTTGTAGGTGCGAACCTTCTCGCCGTACTTGGATTCGAAGAGGCCGATGGCACCCTTGGCCTTGGCCTCGGGGACGGTCATTTCCTCGCACACCACGGGCACCTTCGCCTGGATGGCGACATTCACCAGACGCTCGACCTCGGTCAGCTCCTCCTTGGTCATCTTGCGGCCGAAGGAGAAGTCGAAGCGCAGACGTTCGGCGGTGATGTTGGAGCCCTTCTGCGCCACCTCGTCGCCCAGCACCTGACGCAGCGCCGCGTGGAGCAGGTGGGTCGCGGTGTGAAGCTTGGCGGTCTGTTCGCTGTGGTCAGCCAGGCCGCCCTTGAACTTCTGCTCAGCGCCCTGATGGCTCAGCTCCTGATGCTTCTTAAAGCGCTCGGCGAAGTCTGCCTCGTCCACCGTCAGCCCCTTCTCGGCGGCCAGCTCGATGGTCATCTCGATGGGGAAGCCGAAGGTGTCGTAGAGCTTGAAGGCACTGCGGCCATCCAGCACGTTCAGGGACGCCATGCGGGCATTCACGGCCGCGACGAGGGCATCCGCATCAGCCGCGTTCGCCGCCTCGATGATGGGCAGCATGTCGGGGGACGGACGCAGCTTCTTCACCTGCGCCAGCTCCTGCGCCTTGGCCACCTTGTCCTCGGCGGCCAGGATGCTCTCCAGCAGCGCCTTGGTGTTCACGGTGTTGCTGTACACCTTGTCGAATTCCTTCTCGCCCTGCTTGAGGGTGCGGGCAAAGCGGCCCTCCTCCAGCTTGAGCTGCTCGGTGACAAAGGCGGCATTGCGATCCAGCTCGGGATACACGGCCTTGTACTGGTTGATGATGACCTGGGCGATCTCGGCGGTGAAGCCCTCGGGCATGCCCAGCTGCATGCCGTAGCGGACGGCACGGCGGATCAGGCGGCGGAGGATATAGCCCTGGTCGGTGTTGGAGGGGGACACGCCGCGGTCGTCACCCAGGATGAAGGTGGAGGTGCGCAGATGGTCAGCCACCACGCGGAAGGCCTTGGTGGTCGCATCATCCTGACCGTATTCCTTGCCGGACAGCTCCGCGATCCGGGCGATGATGTCGGTGAACGCATCTGTCTCATAGACGGTCTTCTTGCCCGTCAGCACGCAGATCGTCCGCTCCAGACCCATGCCGGTGTCGACATTCTTCTTCTCCATCGGGATGAACGTGCCGTCCTTCTGCTTGTTATACTGCATGAAGACGTCGTTCCAGATCTCCAGATAGCGGCCGCAGTCGCAGGCGGGGGAGCAATTCGGGCCGCAGGGGGCTTTGTCGCGGATGATGAACATCTCGGTGTCCGGACCGCAGGGGCCGGTGATGCCGGCGGGGCCCCACCAGTTGTTCTCCTTGGGCAGGTAGAAGATGTGATCCTCCGCCACGCCCAAGGAACGCCAAATGTCATGCGCTTCCTCGTCGCGGGGGCAGTCCTCATTGCCCGCGAAGACGGAGAAGGCCAGCTTATCCTTGTCCAGACCCAGATAATCGGGGCTGGTCAGGAACTCCCACGACCAGGAGATGGCTTCCTTCTTGAAATAGTCGCCCAGGCTCCAGTTGCCCAGCATCTCGAAGAAGGTCAGGTGACTGGCGTCACCCACCTCCTCGATGTCACCGGTGCGGATGCACTTCTGCACGTCGGTCAGGCGCGTTCCGGCCGGATGGGGCGTGCCCATCAGGTACGGCACCAGCGGATGCATGCCGGCGGTCGTGAACAGCACGGTGGGGTCGTTCTCCGGGATGATGGAGGCGGACTGAATGCGGTGATGTCCCTTGGACTCCATGAAGGACTGGAACATTTCACGCAGCTGCGCGGAGGTGATGTTCTTCATAAGCGGATCTGCTCCCTTCGTTATGTGAATGCAGAATGATTCCTGCTTTTGAGATTCGCAGCTTTCATTATACCATCTGTCAAGG
>CAZJOA010000016.1:0-26310 GCA_964547515.1 uncultured Faecalibacterium sp.
GCATATTCGCCGCACCGTCCCCTTTGAGGTCGTGATGCAGCCGCCTCACCCATCCGCTACCCCACGCCCCGGATGATCCATTGTTGTTCTGTTGTGGACTTTTTGTATTACTGAAGCAAACTGCTTTATCACCGCCCGGGCGGGCATGACCGCCCTGCTGTGACCAATTCCCCGATCCACCTCACATCAAGGAGGAACTGCCGATGAATTCCGATCATGTGAAGAATGGCGTGGAACGCGCCCCGAACCGTTCCCTGCTCTATGCGCTGGGCTATACCGATGAGGAGATCCGCAAGCCGCTGATCGGCGTGGTGTCCTCCCATAACGAGATCGTCCCCGGACACATGCACCTGGACAAAATCGCCGAGGCCGTCAAGGCCGGTGTCCGCGCCGCCGGGGGCACGCCCGTCATGTTCCCCGCCATCGCCGTGTGCGACGGCATCGCCATGGGGCATGTCGGCATGAAGTACTCCCTCGTCACCCGCGACCTCATCGCCGATTCCACCGAGGCCATGGCCATCGCCCATCAGTTCGACGGCCTGGTGATGATCCCCAACTGCGACAAGAACGTCCCCGGGCTGCTCATGGCCGCCGCACGCATCAACGTGCCGACGATTTTCGGGTCCGGCGGGCCGATGCTGGCCGGACATCTCGATGACGGCCGACGCACCTGCCTGAGCCACATGTTCGAGGCGGTGGGCGCTTTCAAGGCCGGGACGCTGGACGCGGACGGCGTGCGCAATTACGAGGAGAACGCCTGCCCCTCCTGCGGCAGCTGCTCCGGCATGTACACCGCCAATTCCATGAACTGCCTGTGCGAGGCGCTGGGCATGGCGCTCCCCGGCAACGGCACGATCCCCGCGCCGCTGTCCGCACGCATCCGCCTGGCCAAGCATGCCGGCATGCAGATCATGTCCCTGGTGGAAAAGGACATCCGCCCGCGTGACATCATGACCGCCGCCGCCTTCAACAACGCCGAAACCGTCGACATGGCGCTGGGCTGCTCCACCAACACCATGCTCCACCTGCCCGCCATCGCCCATGAGGCCGGGCTGACCATCGATCTGGATCACGCCAACGCCATCTCCGCCATCACGCCCAACCTCTGCCACCTCGCCCCGGCGGGTGACACCTTCATGGAGGATCTCGACCGCGCAGGAGGTGTGTCCGCCGTGATGAAGGAGCTGACCAAGCGCGACCTGCTGGACACCTCCGTGCTGACCGTCACGGGCAAGACCCTCGCCAAGAACCTCGCATGCGCCGTCAACCGTGACCCGAGCATCATCCGCCCCATCGACAACCCCTACAGTGCCAATGGAGGCATCGCCGTGCTCAAGGGCAACCTCGCGCCGGACGGCTGCGTGGTCAAGCAGAGCGCCGTCGCCCCCGAAATGATGCGCCACGAAGGCCCTGCGCGGGTGTTCGACTCCGAGGAGGATGCCATCGCCGCCATCTATGCCCGGCAGATCGTCCCCGGGGACGTGGTCGTCATCCGCTACGAAGGTCCCCGGGGCGGCCCTGGCATGCGCGAGATGCTCAACCCCACCTCCGCCATCTGCGGCATGGGGCTGGGCGAAAGCGTCGCCCTGCTGACGGACGGACGCTTCTCCGGCGCGACCCGCGGCGCTTCCATCGGGCACATCAGCCCCGAAGCCGCTGCGGGCGGACTCATCGCGCTGGTGGAGGAGGGCGACCTGATCGCCATCGACATCCCCGCCTGCCGCATCGAGCTGAAGGTGGACGATGCCACCCTGGCGCAGCGCCGCGCAAGGTGGGTCTGCCCCGAGCCGAAGGTCAAGACCGGATACCTCGCCCGGTATGCCAAGCTGGTCTCCAGCGCGGACAAGGGCGCGATCCTGCAATAAGGGAATACGGGAGGAAAAACCATGGAAATGCAAGGCTTGAAGATCAACTTCCTCGGCGACAGCATCACCGAGGGGCACGGCACGTCCTGCGAGGCGGCCAGGTTCACCAGCCTGATCTCCGCGCAGCAGCGTGCCATCACCCGTTGCTACGGCATCGGCGGGACGCGCATCGCCCGTCAGACGAAGCCGTCGGAGAACCCCCGGCACGATCTGGATTTCGTCTCCCGGGTGGACGAAATGTCCGCCGATGCGAATGTGGTCGTCGTCTTCGGCGGCACGAACGATTTCGGTCACGGTGATGCCCCCTTCGGCACTTTCGCCGACCGAACGGCGGACACCTTCTGCGGGGCGCTCCATGCTCTGTACACCGCCCTGCTGGAGAAGTACCCCGCCGCGAGGCTCATCGTGCTGACACCCACCCACCGTCTGGGCGAGGACACGCCGAATATGCACGGGCATGTCCTGCGGGATTATGTGGAGGCCATCCGGCGGACGGCGGAGTACTATTCTCTGCCGGTGCTCGACCTCTTCGCCGATTCCGGCATCCAGCCCGCCGTCCCCGTCATCCGGGAGAAGTACATGCCTGACGGTCTTCATCCCAACGACGCGGGACATCGCCTGCTGGCACGTCAAATTGCCCGTTTCATCGAATCCCTTTGACCCATACAGGAGGCCTTGCCATGAGTCAGATCAAGATATTCGACACCACCCTGCGTGACGGCGAACAGTCCCCCGGCTGCTCGATGAACCTGAAGGAGAAGTTAGAGGTGGCGCGCTGCCTGGAGCGGCTGAAGGTGGACGTGATCGAGGCCGGATTCGCCATTTCGTCCCCCGGTGACTTCGAGAGCGTGCATGCCATCGCCGCAACGGTGAAGGACTGCACCGTCGCCTCCCTGGCGCGCGCCACCGTCAAGGACATCGACTGCGCCTGGGAGGCCGTCAAGCACGCCGCCGACCCGCGCATCCACCTGTTCATCGCCACGTCCCCCCTGCACATGGAGTACAAGCTGAAGCTGACCCCCGAGCAGGTGCTGGAGCGCACGTCCGCCATGGTGGCGCATGCCAGGCACTATGTGGACAATGTGGAATTCTCCTGCGAGGACGCGACCCGTTCGGACACGGGCTTCCTCATCCGCGTGGTGGACGCGGCCATCCGCAGCGGCGCGACCGTCATCAACCTGCCGGACACCGTCGGATACGCCACCCCGACGGAAATGCGCCAGCTGATCGAAGAGGTGCGCGCGGGCGTGCCGGACAGCGACAGGGTCGAGTTCTCCGTGCACTGCCACAATGACCTGGGCATGGCCACCGCGAACTCCCTGGCCGGTGTTCAGGGCGGCGCAAGGCAGATCGAATGCACCATCAACGGCCTGGGCGAACGCAGCGGCAACACCGCCCTGGAAGAGGTCGTCATGGCCATGCACACCCGCCCGGACATCTTCACCGACGCGGACACCCGCATCGACACCACCCAGCTTTTCCGCGCGTCCAAGACGGTGTACAACATCATCGGCCAGAATGCGCCGCTGAACAAGCCCATCGTGGGGGTGAATGCCTTCCGGCACGAGAGCGGCATCCATCAGCATGGCGTGCTGAGCAACAAGAAGACCTACGAGATCCTCACGCCGGAAAGCGTCGGGGTCATCCTGGACGGCATCGTGCTGGGGAAGCATTCCGGGAAGCATGCCCTGGCCGCGCGTCTGGCGGAAATGGGCTATGAGCTGGACGAGGCGGAGCTCCAGCGCTGCTTTGAGGACTTCAAGGCGCTGTGCGACAAGAAGAAGTCCGTCACCCATGAGGATCTGCTGGCGCTGGTGACGCATCGTTCCGCCGCCGAGGACACCCCCGCCGACGGCTACAAGCTGGAGTGGTTCTCCGTCAACACGTCCAACAAGACCACGTCCACCTGTGCCATCTGTCTGGCGCTGGATGGGCAGCTGCACGAGGCGACCTGCACCGGTGACGGTCCGGTGGACGCGGCCTTCGAGGCCATCAACCGCATCATCTGTCCGGTGGAGCACTCCTTCGACTCCTACCGCATCGTCAGCACCTCCCCCGGCAAGGATACCATGGGCGAGGTCACCGTGAAGCTCGGCTGCGACGGGCGCACCTTCACCGGGCGCGGCCTGCACACCAACACGGTGGACGCATCCATCCACGCCTACCTCCAGGCCATGAACAAGCTGCGCGCCTATGCCGCGCAAAGAGAATGATTCGCGAAGAAAGAAGGCGCTCACCATGGGCATGACCATGACGCAGAAGATCCTCGCCGCCCACGCCGGACTCCCTGCCGTGCAGGCCGGTGACCTGATCGAGGCCAGGCTCGACCTCGTCCTGGGCAATGACGTGACCACCCCCGTGGCGGTGGATGTCTTTGACAAGGCCGGCTTCGACCGCGTCTTTGACAGGGACAAAATCGCCATCGTCCTGGATCACTACACCCCCTGCAAGGACATTAAGTCCGCCCAGCTATGCAAGACCGCGCGGGATTTCGCCCATCGGTTCGGCATCACCCACCTTTTCGATGTCGGCCAGGTCGGCATCGAGCATGCGCTGCTGCCCGAAAAGGGCATCGTCGCCCCGGGTGAGGTCATCATCGGTGCGGACAGCCACACCTGCACCTACGGCGCACTGGGCGCATTCTCCACCGGGGTCGGCTCGACCGACATGGCCGCCGGAATGGCCTCGGGCGAGAACTGGTTCAAGGTGCCCAGCGCCATTTCGGTGGTGCTGACGGGCAAGCCGGGCAAATGGGTCTCCGGCAAGGATGTCATCCTCCACCTGATCGGCCTGATCGGCGTGGACGGTGCGCTGTACAAGTCCCTCGAATTCACCGGCGAGGGCGTGGCGGCGCTTTCGATGGACGACCGGTTCACCATCGCCAACATGGCCATCGAGGCCGGGGCGAAAAACGGCATCTTCCCGGTGGACGAGAAGACCATCGAATACGTCACCGGGCGCGTCAGCCGTGCCTGGACGGCTTATGAGGCCGACGCGGACGCACAGTACGATCAGGTGGTCGAGATCGACCTGAGCACCCTCCGCCCCACCGTCGCCCTGCCCCATCTGCCCTCCAACACCAGGACGGTCGAGCAGGCCGCCGGTCTCCCCATCGATCAGGTGGTGATCGGCTCGTGCACCAACGGGCGCATCAGCGACATGCGCATCGCCGCCGAGCTGCTGCGCGGTCGCAAGGTGGCCGAGGGCGTGCGCTGCATCGTCATCCCCGCCACGCAGGCCATCTATCTGGAGTGCATCCGCCGCGGATACACGCAGATCTTCATCGAGGCCGGGTGCGCGGTCAGCACGCCGACCTGCGGCCCCTGCCTGGGCGGACACATGGGCTGCATGTGCCAGGGCGAACGCGCCGTGGCCACCACCAACCGCAATTTCGTCGGCCGTATGGGTCATGTGCAGAGCGAGGTCATCCTGGCCTCCCCGGCCGTGGCAGCGGCCAGCGCCGTGAAGGGCTGCGTCGCCGGCCCGGACGAACTGGTTTAAGGAGGCAACCGCGATGGAAACCGGCAAGGTATACAAATACGGGGACAATGTGGACACCGATGTCATCATCCCCGCGCGCTATCTGAACGCCCCCTCCCCGGACGAGCTGGCCAAGCACTGCATGGAGGACATCGACGCGACCTTCGCCGCGTCCGTCCGTCCCGGGGACATCATCGTCGGCGGCGCGAACTTCGGCTGCGGCTCTTCCCGCGAGCATGCGCCCATCGCCATCCGCGCCTGCGGTGTGCGCTGCGTCATCGCCGCAAGCTTCGCACGCATCTTCTACCGCAACGCCATCAACATCGGCTTCCCCATCCTCGAATGCCCCGCTGCGGCTGCCGCCATCCGAAATGGCGACACCGTCTCGGTGGACTTCGCCTCCGGGGTCATCGTGGACGAGACCACCGGCGAAACCTTCCAGGCCGCGGCGCTTCCGCCCTTTATCGGGAAGATCGTCGCGCACAATGGCCTTCTGCCCTACCTGAAGGCACGGATGGACGGCACACAAGCACAACAATGACGGAGGGACATCCCCATGGAAAAGCATATCGCGCTCCTGCGGGGCGACGGCATCGGTCCGGAGATCGTGGACGGCGCCGTTCGCGTTTTGCAGGCCGTGGCTGAGAAGTTCGGCCACAGCTTCGTTTTCACGCCCTACCTCATCGGCGGGGCAGCCATCGACGCGGTCGGTCAGCCCCTGCCGCAGGAAACGGTGGACGGCTGTCTCGCGGCGGATTCCGTGCTGCTGGGCGCGGTCGGCGGTCCGAAATGGGATACGCTCCCCGCTGCCCTCCGCCCCGAAAAGGGACTCCTGGGCATCCGCGCCGCCATGGGGCTTTACACCAATCTGCGCCCGGCGAAGCTCTATCCGGCGCTGAAGGAGGAATGCCCCCTGCGCGCGGACATCGTGGCGCAGGGCTTCGACCTGATGATGGTGCGTGAGCTGACCGGCGGTATCTACTTCGGTGAACGCGGCCGCCGGGAAGGCAAATACGGCGCAGAGGCCTACGACACGGAGGCGTACAGCGTGATGGAGGTGGAGCGCATTGCCCGTGCGGCCTTCGATGCCGCTCGGAAGCGCCGCAGGAACGTCATCTCCATCGACAAGGCGAATGTGCTGGAGACCAGCCGTCTGTGGCGCGAGACCGTCCACCGGATCGCGGCGGAATACCCCGACGTGACCGTCACCGACATGCTGGTGGACAACGCCGCCATGCAGCTCGTCCGCCGCCCGAGCCAATTCGACGTGGTGGTGACGAGCAATATGTTCGGCGACATCCTCTCCGACGAGGCCAGCCAGATCACCGGCTCGATCGGCATGCTGCCCTCGGCGTCCCTGGGGGCGACGAAATGCGGCCTGTACGAGCCCATCCATGGTTCTGCGCCGGACATCGCCGGTCAGGACAAGGCCAATCCCATCGCGACCATCCTGTCCGCCGCGATGATGCTGCGCTATGCCTTCGACATGACGGCGGAGGCGGACTGCATCGAGGCGGCGGTGGATCGCGTTCTGGCGGACGGTCTGCGCACGGCGGACATCGTCGGCAGCAGCGGCATCACGCCCATCGGCTGCATCGCCATGACGGATGCCATCATCCGCCGTATCTGACAAAAAAGGGGGATTCCCCATGTACCGCGAGACATCCCGGCTGCTATTGTATTCCGACCTGGGCGAGGATGCCATCCTGGCCCGTCTGGCGGACATCTTCCGCGATTGGGACGGGCTGACCGACCCGGAACGCACCGCCCTCCGCCCGGAATTCATCCGCCGCATCTATGCGCAGGTGAAGCGCCTGCTCGACCTGGCGACCCTCTATGGCTTCGACCGCAACCTCTGGCAGGATTACCTGACCTTCCTGCTCATCACCAACGAGAACAGCTTCACCCTCACGGCGGAACGCGCCGTCCCCCGCGATGCCTCCGGCGGCAGCGTGTACCATTTCGCCAAGGCGGACTTCGCCGTCTTCAAGCGCCTGTTCCACTTTGACTTCGCCCCCATCGAGCAGGCCCTGGGCATCGATTGCTTCACCGTGCTGACGCACTACACCGCCATCCCCAAGCGCGCCCAGCTCTATTACCGCAGCGTGTCGGAAAGGGTGCAGGCACTCAGCGCCGCCATCGATCAGGCGGAGGACGCCGATGCCGTGTTCGACCTGGTCACGGCGCATTATCGGGATTGGGGCGTGGGGATGTTCGGCCTGAACCACGCCTTCCGCCTGGATGACAATGGGGCGCTGGTCGCCATCAACAACATCGACCATGTGCTGCTCTCCGACCTGATCGGCTACGAGGTGCAGAAGAAGACCCTGCGCGAAAACACCGAGGCCTTCGTGCACGGGCGGAGCTGCAACAACATGCTGCTCTACGGTGATGCGGGCACGGGGAAGTCCACCTCCGTCAAGGCGCTGCTGAACGAATACAGCGCCGACGGCCTGCGCATGATCGAAATCTACAAGCACCAGTTCGGACAGCTCTCGCAGGTCATCGCCCAGGTCAAGAACCGCAACTACCGCTTCATGATCTTCATCGACGACCTCTCCTTTGAGGAGCATGAGGTGGAATACAAATTCCTCAAGGCCGTCATTGAGGGCGGCGTGGAGACCCGTCCGGCCAATGTGCTCATCGTCGCGACCTCCAACCGCCGTCACCTGGTCCGGGAGACCTGGCGGGACAAGAGCGACATGGAATACGAGAACGATGTCCACCGCAGCGACACGATGGAGGAGAAGCTCTCCCTCGCCGCGCGGTTCGGCTGCTCGGTGTGCTTCAACAGCCCGAATCGTCAGCAGTATCACGACATCGTCAGGGGCATCGCCCTGCGCCATCCGGAGATCACGCTGACCCCGGAGCAGCTCCTGCTGGAGGCCAACAAATGGGAGCTGCGTCACGGCGGCATTTCCGGCCGCACCGCACAGCAATTCATCAATTATGTCGCAGGACTCACCGAATGAAGGAGGTTCCCATGGTCACGCTCGACAAGGTCTACCATGCCGCCTATATCCTCAAGCAGGTCGCCCGCAAAACGGACATGATCGAAGCGCCCAAGCTCTCGGCCGACTACACCCTGTATCTGAAAACGGAGAATCTCCAGCTGACCGGCTCCTTCAAGCTGCGCGGCGCGTATTACAAGATCAGCCAGCTCACCCCGGCACAGCGGGATGCGGGCATCGTGGCCTGCTCGGCGGGCAACCATGCGCAGGGTGTCGCGCTCGCCGCCACCCGCATGGGCGCGAAGTCCATCGTGTGCATGCCGGAGGGCGCGCCGATCTCCAAGGTCGAGGCCACCAAGGCGCTGGGTGCGGAGGTCGTGCTGGTCAAGGGCGCTTATGACGATGCCTACGCCTATGCGTGCAAGCTGCGCGACGAAACCGGCATGACGCTCATCCACCCCTTCGACGATGACGAGGTGATCGCCGGTCAGGGGACGATCGGCCTGGAAATCCTGGAGCAGCTCCCCGATGTGGATGTGGTGCTCTGCCCGGTGGGCGGCGGCGGACTGGTGTCCGGCGTGGCATACGCGGTCAAGAGCCTGAACCCGAATGTCAAGGTCTATGGCGTGCAGGCGGAGAACGCTGCGTCCATGGCCAAATCCATCGAGCTGGGCGAACAGATCACCCTGCCGACGGTGAAGACCTTCGCTGACGGCATCGCGGTGAAGCATCCGGGGGACGCGACCTTCCGCATGGTGCAGGCATATGTGGACGGCGTGGTGACCGTCTCGGAGGACGAGATCGCCGCGGCGATTCTCGCGCTGATGGAAAAGCAGAAGGTCGTTGCGGAGGGCGCGGGCGCTGTGGGTGTGGCGGCTGCCATGTTCCACCGCGTGCCGGACATCGCCGGGAAGAAGGTCTGCTGTGTCGTGTCCGGCGGCAACATCGATGTGAACATCCTGTCCCGCGTCATCACGCGCGGCCTGCTGACCAGCGGGCGCAACGCCATGCTGACCATCGCCCTGGAGGACAAGCCGGGTCAGCTGGTGGGGGTGGCATCCATCATCAGCGAATGCGGCGCGAACGTGGTCGGCGTGACCCATGAGCGCTCCGACGCGAACATGCCCGTGGCCTCCTGCTTCCTCAAGGTGAGCATGGAGACCCGCGATTTCGAGCAGATCAGGGAAATTCGCCAGAAGCTCACCGACGCGGGCTTCAGGATCATCAACTGAATCAGCCAAATAACATGCGGGAGACAGCCATTTGCTGCCTCCCGTTTTTGTGATTCATACTAATTTACGTCTAAAACATAGCACCGAGCATAGTGGATTTTTTGTTCTGGCAAAGCTGAGTGCAGCGAGGCGTACTGGATGTACGCGCGAGCGGAACGAAGCAAAGCCAGGGCGGAAAAGACACTGTGCGAATGATATGGTTTAGATGAAAATTAGTATCACGACCAGATCAGCCGCCTGACGCTGAAAAGCCGTTCGCATGCCGCTTCGATCCGTCTGCGATCCGGCATATCCACGCCCTCAAAGGCCGTCAGCTCCACGCGACCGTCCTTCTCCTTCCATCGGCCGACCACACGTCCGCGCAGCAGGATCGCCGGATGGACGATCCCCGCCAGATTGAAGATGCCGCGCATATGCTCCGCCGGGAGGAAGGGGTTCTCCTCCTTGCGATAGCCCATCATCAGCGGATCAAAGCCGGCCAGCAGCACCACCTCGGGCATCGTGCCGTCCGCCGTGCCGGACAGGCCGAAGCAGGTCTTGCCTTCGCACATGGTCTGCTCCACCGGGAGCTGCTTCATCAATTCGCGAATGTCCTTTTGCGTCCAGTGGAAGAAATACGCTGCATCCCGCAGGGTCGCAGGGCCATAGTGGGCGAAATAGCGCCGCAGCAACTCCAGCCGCGCCGCGTCCTCCGCCATCGGCACAAAGGGCTGCAGCAGCCGGTACGCTTTTGCTTCGTCAGGGCGATGCGCGTCCTTCATCGCCACGCGGAAGGCCAATGCACCCACACTGGCCAGCTCCGCCACCAGGCCGCCCCACGGATGGAAGGCGCGTGCCTCCTCCTGCTCCGTCATGCCCTGACTGCGCAGCGCCGCCCGCAAGGCATCCCTTTCGGTGATCCCTTGGCGGATGTCCTCCAGCAGCAGGCGCGCCAATGCCACCTCGCGCTCCGGCGGATTGACCCCTCCCCTGCCCTGCATCCACCCATACCAGCCGGAGGACGTCACCGCCTCCGCACCGCCGCATGGACGCAGATACAGCGGCAGATCCGCCTGCGGGATCAGATGCACCGTCCCCCGGAGCGTCCAGGTTTTCACCAGATCGGTGACATCGGGCTGATTTGACCGCAGCCGCAGCGCATGGATGGCATTGCGCAGGAATTGCGCCTGAATCCCGCAGAGGTCGGCGCACACCTGCCGGGCGGACACGGGCGAAAGCAGATGCTGACCGTGCATCCGCCGCAGGAGCAGTTCCTCGCGTTCCATGCTGCACACCTCCTATGACCGATCGGGACGGGGTGGATTTTCGCCTTCATGATAGCACATCCGTTCCCGTTTTGCAAGCCCCGAAACACAAGAAAAGCCCCGGCACAGGGCCGGGACTCCGGGCTTTCGACCTATCTTGCTGAATCAGAGGGGCATGTACGCGACCTCTTTTTCGCGATCGGGTTGACACCCTATCACGCCTTACAGTGCGTGCGATCAGCCGCGGCGGGCAGCGAAGCACTCGCTGCAGTACACGGGACGATCCTCACGGGGCTGGAAGGGAACCTTGGTGGCCTTGCCGCACTCGGCGCACACGGCGTCGAACATCTCGCGGGGAGCGCCGGCAGCGGGACGGGTCGCCTTGCGAGCCATGCGGCAGTCACGGCAGCGGGTGGGCTCATTCTGGAAGCCCTTCTCGGCGTAGAACGCCTGTTCACCGGCAGAGAAAATGAACTCATTGCCGCAGTCTTTGCATACCAGCGTCTTGTCTTCGTACATGGTTTTGGAACCCCCTGAAAAAATTTGAAATTGGCTGTATCTCCGGCTGACCTGGTCTTTGCCCCCACACTCGCCGTCGGGGAGGTAGCTCTGCGCGTTCAGCGCCCTCACGCACTCCTCTCAGGGAGACATCGCCTCGTATTGGCAGCTGCCCCTACGAGCCGACCCTTCGTCCCTGGACGGTCTTACTTCTAAACCGCACCATGCTCACCGGCACTTTGGCCGGGTTACGTGGACCGCTTTGCCTGCGACTGGCATCGGCTTGCAACCACAGACCCGAAGAAATCAACCTCGCTCATTATAGCCCAATTTTCGCAGAATAGCAAGGGGGTGAATACTCGTTTTTTCACGTTTTTGGCTATTGTTCTTGCAATCGGCGGACTTTTTTTCGTCCGCGCGCATTCCGCATGGCATTCGGCGGGCTTACGCGTCCTGCCCTGCCAGGCGCAGCAGCGCGTTGGCATAGATCTTCGTTGCCGTCAGCATCTTGGACAGGTACACATACTCCCCGGCCTGATGCGCCAGATCCTCATCGTCCGGGAAGGCCGCACCGAACGCCACGCCCTGCCGGAGCACCTTGGCGTAGGTGCCGCCGCCGGTGTACTGGGGCTCGGCGGGAAGGCCGGTCTCCTCGTGATACGCCGCCAGGAGGCTCGTGACCAGCTCGCTGTCCGCCGGGACATGATGGGGCGCTTTCTTGTCAGCGACCGCCGTGAAGCCCGGCAGCGCCGCGCGGGCATTGCGCTCCAGCGCGTCCAGATCGGCCGTGATGGGCACGCGCATATCCAGCGTGCAGGTGATGCTGCCGTTCTCCAGGTGGAGGATGCCCATGTTGCAGGTCAGTGCGCCGGACACATCGTCCCGGCAGGCACAGCCCAGCGCCGCGCCATCACTCTGCATGCCGACGGCATCCGCCAGGGTGGCGAAAGCCCCCTTGACGCCCAATTCCTTCAGCAGGAGGAGCATCATGCCGATGGCGTTTCTGCGGCCAACGGGATAGGCGCTGTGTCCGGGGATGCCCTCCGCCGTGACCCAGACACCCTCGTCCGTGACCTCCGCTGTGTAGGGCAGACCCGTCCGTGCCGCATATGCCGACACCTGCGCTGCGAGTTCCTCGCCGCCTGCCAGCAGCGCCCTGCTCTCGCCCGGGATGACATTCATCCTCTCGCCGGTGAACATCTCTTTCACCTGGAGTCCCTCTTCTGACACGGGGGCAGTCAGCATAAAGTGGAGCATGGCCTTCTCGGTGTTGATGAGGGGGAAGGACGCATCCGGGGAGAAGCCGACCTCGGGCATGTCGGTATGGGCACAGTAGTATGCCATGTCCTCCCAGCCGCTCTCTTCGTCGCAGCCCAGGATCAGCCGGATGCTCTTCTTCAGCGGGATGCCGGCCTCCTTGATGGCCTTCATCGCGTAGAGCGCACACAGCGCCGGGCCCTTGTCGTCACCCGTGCCGCGGCCGTACAGCCTGTCCCCGTCGCGCACTGCGCCGAAGGGATCGACCGTCCAGCCGTCCCCCGCAGGCACCACATCCAGATGCCCCAGCACCGCGATGGTCTCCTCCGCATCGCCCAGGGTCGCGTCCAGCGCGTACCCATCAAAGCCGCGCGTCACAAGCCCCTCTGCGGCGCAGTCCGCCAGCGCCATGTCATACATGCGGCGAACCGCCTGACCAAAGGGCGCATCGGGGGCGGGATCAGCCTTGACGGAGGCCACCTGCACCCAGCGCGTCAGGTGCGCGGCATAGGCATCGGCATAGGAATCGATCAGTTCGTAGAGCTTCTTGTCCATTCGGGTTTTTCTCCTTTCTGTATGTCGGCAGGGGGCATGGGCGCTTCGTCGGACGCCTGATACCGCTTGGCCTGGGTGGAAAACAGCCGGTAGTATTCGCCGTGGGCGCGCATCAATTCGGCATGGGTGCCGATCTCCTCCACCGTGCCGTGACCCAGGACGACGATCTTGCTGGCGGTGGTGGCACTGGACAGGCGGTGGGACACGAAGATGGACGACTTACCCTCGCGGAGCATCTCGAACTGGCTGAATATCTCCTGCTCGGCGATGGCATCCAGGGACGCGGTGGGTTCATCCAGAATAAGGATGTCCGCATCGGCATAGAAGGCACGGGCAATGGCGATCTTCTGCCACTGGCCGATGGACAATTCCGTCGCGGTGTCCTCAAAATAGCGCATGAGCGGCGTGTCGTAGCGCTGGGGAAGGCGCTCGATGAAGCCATCGGCATTGCTGTGGGCGGCGGCCTGTTCGATCTCGTCCTGGCGGATGTCCTTCATCACCTCGCCGAACGCGATGTTCTCCCGCACGCTGACGGCATACTTGCCATAATCCTGGAAGACGATGCCGAACAGGTCATACAGCGCATTCACGTCGTATTCGCGGATGTCGTGGCCGTCCAGGAGGATGACACCCTCGGTCGGGTCATAGAGGCGCATCAGCAGCTTGATGAGCGTGGTCTTGCCCGCGCCGTTCAGGCCGACCAGCACCACCGATTCATTCGGGGCGATGGTCAGGGAAATATCGCGGAGGACATCCTGCTCCGCGCCGGGATAGCGGAAGGACACATGATCGAAGACGATGGTGTGTCCCACGCCCCTGGCGACCGGCCGCGGCGGATCGATGGACGGGACGATATGGGGCTTCTCGGCCATGAAGGCGATCATGTTGTTGATGAAGAGGGTGGATTCGTAGATGGACGCGGTGGTGGTGATGAGTCCGGCAATGCCGCCGGAGATCGCCCCCAATGCGCCGGTGTACAGCGCGTAGTTGCCCACCTCGTACTGTCCGTCATAGACGCCCTGGGCGATCAGGACGAAGAGGACACAGTTGACCACGGTGGACAGGACGCTGACGGCGAGGTTCCAGACGAGCTCGCGGAGCTTGAGGCGCTTCAGGCCGCGGAAGTAACCGTCGAACACCTCCTGATACTTGTGGATGAAGGTGTCCGTCAGGTTGAGCGTGCGCATCTCCTTGACCAGGTCCTTGTTCGTCACCAGCTCGGAATAGTAATTCAGCTGACGGCGCTCCTTGCTGCGCCGGAACATGTAGTCGAAGTTCCTGCGGCGGAAATGGAAGCTGATGACCGTGGACGGAATGGCCATGGCGATGATGATGAGCGCCGGCACGATGCCGATGGCCAGGATGACGATGACATAGCTGACGATGCTGATGACGGTGGACAGGATGGAGAAGGTGGCCGTCAGCGCCTCGATGGGACGGCGCGCGGCCTCACGGTTGGCGTTCTCCAGCTTGGCGTAGTATTCCGGGCTGTCGTAGCTGGACAGGTCGACCTCCTTGGACTTGGTCATCAGCTTGATCTTGATGTGATTGGCGACCAGTTCGCCGGAGATCTGCAGGACGGTGCCGTAGATCCGCCCGACCGCATCGTTGAAGAGCTGATAGACGAACTGCGCGATCAGCAGCACGGCGATGATCTGGAAGGTCGTCAGCGCCCCGGCATAGGCCTGGGACAGCCGGTTGAGCAGCTCCTTGTTGATGAGCGAGCCGATCACGGGCATCACCCCGTTGAACAGCGTCATGAACGCCATCATGAACATGATGCCCCGGTTGGTCTCCCACACCAGCCGGATGATGTAGAACATTCGCCCGCAGGTCTCGCTGACGACCCGGCGCAGATAATCCGGCACATCGCGCACATGCCTGGGGAGCGGGACGCGGTATTGATCGTTGACTCTGCCCATGCGCAGGCGGGGCGGCGGCATACTCATCGGCGGTTTCCTCCTGTCAGTGGCATCCGGTGGAAAAATACGGATCAGAATGCATTGCGCGGGTCGGGGGACTTTTTGCGCTTTGCGTCGGGGTCGATGAACTCGATCTCCATGCGCTGGAAGTCCACATGCTCCAGAAAATCATCCGGCAGAAAGCGTGTCTGTCCGAATTCCTCCCATTCGCGTGCATGCTTGTCCAGCCAGATGGGTCGGCCAATGTCCAGCTTGCGGCACGCTTCCTCCAGCGCCGTCTGCGGATCATCCCGGGTGCAGGGTTCTACATGCTGGCGATCCATCCGGTGATGCCGGATGGTGCGCAGCCACAGGGCAGTTGCCATAGGCCTCCTCCTTGCGGGTGTTGATGGGTCTATTATGCCACGAATCGCCGCCGGATGCAAGCAAAAAGTCCCGGCACGGCAGCCGGGACACAAGCTTTCGAACGGCATCACAGCCTCGCCTGCCAAGGGGCGGGGGCTTTCCCCCCGCTGCCCCTTCGGCCGCATGCCTGCTGATGTCCCTTTTTCGATGCATTCGCCGGGGCTTCCCGTCACTCGCCCTGCACGGGCGCTTCGATCACCTTGATGGCGGTGATCACGGGCTGATTCGCCTTGGCGACAGTGCCGTTGCCGTCGGTCACGGGGGTGTTGGCGCAGATGGCATCCACCACGTCCATGCCCGTCAGCACATGGCCGAAGGCGGCATAAGCGCCGTCCAGATGATGGGAATCCGCATGGACGATGAAGAACTGGCTGCTGGCGCTGTCATAGGCGCTGGAACGCGCCATGGACAGCACGCCGCGTTCGTGGGCGATGGGGTTCTCCCAGCCGTTTGCGGAGAATTCGCCCTTGATCTTCTCCTCCGAGCCGCCTGTGCCATTGCCCAGCGGGTCGCCGCCCTGGATCATGAAGCCGCTGATAATGCGGTGGAAGGTCAGCCCGTCATAGAAGCCCTCGTTGGCCAGCTTGATGAAGTTGGTCACGGTGATGGGCGCGGCATCCGCATCCAGCTCCGCCGTGATCGTGCCGTAATCCTGCACGTCGATCTGCACATAGTGCTTCCCGGAAAGGTAGTCCCCCTCGGGGCGCACATTGCCGGTGTTCTCGCCGCTGGCATCATTGCCGCCCAGCACCGCAAAGAGCGCCACGCCCGCCACCAGCACCACCGCGATGATCGCGATGATCCGGTTGATCCTCTGCCGCTTATCCTGCTCCGCCTTCTGCTGAGCCGCCACAGCCGCCCTGGCCGCCTGCTTCTGATTCGCCATGTCTTCGTCCTCCTGATGTCCATGTTCAATGGGTCTCGTGCAGCATATCACCTCTGTGTGATGTCCGCATGACGCATGGTATGCTTTATTGTAGCCCGTCCGCCGGGGATTGTCAAGGGCGGACGGACGCGGTATAATAGGTGTCAGCATGAATTCCAAGGAGGTCTCCCCATGGACAAGGCATTCCACACAGGCAATCGTCAGCGCCTCTATGCCGCGATGAAGCCCGCATCCCTTCTGGTGATGTTCTCCGGCGAGAACATCCGCAAGACCAACGATGAATACTGGCCGTTCTTCACCGACCGCAGCTTCTACTATCTGACCGGTCTGGACAGCCCCGATCTCGCCCTTCTGGCGGTGAAGGACGCATCCGGCGCGGTCAGCGAGCGGGTCTACCTCCTCCCGCCCGACCCCATGGCGGAGCGCTGGACGGGTCGGCGCATCAAGCCCGCCGAAGCCGAAATGCTGTCCGGCATCCGCGATGTGCGCTTCGTGGCGCAGTTCGCCGATGACCTCCACGCCCTGTGCGCCGGCGGACACTACACCCTTGGCAGCAGCGAGCTGGCACAGGTGTACCTCGACCTGTTCCGCGTCAGCCCCCAGGACATCGACCGACCGGCACACAGGCTGCTGCGTCGCCTCCAGGCGGAATACCCCTACCTCAAGGTGGAGAACGCCAACGCCCTCCTGCGCCGTCTGCGGCTCATCAAGCAGCCCTGCGAGATCGAGGCGCTCCGTCAGGCCGAGAAGGTCACGGGTGAGGGCATCCTCGCGATGATGCGGATCAGCCGCCCCGGACTGTACGAATACCAGTACAGGGCGGAATTCGATCACGCGCTGAGTCAGCACGGTGCACAGGGCCCGGGCTTCCCGTCCATCATCAGCGCCGGACGCAACAATTTCTGCATCCACTATTACGCCTGCACCGGTCAGGCGCAGGACGGCGACATGATCCTCAACGATGTCGGCGCACAGCATGATTCCCTCATCACCGATGTCAGCCGTGGCTTCCCGTGCAACGGCCGCTTCACCGACCGGCAGAAGCTGCTGTTCGACTGCGCACGGGAAACGTCCGACCACATGTTTTCCATCATCAAGCCCGGCTTCGACATGGCCGAGGTGGACGCGACCATCCGCCGCCACAACGCACAGCTTCTGGTGGACGCAGGCGTGCTGGACAAGCCCGAGAACGTCAGCCGGTTCATGTGGCACGGCGGCGCACATCACATCGGCTATGACGTGCACGATGTGGTGGCGCGTCCGGAGAAGGTCGCGCCGGGGATGGTCTTCTGCATCGACGTGGGCATCTATCACGAGGAATGGGGCATCGGCTTCCGCCTGGAGGACAACTGCCTGGTGACCGAGGACGGCTGCGAGAACCTGTCCGCCGGCATCCCGCGCACCGTCGCGGACATCGAAAGCGTCATGCGGGGATGAGAGCGAAACCGCCGCATCGGACAAATTGGTGACGAATTCCCTCAAAATTTGCATAGTATGCAGCACAATTTGCATTGACGAACCCTGTCAAAGGATGTATACTTGTCAGTAGGAAATGTCCCCCATGTGGACTTTTTTGAGGAGGATGAAGATCATGCAGAACATTCCTGTTGTGAAGCTCGGCCTTGTGGCCGTGTCCCGTGACTGCTTCCCGATCACCCTGAGCGAGAAGCGCCGTGCCGCCATCGCCGAAAAGTGCGGCCAGAAGGAGCTTGAGCTCGTCGAGATCAAGACCACCGTGGAGAACGAAAAGGACATGCTCAAGGCCGTTGAGGAGCTCAAGGCCAATGGCTGCAACGCCGCCTGCGTGTTCCTGGGCAATTTCGGCCCGGAGACCCCCGAGACCCTCATCGCCAAGTACTTCGACGGCCCGTGCATGTTCGTCGCGGCGGCCGAGGGCGATGGCGACATGATCAACGGCCGCGGCGATGCGTACTGCGGCATGCTGAACTGCTCCTACAACCTGGGCATGCGTCACCTGAAGGGCTACATCCCCGAGTACCCCGTGGGCACGGCGGACGAGCTGGCGGACAAGATCGCCGAGTTCATCCCGATCGCCCGCGCCATCATCGGCGTGAAGAACCTCAAGATCATCACCTTCGGCCCGCGTCCCCAGGACTTCTTCGCCTGCAACGCCCCCATCAAGGGTCTGTATGAGCTGGGCGTGGAGATCGAGGAGAACTCCGAGCTGGATCTGCTGGTGTCCTACAAGGAGCATGCCGGTGATCCCCGCATCCCCGCCGTGTGCGCCGATATGGCCGCCGAAATGGGCGAGGGCAAGTATTATCCCGAGCTGTGCGAGCGCATGGCGCAGTTTGAGCTGACCCTGCTGGATTGGGCGGAGAACCACAAGGGTGCCCGTCAGTATGTGGCCTTCGCCGACAAGTGCTGGCCGGCCTTCCCCTCCCAGTTCGGCTTCGAGCCCTGCTATGTCAACAGCCGCCTGGCTTCCCGCGGCATCCCGGTCTCCTGCGAGGTCGACATCTACGGCGCGCTGAGCGAGTACATCGGCATCTGCGTCACCGGCGATACCGTCACCCTGCTGGACATCAACAACTCCGTGCCCAAGTACATCTATGATGAGGACATTGCGGGCAAGTTCGACTATCGCCTGACCGAGACCTTCATGGGCTTCCACTGCGGCAACACTCCCTCCTGCAAGATGTGCCCCGATCGCGCCGTGAAGTATCAGCTGATCCAGCATCGTCTCCTGGAGCCCGCCGGCTCCGAGCCGGACTTCACCCGCGGCACCCTCGAGGGTGACATCGCCCCCAGCGACATCACCTTCTACCGCCTCCAGTGCGATTCCGACGGCATCGTCCGCTCCTACATCGCCCAGGGCGAGGTGCTCCCCGTGGCCACCCGTTCCTTCGGCGGCATCGGCATCTTCGCCATCAAGGAGATGGATCGCTTCTATCGCCATGTGCTGGTGCAGAAGCGCTATCCCCACCACGGTGCGGTGGCCTTCGCCCACTGTGCCAAGCAGCTCTTCGAGGTCTTCAAGTACCTGGGCGTGGCGGACATCGCCTACAATCAGCCCAAGAGCCTGCCCTACCCCACCGAGAATCCCTGGGCGTAACTTCGCCTGACCATGCCGGGAAGTGGTTCGCCCATTTCCCGGCGTTTTTCTGGGAATCCGACGAGTCCGACGAATATCGAAAGCGGGGGAAGCCCTATGAACAGCGTTCCACGGAGCACACCGGCGCATCATGCCTGGCTGCTTCCGGCCGGGACGCTGTTTTTCATGTGCGGCATCCTCATCGGCCGGGTGATCGACCTGCTGCTGCCCGTTTTGCTGGCCTTCGGCCTGACGGTCTGTGCGGCGATCCTCTCCCGGCGCTGGCGGCGCATGCTCGCCCTGCTGCTGACCGCGCTGAGCCTGGGCGCGGTGCTGAGCTATGCCGCCTATCACCCGACGCTGCCGCCGGAGGGCGAATGCATCGTCCAGGGGACGGTCATGGCCGAGGTCGTGCAGGAGGACAACCGGGTGCAGACCCTGCTGACGCGCGTGACGCTGGACGGGAAGTCCGCCGATGATGCCTACTGGACCTTCTACCTGGGCAAGGGAGAAGCGCCGCCGGACTGGCTCAAGCCGGGCGTGCGGGTGGAAATGACGGCGGAGGTCTATCATCCGGGCGGGAAGAGCAATCCCAACGGGTTTGACTTCCGGGAATACCTGCTCCAACGGGGCATCCGCCTCGGCGTGTATGGCGCGGACGGCCTGTCCGAGTCCGCCCCGGTGCTTTCGCTCTCCGGCACGATGGCGGCGCTGCGCCACACCCTGTCCCTGCGCCTGATGCAGGTCATGGGCGAGGACGGCGGTGCATATGCCGCCGCCATGCTCCTGGGCACGAGGGATTTCATCGCCGAGGATGACCTCTCCGCCTTCCGTGACCTGGGCATCGCCCACATCCTGAGCGTATCGGGCTACCATGTGGGCGTGCTGTCGGTGTGGATGCTCTTCCTGCTGCGGCTGCTGCCCATCGGCGGCAAGGGACGTCTGGCGTGCGAGACGGTGCTCCTGGGGCTGTATTGTCTGCTGACGGGCGGCAATGCACCGGTGCTGCGCGCGGTGATGCTCTTCCTCCTGCGCGACCTGAACCGCATCAGCCATCGTCAGCGGCTGCCGCTCCACCTGCTGTGCACCGCGGCGCTCCTCCAGCTCATCCTCAACCCGACCCTGCTGACCAGCGCTTCGTTCCAGCTGACCTACAGCGCCATGCTGGGGCTGATGCTGGTCTGCCCGTGGGTGACAAACCGCGTCCACTGCCGCACCCGGGTCGGCAAGCGCCTGTGGGAGTCCTTCGCCGTGTCCCTTTCGGCGCAGCTGGGTCTGCTGCTGCCCCAGCTGTACTGGTTCGAAAGCCTGCCCGTTTTGTCCATCGCCATCAACATGCTCATCATCCCCCTCGCCACATTGCTGATGTCCCTGTACTGGCTGACGCTGGCCATGCTGCCCGTTCCCGGTGCGAGCACGGCACTGGGCACGCTCTCCGGCCTGGCGACGAAGGGCTTTCTGACGCTGGTGCGCGCCCTGGACGCGCTGCCGCTGTCTTCCCTCCGGACGCAGCAGCCCGATCTCCTCACCCTCGCCGGATGCACCCTGCTGCTCTTCAGCCTGTCGGTGCTCGTGCCGCGAGGGCTGCGGCGCTTCCGCCGTTGGGGCATCGGCCTCGGGGCGCTCCTCACCGCGCTGATCCTCCTGCCCGCGCCCCGGTCGGCCTGCACCTACACCCAGCTGAACGTGGGTGACGCGGACGCGGCCATCTTGCGGGACGGCCCTGTCACGGTGGTCATCGACCTGGGCGAAAGCGGTCAGGAGGTCATCAGCAGCCTGAACGAGGAGGGCGAGGACATTGATGTGCTCATCCTGACCCACCTGCATGCCGACCACGCAGGCGGATTGCAGGCCTTGCTGGAGGCGGACATCCCCATCGGGGTGTGCTGTCTGCCGGTGGGGGCGACGCGGGCACAGACGGATTCCGATCTGCTGCCCCTGGTGGAGGCGCTGTCCGCCGCCGGGACGGAGGTCTGCGAGCTTCAGCGCGGCGACAGCATCGTCCTCCCCCGGTGCACGCTGGATGTCCTCTGGCCGCCGGATGACAGCATGCCCGACGGCATGGAGGCCAACGATGTCTGCCTGGTCATGCTGGCGGACATTCGCGGCGTGTCGATGCTGCTGACCGGGGACATCACCGGTGACTTTGAGGATTACGTCGCCGTGCCCTCCGACCTGCTCAAGGTCGCCCATCACGGCAGCACTGCCTCCACCTCGGAGGACTTCCTGTCCGCCGTCGATCCCCAGCTGCTCATCCTGAGCAACAAAATGGAGGAGCGTCAGTCTCGCATGGAGGCGCTCGCCGGGGACATCCCGCTCTATTCCACCGATGCATGCGGCGCGCTGACCTTCGTCTTCTCGGGCGACGGGCTCTTCCATATCGAGCCCGCACTGCCCATGGGCGAATGATGGGACGGAAAAAACACGAAATGTACAGGCCAGAGGCTTGATTGAAGCCTTTTGGTCGCGTATAATGGGGACATCCTTATTCGCCGAATAAATGCAAGGCGAACACTGAGAAGGAGGAATCCCCATGAAGTTCCGGAAGCTGTTTGCTCTTGTGCTGACCCTTTGCTGCACCATGAGCCTGTTCGCCCCCGCCTTTGCGGAGGACGGGCTGAAGATCGCCGTGATCGGCCCAATGACCGGCGGTGCCGCCGTCTATGGCAGCGCCGTGGCCAATGGCGCACGCATCGCGGCGGATGAGATCAACGCCCTGGGCGGGCTGCAGATCATCCTGGACGTGCAGGATGACGAGAACGACCCGGAAAAGGGCATCAACGCCTACAACGCCGTGCTGGACAACGATGCGCAGATGATCCTGGGCACCGTGACCACCGCGCCCTGCCTGGCCGTTGCGGCACAGGCCTTTGAGGAGCGTGTGTTCATCCTCACGCCGTCCGCCTCGTCCGCCGATGTGACGGCTGACAAGGACAACGCCTTCCAGGTGTGCTTCACCGACCCCGGTCAGGGCATCGCGGCGGCGGACATGATCGTCGCCAAGGGCATGGGCACGAAGATCGGCGTGATCTACAACAACGCCGATGTGTACTCCACGGGCATCTACCAGTCCTTCGCGGCGCATGCCAAGGAGCTGGGGCTGGAGCTCGTCGCGACGACCACCTTCGCCTCCGACGACAATGCGGACTTCTCCGTGCAGATCGCTGCCTGCAAGGAAGCGGGCGCTGATCTGGTCTTCCTGCCCATCTACTACACCCCTGCGTCCCTGATCCTGGCGCAGGCCAAGGCCGTCGGCTATGCGCCCGTGTTCTTCGGCGGCGACGGCATGGATGGTCTGCTGGCGCTGGAGGGCTTCGACACCACCCTGGCGGAAGGCCTCATGCTGCTGACGCCCTTCGCCGCGTCCTCCCCGGACGAAAAGACCCAGGGCTTCGTCAAGGCCTATGTCGCGGCCTATGGCGAAGAGCCCAACCAGTTCGCGGCCGATGCCTATGACGGCATCTACGCGCTGTACACCGCCGCGCAGAATGCGGGCATCACGGCGGACACCCCCTTTGACGAGGCGTGTGAGCTGCTGATCGCGGAATTCCCGAACCTGCACATTTCCGGCCTGACGGGCGAACTGTCCTGGGCGGCGACGGGCGAGGTGACGAAGACCCCGGCGGTCTATGTCGTCAAGGACGGCGTGTACGCCAAGGTGGACTGATCCTGATTGGACCTTTTTCACCATTCGCTGCACAGAATTGCTGCCGAATCATCAGAGAACCCCTGGAAGAGAGGCGAAGCCTCCCTGCCGCATGATTTACGCCCGGCTTCTGCGGCTATGCGGAAGTCGGGCATGCGCTTTTCCTCCGTCAGTCGCTCCCTGCCATGGAAATGAGGTTGCTTACGAATGATTTCATTCCTTTCCCATCTGCTCAACGGCCTGAGCCTGGGCAGCGTGTACGCCATCATCGCGCTGGGCTACACGATGGTCTACGGCATCGCCAAAATGCTGAACTTCGCCCATGGCGATGTCATCATGATCGGCGCGTACATCTCCTTCTGCGCGGTGCACTACTGGTCTCTGCCCCCGGCGGTGGCCATGGTCGTCGCCATGCTGGTCTGCACGCTGCTGGGCGTGCTCATCGAGCGCCTGGCCTACAAGCCCCTGCGTCAGGCGGCTTCCCTGGCCGTGCTCATCACCGCCATCGGCATGAGCTATCTGCTGCAAAACGCCGCCCTGCTCATCTGGGGGTCGAACACCAAGTCCTTCCCCAGCATGATCGGTGTGCAGTCCATCGCCCTGCTGGACGGGCAGCTCATCATCAAGGGTGAATCCATCGTGACCATCGTGGCATGCATCGTCATCATGATCGCGCTGACGCTCTTCACCGGCAAGACGAAGATGGGCAAGGCCATGCGCGTCGTGTCGGAGGACAAGGGTGCGGCGGAGCTGATGGGCATCAATGTCAACCAGACCATCTCCGTCACCTTCGCCATCGGCTCTGCCCTGGCGGCGGTCGCCGGTGTGCTGCTGTGCACCTCCTATCCCGCGCTGACACCCACCACCGGCTCGATGCCCGGCATCAAGGCCTTCACGGCGGCGGTCTTCGGCGGTATCGGCTCGATCCCCGGCGCAATGATCGGCGGCATCCTCCTGGGTGTCATCGAGGTGCTCGGCAAGGCCTATATCTCCATGGAGCTGGGCGATGCCTTTGTCTTCGCCGTGCTCATCATCGTCCTGCTGGTGAAGCCCACCGGCCTCCTCGGCAAGAAGACCCATGAGAAAGTGTGAGGTGACAAGCGTGAAAATCTCCAAAAAGCTCCGCAGCAGCCTCATCACCTATGCCATGGTCATTCTGGCGTACCTGGTCTGTCAGCTGGCCATGTCCGGCGAGATCGACGGCTTCAAGATGAGCCGCGCCCTCAAGGGACAGCTCGTCCCCATCTGTGTGTACATCGTCATGGCGGTGTCCCTGAACCTGACGGTCGGCATTTCCGGCGAGCTCTCCCTGGGGCACGCCGGTTTCATGAGCGTGGGCGCGTTCTCGGGCATCATCATGTCCACCTGGCTGCTGAGCGCCTTCGGGGGCAGTGCGTCCGCCCTGTCCTTCCTGGCGGATAACAAGACCGTCCGCCTGCTGCTGGCGATCGTGTCCGGCGGCGTGTTCGCGGGTATCGCCGGTGTGCTGATCGGCATCCCCGTGCTGCGTCTGCGCGGCGACTACCTCGCCATCGTCACCCTGGCCTTCGGTGAGATCATCCGCAATGTGCTCAACACCCTGTATTTCTCCGTGGACGGCACTGCCCTCCATGTGGGCTTCAACAGCCCCGATCTGGCGGGCAAGGTGATCTACAACGGCCCGGCCGGTGCGGTCGGCGTGAACAAAATCGCCACGTTTGACATGGGCTTCGTGCTCGTGCTCTTCACGCTCTTCGTGGTGCTCAACCTCATCAATTCCCGCTCCGGACGCGCCATCATGGCCATCCGCGACAGCCGCATCGCCGCCGAATCCGTCGGCCTGAACGTCACCAAATACAAGATGATGGCCTTCGTGACCTCCGCCGTGCTGGCGGGCATGGCCGGTGCGCTCTACGGCCTGAACTTCTCCACCGTCACCGCCGCCAAATTCAAGTTCGACACGTCCATTCTGGTGCTGGTCTTCGTGGTGTTGGGCGGCATCGGCAACATCCGCGGCAGCGTCATCGCCGCCGCTGCACTCACCCTCCTGCCCGAGATGCTCCGCTCCTTCTCCAACTACCGCATGCTGGTGTATGCCATCGTGCTCATCCTGGTGATGCTCGCCACCAACAGCCCCATCCTCAAGAACCTGTGGGCGGCCATCATGCGCATCAGGGGCATGCAGGCGCTGGCAGAAAGGTGCGCCGCGTGGAAGGCCAAGCTCCTCCCCGCCCGAAAGGAAGGTGACGCCGCATGACACTGAATCAGCCGCGCAAGCGCCTGCTGGACACCAGGATGGTGCCCGTGCCGTCCACCTCCATCGTGCCGGAGCGCGATGTGGACAAGCGTCCCGTGCTGGAGACGCGCCACCTGGGCATCGAATTCGGCGGACTCAAGGCCGTGGAGGACTTCAACATCGCCGTCGGCCCGACCGAGATCTGCGGGCTCATCGGCCCCAACGGCGCGGGCAAGACCACCGTCTTCAACCTGCTGACCAAGGTGTATCAGCCCACGACGGGCACGGTGCTCATCAACGGCAAGGACACCTCCGGCATGAACACCGAGCAGGCCAACCGCATGGGCATCGCCCGCACATTCCAGAACATCCGCCTGTTCTCCAACATGACCGTGGAGGACAATGTGCGCATCGGCCTGCACAACCAGATCAAATACGGCATGGGCAGCGGCATCCTGCGCCTGCCGTCCTACTGGAAGGGCGAACGCAAGCAGCACGAAAAGGCGCTGGAGCTGCTCTCCATCTTCGACATGCAGGACATGGCGGACGTCAAGGCCGGCAGCCTCCCCTACGGTGCACAGCGCCGGCTGGAGATCGTCCGCGCCCTGGCGACAAATCCGTCCCTGCTCCTGCTGGACGAACCCGCCGCCGGCATGAATCCCCATGAGACCGACGAGCTGATGCACACCATCATCAGCATCCGCGACCAATTCCAGATCGCCGTGATGCTCATCGAGCACGACATGAACCTGGTCATGGGCATCTGTGAGGGCATCTGCGTGCTGAATTACGGGCGGATCATCGCCAAGGGCACGCCGGATGAGATCCAGCAGAACCCGGTGGTCATCGAGGCGTACCTCGGCTCGAATGCCAGGGAAAAGGAGGGCGACTGATGAGCCTGCTTGAAGTCAGCGACATCCATGTGTACTACGGCGCGATCCACGCCATCAAGGGCATCTCCTTCGAGGTCAATGAGGGCGAGATCGTCACGCTCATCGGCGCGAACGGCGCGGGCAAGTCCACCACGCTGAACACGGTGGCGGGACTGCTGCGGCCACGGACGGGCTCGATCGTCTTTGACGGCTAGAACCTCGCGGCC